>CAXTTN010000368.1:0-4319 GCA_964247105.1 uncultured Pseudonocardia sp.
CGGCGTGCAGTCGATCCCGATGGTGGTCGCGGTCGTCGGGGGCCGCCCGGTGGACGCGTTCAACGGCGCGCAGCCCGAGCCGCAGGTCCGGCAGTGGATCAGCTCGCTGCTCGACGCCGTGCGCGACCAGATGCCGGCCATCGCCGAGGCCGAGCGTGGCGCCGGTGCCGCCGTCGAGCCGGAGGAGGAGCTCGAGGATCCGCGCTTCACCGCGGCCGAGGATGCGCTCGAGCGCGGCGAGTGGGCCGAGGCCGAGGCCGCCTACCAGGCGATCCTCGCCCAGGAGCCGGCCAACGAGCAGGCGCAGGCCGCGCTGGCGCAGGTGCGGTTCCTGGCCAGGGCGGAGAAGGCGGATCCATCGGCTGTCGCCCGCGCCGACGCCGATCCCGACGACGTCGACGCCCAGCTCGCCGCCGCCGACGCCGAGCTGGCGGGTGACGGCGTGGAGGAAGCATTCGCGCGGCTCGTCGCCACCGCGGGGCGCACGTTCGGCACCGACCGCGACCGCGTGCGCGAGCACCTCGTCAGCCTGTTCGAGCTGTTCGCCGCGGACGACCCCCGGGTCACCGCCGCCCGTCGCGCGCTGGCCAGGGTGTTGTTCTAGAAGCAGCTCGCCGCGCCGCCGCGTAGCCCGCCCCGGAACCGCGCGACCCGGTCGAAGCCGTCGTCGGCGTCGTCCGCGCGACCCGCGGCGTCGCGGGCGGCCCAGTTGTCGGTGAGCAACACCTGCACGGCCTCGTCGAGATCGCCCGGCGAGAGCGTGAAGGACACGGACGGATCGCTCAGACGCGCCGTGTACGCCCCGGTCAGGCAGACGGCGGCGGCCCCGTCGGTGCGCCCGCCCCGCTCGGTGAGGGCGGCCAGCGCGTACCGGCTGGCAACCAGGGTGGCCGCCGCGTAGTCGCCGAAGCGCCGCTCCAGCGTGCCCAGCGCGGCCTGGTCGACGGCGATCGAGCCGTCGGCCGGGCAGAACCGCGCCGGGCCCTGCGCCGCGAGCTCGTCGTCCGGACAGGCCGAGCCGTCGGCGGTTCGCAGCAGCGGCGCGCTCCATCCGGGCCGCGCGGCGACGCCGGTGAACCACCCGCGGGCATCGCCCTCGACGGCGGCCAACAGCTGGGCCAGAGGCAGATCCCCGCGGCGGGCCTGGTCGGCCGCGGAGCCGAACCGGCGCTCGGTGAACGCGCGCTCGCCGACGGTCATGGCCGCGCACGTCGGCGGGCCACCGGCGTAGCCGTCCTGGAAAGCGGAGACGCGGTCGAACGCGTTGCCGTGCGCGCTCGCATCCGACGGGCCGACGCCGACCGGATCGCGGAAGCCGACCAGCGCCTGCAATGCGGTGTCCCGATCGACCGGCCCGATCCCCGTGATGGGATGGCCGGCGAAGCGGGCCGACGCGACCCCCGCGTAGCAATCGGCCATCGCCTCCAGCAGGATCGTCGGATACTGCGCGGGAGCGGCGGCCTGCTTCGCGTCGACGTCGAGCCGCGACTGGACGGCGTGCCCCACCTCGTGCGACAGCACCACGATCACCCCCGCCGACCCGAACCGCCGGGCGATCTGGGGGATCAGGCCGTCGGCGTCCCACACCACCGAATCGGCCGCCGGGCAGTAGAAGGCCTGATCGGCCAGATCGGCGGCGCGAGCGACGCACGGCGGGACCGCCGCGCGCCGATCGGCGGTGGCGACGGGCACGAACCGTGCGATGTCGCGCCAGGGGCGGCCGAACGCCGCGGGGAAGGCCTGCCGCCAGAACTCCTGCAACGCGGTGACGGTGGCGGCGGCGGCCGCCGCCGCGTCGACCGGGCCCGCGGCGATCGCGGCCGTGCCGGCGCCCGGGGCGGCGCTCGCCCGCCCCGCGACGACCTGGGTGCAACCGCTGAGCAACGCGAGCACCAGCACGAGGATCGCGAGGAGGGGGAGGCGCACCCCGTCATGCTCCCCCGGCGGGTACCCGCTGGGGAGCCGTTCGGAGGAACTCACGCGGAAGGAGATAGCGTCGGGACCCGTGTCGCAGCGTTCCCACCGGCTCGTCGCCGGTCTCCTCGTACTGGCCTCGGTCGTCACCGCGGTCGTGCTCGACGTGCGCCATCCCGACGTCCTGCTGCGCCTCCTCCCGTCCACCGACATGTACGAGCTGCACGTCGACTTCGACACGTTCTGGCAGTCGGCCGTCGCGCTGACCCACGGCGCGGACATCTACGACACCCCGGCCAAGCTGCGCAACCTCAACCCGCCGCTGCTCACGGTGCTGCTCACCCCGTTCGCGCCGTTCGACGCCGTGACGGCCTACCGGATCTGGGTGGTGCTGACCACGCTCATGGTCGCCGGCTCGATCCTCGCCGTGGCCCGTGAGCTGCGGTTACGCGCTGGCGTGACGGCGCTGGTCCTGCTCGGTGTGCTCGCGTCCTCGCCGCTGCACGGCACGCTCGTGCTCGGCCAGATCTACCCGCTGCTGCTGGTCGGGCTCGTCTCGGGCTGGATCGCCCTGCGCCGCGGGCGGCCGGTGCTCGCGTCCGTGCTGTTCGGCATCACGGTGGCGCTCAAGCCGTCGCTGGCCCCGCTGCTGTTGCTCGCCGCGGTGCAGCGGCGCTGGGTCCCGTTCAGAGCCGGCATCGCCTCGGCCGCGGTCGCCACGCTCGTCGGGGTGCTGGCCGCGGGCCCGTCCAGCGCGCTCGGATGGCTGCGGATCGCGTTCACGGAAGTGACGCCCGACTCCGTCGACAACGCCTCGCTGCCCGGTCTGGCCGTCCGCTTCGGGCTCCCGTCGGCCCTCGGGCTGGCCGCGGGGGCACTCCTGCTGGCGGCCACGCTCGCCTGGTGTGGGCGCAGGGGTGACCATGTCGACCCGGCCGGCACCGTCGTCTGGGCGGTGGTCGCGGCCGCCCTGCTGCTCTCCCCGATCGCGTGGCACAACTACCTGATGCTGCTGTTCCCCGGTGCGCTCGTGCTGATCACGCTCGGCCGCGGGGCGGCCACCGTCGTGATGCTCGCGGTGGCCCTGATCCCCGTGTCGTGGAACGCGGACTGGCCGGCCGAGGGGCTCGGCCAGTCCATCGGTCGATCGCTCTACTGCGCGATCCTGGTCGGCTACTGGGCCGTGCTGCTCCGATCCGCGTCGGCGACGTCGTCGGGCCCGGCGAGCTCGGCGGTCCCGGCGGGCGGAGCCACCGAACCGGTCGGCTCGGCGGCGGCGTCCGGCGAGCCCGCCACCGGCTGATCCGCGGGCTGGACCACCGGTATCCCGTTGGGCGGCGTGGGTGCGGCCGCCGAGGCCGCGTCGGCGGCGTCGAGCGGGCCCTCCACCGTGGCGCGGACGGCCGTTGCCGGGGGCGCCGCCTCGTCCGCCTTCGTGACCACGGCCCGCCTGCTGACCGCGCCCTCGAAGGGCTCGGGGGCCAGCCAGAGCACGCCGGCCGGCGGCAGCTGCAGCACCGCGGACGCCGGGCGCCCGTGCCACACCACCTGCTCGGCCTCGACGGCCCCCAGGTTGCCCACACCCGAGCCGCCGTAGATCTCGGCGTCGGTGTTGAGCACCTCCCGCCAGCGTCCCGCGAACGGCAGCCCGACCCGGTAGTCGGGCTTCGGGTTGCCGGAGAAGTTCGCGACGCAGGCCAGCACCGTCGGCTTGCCGTCGGCGTCGACGCCGTGGCGCAGGAAGCTGAACACGTTGCCCGCGGTGTCGTTGGCGTCGATCCACGAGAAGCCGTCGGGGGAGACGTCCTTCGTCCACAGCGCGGAGTGCGCCCGGTACGCGCGGTTGAGGTCGCCCACCATGTGCTTGATGCCGTCGTGGAGCGGCTCCTCCAGCAGGTGCCAGTCCAGCGAGCGCGACTCCGACCACTCCCGCTCCTGGCCGAACTCCTGGCCCTGGAACAGCAGCTGCTTGCCCGGGTGCGCCCACATGTACGCGAGCAGTGCGCGGATGTTGGCGGCCTTGTTCCAGGCGTCGCCGGGCATCCGCGTCCACAGCGACCCCTTGCCGTGGACGACCTCGTCGTGGCTGATCGGCAGCACGAAGTTCTCGCTGAACGCGTACATCAGCGAGAACGTCATCTGGTTGTGGTGGTAGCCGCGGTAGATCGGATCACGCCCGGCGTAGTCGAGCGTGTCGTGCATCCACCCCATGTTCCACTTGAACCCGAAGCCCAGCCCGCCCAGATGAGTGGGTCGCGAGACGCCCGGCCACGCCGTCGACTCCTCGGCGATCGTGATCACACCGGGGTAGTTCTTGTAGACGGTGGCGTTCATCTCCTGCAGGAACGCGACGGCGTCGAGGTTCTCCCGGCCGCCGTGGATGTTGGGCAGCCACTGGCCGTCCT
>CAXTTN010000369.1:0-4302 GCA_964247105.1 uncultured Pseudonocardia sp.
CCCCACCGACAAGGTCCTCACCCGCGGCGGGCTGGGCCGCGAGGAGCTGGCCGACTTCCGCTGGTCGGTGGCCGTCGGCGACGAGGAGCTCTCGGAGGAGGAGCTCACCGAGCTGGTGGCGGCGAAGGCCGAGCTGGTGCGGGTGCGGGGCCGCTGGGTCACGGTCGACGCCGAGCGGCTGCGCGCCGGGCTGGAGTTCCTGCGGCGGGGCCGCAGGCGCCCCACCCCCACCGTGGCGGAGGTGCTGGCGCTGGCCCAGCGCCATCCGGACGACTGGGACGGCGACGAGGACGTGCCGCTCCCCGTCACCGCCGTGCACGCCGAGGGCTGGATCGGCGATCTCCTCGACGGCCGCGCCGAGCGCTCGATCACGCCCGTCGAGCCCCCGGCCGGGTTCCTCGCCACGCTGCGGCCCTACCAGGGCCGCGGGCTGTCCTGGCTCGCGTTCCTCTCCTCGCTCGGCCTCGGCGCCTGCCTGGCCGACGACATGGGCCTGGGCAAGACCGTCCAGCTCCTGGCGCTGGAGGCGCACGAGCGCAGCGGCGGCGAGCAGGGGCCCACGCTGCTGCTCTGCCCGATGTCGCTCGTCGGCACGTGGCAGCGGGAGGCCGCGAAGTTCGCGCCCGGCCTGCGGGTCCTCGCGCACCACGGCTCCACCCGGCTGCACGGCGCCGAGCTCACCGCGGCGATCACCGCCGCCGACATCGTCGTCACCACCTACGCCACCGCCACCCGCGACGCCGACGAGCTGGCCGCCGTGGCCTGGCGGCGGCTCGTGCTCGACGAAGCGCAGGCGGTCAAGAACAGCCGGGCCGCCTACGCCCGCGCCGTCCGCCGCTTCGACGCCGAGCACCGCGTCGCGCTGACCGGCACGCCGGTGGAGAACCGGCTCTCGGAGCTGTGGTCGGTGATGGACGTGCTCAACCCCGGCCTGCTCGGCACGGCCGATGCGTTCCGCGCCCGCTACGCCATCCCCGTCGAGCGCCACGGCGACGTCGAGGCCGCCGAGCGGCTGCGCCGCGTCACCCGGCCCTACCTGCTGCGCCGGGTCAAGACCGATCCCACGATCATCGACGACCTGCCCGAGAAGATCGAGATCAACCAGCACTACCGGCTCACGCCGGAGCAGGCGTCGCTCTACCGCACGGTCGTCGACGACATGATGGAGAAGATCGAGGATTCACAGGGCATCCAGCGCCGCGGCAACGTGCTGGCGGCGATGGCCAAGCTCAAGCAGGTGTGCAACCACCCCGCGCAGCTGCTGCACGACGGCTCCCCGGTGGGGCGCCGCTCGGGCAAGGTGATCCGGCTGGAGGAGATCCTCGGCGAGATCCTCGACGAGGGCGATCGCGTGCTGTGCTTCACGCAGTTCACCGAGTTCGGGCACATGCTGGTGCCGCACCTCGCGGCCCGTTTCGACACCGACGTCGCGTTCCTGCACGGCGGCACGCCGAAGAAGCGCCGCGACGAGATGGTCGCGCGGTTCCAGGAGGGCGACGGCCCGCCGGTGATGCTGCTCTCGCTCAAGGCGGGCGGCACCGGCCTGACGCTGACGGCGGCCAACCACGTCGTCCACCTCGACCGCTGGTGGAACCCGGCCGTCGAGAACCAGGCCACCGACCGCGCGTTCCGCATCGGGCAGCGGCGCAACGTGCAGGTGCGCAAGTTCGTGTGTCCGGGCACCGTCGAGGAACGCATCGACGCGATGATCACGAAGAAGAAGGCGCTTTCGGGAATGGTGGTCGGGGACGGCGAGAACTGGTTGACCGAACTGTCCACCGACACCCTGCGGGAGATGTTCGCGCTGGATTCCGGGGCGGTGGAGGAGGAGTGACGACGTGATCTTTCCCGCGGAGTCGGCATCATGACGACCGATCCCTGGTGGATGGACGCCGCGCCCGCACGCGCCCGCAGGGTCGAGGGCGGCATCCAGATCAACAGCGCCCGCGGCGAGGTGGCTCGCACCTGGTGGTCCAGGCGGTTCCTGACCGTGCTGGAGTCGATCGGCGTCGGCGGCCGGATGGCGCGGGGGCGCACCTACGCCAGGGCCGGCCAGATCGTCTCGCTCGACGTGGCGGCGGGCGGCGCGGTCGCCACGGTGCAGGGCAGCAGGCCCCGGCCCTACGCCGTGCGGGTCGGCGTGCCCGCGTTCGGCAAGGCCGAGTGGGGGCAGGTGGCCGATGCGCTCGTGGCCGACGCCTCGCTGGCGGCGGCGCTGCTCGCCGGGGAGATGCCGCGCGAGATCGAGGCGGTGTTCGACGCGGTCGGGCTCTCGCTGTTCCCGGCCACCCTCCGCGATCTCGCGCTCGACTGCAGCTGCCCCGATCAGGCCGTGCCCTGCAAGCACCTGGCCGCGGTCTGCTACGTGCTGGCCGAGCGCTTCGACGCCGATCCGTTCGCGGTGCTGGAGCTGCGCGGGCGCGATCGCGAGACGCTGCTCGACGATCTCCGCGCCCGCCGCGCCGCGGCCGGTCCGGGCGGGCCCGCCGACGGTGTCGTCCCGCTCGCCGACGCCCTGGAGTCGTTCTTCACCGCGGGTCAGGCCCTCCCCGACGCCGTGACGGGCCCGGCCACGGCGACCGATGCGCTGCTCGACCAGGTGCCGGCGTTCCCGATCGCGGTGCGCGGCCGGGCGGTCACCGAGCTGCTGCGGCCCGCGTACCGGGCGCTGGCCGGGGAGGGCTGATCCCGGCGGCGGATGTCGGACGGCGTGGTGGGGCATGATCGGGGGATGACCCGATGGATCGGCCTCGTGCTCGGCGTCCTGCTGGCCCTGCTCGGCGCGCTCTGGACGCTGCAGGGCGCCGGGGTGGTCGGCGGGAGCTTCATGAGCGGCTCGCGACTGTGGGTGGTCATCGGGGTCGTGGCGTTCATCGCCGGTGTGGGGCTGCTCGTGAGATCGCTCCGGACCGGGCGCACAACCGGCTGAAACGGCTACGGCGGACGATCGGGAACGAACCGGCCCGCCCATTCCGGACGATTCGCGCACCGGCCGGGTCGACGTCGAGGAATGCGCCGAACGGGTGCACACTGAGCGCGGGATCCGTCGTCGAGAAAGGGACGTGAAATGGGCGAACTGAGCCCGTGGCACTGGGCCGTCGTGATCGGCATCGCCGTCCTGCTGTTCGGCGCCAAGCGCCTGCCCGACGCGGCCCGCAGCCTGGGCCGCTCGGCCCGCATCCTCAAGGCCGAGCTGCGCGCCGACGCCCCGGCGCCCGCCGCGACGCCGGCCGAGGCACCGGAGGCGGTCGCGCCGCCCGCGTCGGTCGTCACCGACGGGCCGGCCCCGACCACCGTCGCGCCGCCGGTGCAGGCCTGACCTGACCGGCGCCGCCCGTCCGTGATCACCAGGTCGGGACGCCCAGCCGCGCTGGACGCGGCCGCGTGTCCCCGAACGACGATCACCGGTGTTCCGCGGAGCGCGCGGGGCCGGGATCGCTACCCCAGCCCCGCCTCACGCGCCCGCCTCACCGCCTCGGACCGGCCCTCCACCCGCAGCTTCGCGTACACGGCCGAGGCGTGGTTGGTCACGGTCTTGGCCGCGAGCCCGAGCCGGGCGGCGATCGGCCCGACCGGCAGCCCCTCGGCCAGCAGCTCCAGCACCTGCCGCTCGCGGGCGGTGAGGTCGGGGAACGGCTCGGGCGCCGGACCGGCGAGCAGCCCCAGCACGCGCCGCGCGACGCCGGGACCGAAGATCGCCTCACCGGCGGCCACGGCCTCGATGCCGCGCACGATCTCGGTCTGGGTGGCACCCTTCAGCACGTAGCCCGACGCGCCGGCGCGCATCGCCGAGAGCACCGAGCCGTCGTCGTCGAACATGGTCAGCATCAGGACCGCCACCGACGGCGCGACCCGGCTGACCTCCCGCGCGGCCGCCACCCCGTCGAGGTCGGGCATCTGGATGTCGAGGACGAGCACGTCGGGGCGCAGCGTCACCGCGGCCCGCACCGCCTCGCGCCCGCTCGCCACCGTGCCCACCACGTCGATCCCCGGCACCGACCCCAGCAGCGCCGACAGGCCGTCCCGGACGACGGGGTGGTCGTCGGCGAGCACCACCGAGATCGTCATGATGCCGCCTCCGCGGGGAAGATCACGTCGGCGGTCACGCGACCGTCAGGGGCAGCCGGGCCACCACCCGCCCCCCGCCGGTGCCGGGCCCGGCGGCGACCTCGCCACCCAGCTCGGCGGCCCGTTCCCGCATGGACCTCAGCCCGACCCCCGGGCTCCAGCCGGTGTCGCCCGTGCCGTCGTCGCTCACCACGATGTGGAGGTCGGCGTCGGCCGCCACCCGCAGGTCGATCC
>CAXTTN010000370.1:0-4282 GCA_964247105.1 uncultured Pseudonocardia sp.
GGCCACGGCCGTCGGAGCCTGGGTGCTCGCCAAGACCCGCTTCGGCAACTGGACGTTCGCCGTCGGCGGTGACCCGGTCGCCAGCCGCAACGTCGGCGTCCCCGCCACGCGCACCACGATCACCCTGTTCATGATCGTCAGTGGCTTCGCGTGGCTCGTGGGCACGCTCAAGCTGCTGGAGCAGACCTCGGTGCAGACCAGCCAGGGCTTCGGCGAGGAACTGATCTACATCGTCGCCGCCGTCATCGGCGGGTGCCTGCTCACCGGCGGCTACGGCTCGGTGATCGGCGCCTCCATCGGAGCGCTGATCTTCGGCATGACCAACCAGGGCATCGTCTACGCCGGCCTCGACAGCGACTGGTTCAAGTTCTTCCTCGGCGCGATGCTGCTGCTGGCCGTGCTCGCGAACCAGTTCGTCCGCCGCTTCGCCGAACAGAAGAGGAGGTAGGCCATGACGGCTGCCACGACGGACACTCCCCTGATGGAGATCCGCAACGTCTCCAAGGTCTTCGGCAGCGTGCTCGCCCTGCAGGAGATCTCCACGAAGGTCGGCGCCGCCGCCGTGACCTGCGTCCTGGGCGACAACGGCGCCGGCAAGTCGACGCTGATCAAGATCTTCGCCGGGGTGCACCAGCACGACGGCGGGGAGTTCCTGGTGGAGGGCAAGGAGGTGAAGTTCACCTCGCCGCGCGAGGCGCTCGACGCCGGAATCGCCACCGTGTACCAGGACCTCGCGGTCGTGCGGCTGATGCCCGTGTGGCGGAACTTCTTCCTCGGCTCGGAGGTGCGCAAGGGCAAGGGGCTGGTCGCGCGGCTCGACACCGACGCCATGCGGAAGACCGCCAAGGCCGAACTCCTGGCGATGGGCATCGATCTGCGCGACGTCGACCAGCCGATCGGCACGCTGTCCGGCGGTGAGCGGCAGTGCGTCGCGATCGCCAGGGCGGTGTACTTCGGCGCCAAGGTGCTCATCCTCGACGAGCCCACCGCGGCTTTGGGCGTCAAGCAGGCCGGTGTCGTACTGAAGTACGTCATCCAGGCCAAGGAGCGCGGGCTGGGCGTCATCTTCATCACCCACAACCCGCACCACGCGTACCCGGTCGGCGACCGGTTCATGCTGCTCAAGCGGGGTCGCAGCCTCGGTGATTTCGCAAAGGACGAGATCACCCGCGACGAGCTGACCGCCCTGATGGCGGGCGGTGCCGAGCTGGAGGCGCTCAGCCACGAGCTGGAAGGCGGCGGCGGCGCGGCGGCCGAAGCAGCGGCCGAGTTGGAAGCCGGAGTCCAGGACCTCGGCGTCCAGGCGGCGGAGGAGCACCTCGGCCGGCCGACCGGCCGGACCGTCTAGTGCCTAGTCACCCGGGGCCCGCTGCGGAGGAGGATGTACATGAGTCGGAAGATCGCCGGAGCGCCCATCTCCTGGGGCGTGTGCGAGGTGCCCGGCTGGGGCTACCAGCTGGCGCCGTCGCGCGTGCTCGCCGAGATGCAGGACGTGGGGCTGGCCGCCACCGAGTTCGGGCCCGACGGGTTCCTGCCCGACGACCCGCGCGACGTGCTGGCCGAGCACCACCTGCAGGCCGTCGGCGGCTTCACCCCGCTGCTGCTGCACGTGCCCGAGCACGACCCCGTCCCGGAGGTGCAGAGGCTGCTGGCGACCTACGCCGCCACCGGCTCCGACACCGTCGTGCTGTCGGCGATCAGCGGCCTCGACGGTTACGACACGAGGCCGACCCTCGACGACGACGGCTGGCGGACCCTCCTGACCAACCTCGACCGGCTCCAGGCCATGGCGACCGAGCACGGCGTGCAGGCCGTGCTGCACCCGCACGTCGGCACGATGGTGGAGAACACCTCCGACGTGCAGAAGGTGCTGGAGGGCTCGTCGATCGCGCTGTGCCTCGACACCGGCCACCTGCTGATCGGCGGCACCGACCCGGCCGAGCTGACCCGCCAGGCCCCGGAGCGCGTCGCCCACACCCACATCAAGGACGTGGACCTCGGCCTGGCCAGGCAGGTGCAGGACGGGCGGCGCACCTACACCGAGGCCGTCCGCGCGGGCATGTACCGCCCGGTCGGACGCGGCGACGTCGACTTCGCGGCGATCATCGGGTACCTGCGCGGCCGCGAGTACGACGGCTGGTACGTGCTGGAGCAGGACACGATCCTCACCGAGGAGCCGGCGGGCGAAGGCCCGCTGACCGACGTCCGCACCAGCGTCGACGCGCTCCGCACCCTCCTGCAATGACCCGCGAGTCGACCGATCCAGCACGCCGAGATGAGCGATCCGGTACGCCGCCGCTGCGGATCGGCGTGCTCGGCGCGGCCCGGATCTCCGGCCAGGCCATCGTCGACCCGGCCCACGCCACGGGCGACCGGCTCGTGGCCGTCGCCGCCCGGAAGGCGCGAAGCGGTTCGCGGCCGAGCACGGCGTCGAGCGGGCGCTGGTGTCCTCTGCGGACGTGATCACCGATCCCGAGGTGGAGGTCGTCTACAACCCGCCGGCCAACAGCCTCACGGGCCGTGGAACCCGGCCGCGGCGGGCCGGAGCATCGCCTGCCGCGTGGTCGGCGACCGCGGCGAGGCGACCGATCGTGGTGTCCACACCGGACGGTCGGCGCACCGCTACCAGCTGGAGGCCGTGCGGACCCACCTGCGTGGCGGCGCCCCGTTCCCGCTGGACGTGGGTGACGCCGTCGCCACCGCCGAACTGATCGGCGCGACCTACCGGTCGGCCGGCTTCGAGCCACGGCCCGGCTCCACCGGCTGAGAAAACGCCACCCCTCGACGGGGCCACGGTGGGTTACCGTCACGTTAACTGCCCACTCCCACCCCGAGGGAGGCGATGAGCGTGCTCAACATCGCCGTGTCGTCCCGATCGCTCGCCGCCGCGCGGACGGTCGACCCGCACGTCTCCCCCGCCGCCGTGTACGCGGCCGTGGAGGCGGCCATCGCCGAACAGCTCCGCCAGCTCGGCCGCGCACCGGTCGCGCCACGCGAGACCCCGCGGCGCGTCGGCTGACCGGGACTCACCGGCGCCATCGCGCGGGCTCGATGCCGCCCCGGGACCCCCGTGGGGACATCGCGCGGGCTCGATGCCGTCCCGGGACCCCCGTGGGGACATCGCGCGGGCTCGATGCGGGTTCGGGGCCGTCGTCGGCGCGGTCCGTGCTCGCCCCGGCACCCCCGGCAGGCGGGAGGGGCGGCCTACGATTCACCGGTGGCGCGACGGGTGACCCAGTCCGACATCGCCGCGCGCGCCGGGGTGTCGCGGGCGCTCGTGTCGCTGGTGCTGCGCGACGCGTCGAACGTCACTGACCGCCGCCGGCAGGTCGTCCTCGAACGCGACGGCGGAGCTCGCCTATCGCCCCCGATGCCGCCGCGCGGCACCTGGGCAGGCGCACGCACACCGTCGACGTGGTGGTGCAGGACCTGCACTACCCGTTCTCCGCCGAGGTGGTCGACGGGATCCGGGCCGGCGCTACGGAGCACGGCCTGCAGGTGCTGATCACCACCGGCCTGCGCGAGCCCGACATCGAGCGCGCGGCGATCGAGACCTTCCTCGAGCTGCGCATGGACGGCATCATCCTGATCTCCCCGGGGATGCCCGACGGCCGGCTGCTCGACGTGGCGGGCGTGGTCCTGATGGTGCCGGTCCGCCGCCCGCTCGACGGTGCTGACTCCGGCGCTCGTCGAGCGCCGGAGCAGCCACCCCGGCGCCCTGAGGAGAACCTTGTCCATGATGTTGACGACGTTGACGGTGGCGCCTAACCTGGTCTCTGCCGGAGACACGAGGATGCGGTGTGCGCCATGACCGAGCGTTACCTCGGCGTCGTCGGCATCGCGGACGCGCTCGGGGTGACCCGGCATGCCGTGCACAAGTGGCGCTCACGCCATCCGGCCGATTCGGATCACCCGTTTCCCGAGCCCGACGTCGAGGTCGACGGGGCTCCCGGCTGGCGGGCCGGACGGTTGGAGGAGATGGTGCAGTGGCGCGACGGCCTACCCGGGCGCGGAGCGGGCGGAGGTCGCCCGACCGCCGCGCGGCAGGAGTACCTCCAGGAAGCGGCCGTCCGCGGCCTGAGCCGGGACGAGGCGTTGCGCGCGCTCGCCACCTTCGCGGAGGAGTTCCCGCAGATGACCGAGCCGGAGCTGTGCGCGTGGGTGATCGAGCGCTTCCGGTACTAGAGGTCGAGGTTCATCGTCCGGTGCGGGCCTGCCGACCGCCCTGACCAGCGCGAGCGCCGCCGCTGACGGACCCACACCCCCCTCGCAGGGCGACACC
>CAXTTN010000371.1:0-4249 GCA_964247105.1 uncultured Pseudonocardia sp.
CGTGTCGTCTCTCTGCCGAGCTGGGAGTTGTTCGCCGAGCAGGATGAGGCTTACCGCGAGTCGGTGCTGCCGCCGGCGGTCACGGCCCGCGTCAGCGTCGAGGCCGGGATCGCGATGCCGTGGCACAGGTTCACCGGCACCGCGGGCGAGAACGTCTCGATCGAGCACTTCGGCGCCAGCGCCGACTACCAGACGCTGTTCAGGGAGTTCGGCTTCACCACCGAGAACGTCGTCGCCGCGGCCAGGCGCAGCCTGGCTCGCGCCTGAGGAGGAACAGACATGAGCACCGACCGACTCGGCGACCTCGCGGCCGCCGGCGTGTCCATCTGGCTCGACGACCTGTCGCGGGAGCGCCTGAACTCGGGCAACCTGCAGGGCCTCATCACCGACAAGCACGTCGTCGGCGTCACCACCAACCCCACGATCTTCGCCGGAGCCCTCTCGAACGGGGAGGCCTACGACCAGCAGGTCCGCGAGCTCGCCGCCCGCGGCGCGTCCCTCACCGACGCGGTCCGCGAGATCACCGTCGCCGACGTCGTGCACGCCTGCGACGTGTTCCGCGGCGTCTACGAGGGCAGCGGCGGCGTCGACGGCCGGGTGTCGCTCGAGGTCGACCCCCGGCTGGCCCACGACACGGCCGCCACCGCCGCGGAGGCGCTCGACCTGTGGAAGGCCGTGGACCGGCCCAACCTGCTGGTGAAGATCCCGGCCACCGAGGACGGCATCCCGGCCATCACCAGCGCGCTCGCCGAGGGCGTCTCGGTCAACGTCACGCTGATCTTCTCGGTGGAGCGGTACCGCATCGTGATGGGCGCCTACCTCGACGGGCTGGAGCAGGCGGCGGCCAACGGGCACAACCTCGCCGGGATCGCCTCGGTGGCCAGCTTCTTCGTCTCCCGCGTCGACACCGAGATCGACAAGCGGCTGGAGGCGATCGGCACCGACGAGGCGCTCGCCCTGCGCGGGAAGGCCGGGATCGCCAACTCGCGGCTGGCGTACGCGGCCTACCAGGACGTGTTCTCCGGGCCGCGCTGGGAGGCGCTCGCCGCCCAGGGCGCCAAGGCCCAGCGGCCGCTGTGGGCGTCGACGGGCGTGAAGAACCCGGACTACTCCGACACGATGTACGTCACCGAGCTCGTCGTCGCCGGCACGGTCAACACGATGCCGGAGAAGACGCTGCTCGCTTTCGCCGACCACGGCGAGCTGGTGCCGGGGGGCGACGCCGTCACGGGCACGGCCGCGCAGGCGCAGGCGGTGTTCGACGCCGTCGCCGCGGTGGGCATCGACCTCACCGACGTCTTCATCACCCTGGAGGACGAGGGCGTCGACAAGTTCGAGAAGTCCTGGACCGAGCTGCTGGAGTCGGTGCAGGGCCAGCTCGACGGCGCCAAGTAGCACGTAGGGAGATGCACCTGGACGCGGTGGCGTTCGCCGTCCGGCCCCCGGCCGGCGCGGTGGAGCGGTTGGTCGGTGACGCCGTCGCGGCCAGGATCGGCGGCGGCGACCCCGGCGTGTGGCCGCGGGCCGCGCGGCCGGGCTGGATTTCCGCGGCCCGGGTGGCCCGGCCGCTGGTCGGGGAGGTCGAGGGGCTGCACGAGCGGTTGCGGGTGGCCGGGATGACGCGCGTCGTCCTGGCCGCGGCGGGCGGCGTCGGGGTGGCGGCCGAGGTGGTCTCGGACGGTGAGCCCCGGCTGCTCGTGCTCGACGGCACCGATCCCGTGCGGGTCGCCGACGTGCTCGCCGGCGACCTGGACGCCACCGTCCTCGTCGTGAGCGCGCCGCCCGGCGAGGACACCGCCGCGGTGGAGCTGCTCTGGAGCACCGTCGCGGACGCGTTCCGCGCCGAGGGGCTCGACCCGGACGCCCACACCGTGCTGGTCACCGCCCCCGACGGCCCGCTGCTGGGCCGGGCGGGCGGCGCCACGATCGTGCTGGGCCCGCCCGACGTCGACGGTCCGTGGGCGGCGCTCACGGCGTTCGCGCTGGTGCCGGCCGGGTTGGCGGGGGCCGACATCGGCAGCGTCCTCGCCGACGCCACGGACACCGGCCCGGCGCTGGCGCAGGACGAGCCCACCAACCCGGCGCTCGCGCTCGGGGCGCTGCTGGCCGGCGCGCCGGTGGTGGCCGTGGCGGGCGGCGGGCCGCTCGCCGAGTGGGTGACCCAGCTGATCGGGGCCGGGCTGGGCAAGGACGGCCGCGGGCCGCTCCCGGTGCTGGTGGAGGCGCCCGGCGCGCCCGGCTGGGACACCTCGGGCGCGCTCACCGTGGCCGTCGGCGGGGTCGGTTCCGCCGACGTCGCCACCGACGGGCCGACGGGCAGCCAGATCGTGCTGTGGCAGCGCGCCACGGCCGTGGCGGCGCACCTGCTGGGCGTCGACCCCACCGACCGGCCCGACGCGGCACCCGGCGGGGGCACCGGGCCGGGCGAGGCGTTCGTCGACGGTGCCGTCGCCGTGCACGCCGGCGACTGGCTGCCGCCGGGCACCGCCACCGTCACCGAGGCGTTGCGGGCCCTGCTCGACGGCGGCCAGTCCCACGTCGCCGTGCACGCCTATCTCGACGCCCACGACGACGCGTCGGTGGCCGTGCTGCGGCCGGAGCTCTCGCGCCGCGCCGGGCGGCTCACGACGTTCGGGTGGGCGCCGCGCTGCCTGCCCGGCACCGGCCAGCGGGAGAAGGGCGGCCCGGGAGGCGCGGTGGTGTGCCAGCTGACCGGCGCGGGGGGCGGTCCGGGCGCGGACCCACTGGGCGCGCTCCAGCAGGCCCAGGCGAGCGCCGACGCCGCGGCGCTCGCCGTGCGGGGGCGCCGGGTGCTGCGGCTGCACCTGACCGACCGGGTGGTCGGCCTGGTCACGCTCGTGCGGGCCGTGCAGGAACTCTGAGCCGCCTGCTCTGCCATGATGACGGCAAGATCGAACGACACCTCTGGGAGACACGCAGTGACCACGACACAGTGGGTCAACCCGCTCCGCGACCCGCGGGACAAGCGCCTGCCGCGGATCGCAGGCCCCTGCGGTCTGGTGATCTTCGGTGTCACCGGGGACCTCTCGCGCAAGAAGCTGATGCCCGCCATCTACGACCTCGCCAACCGCGGGTTGCTGCCGCCGGGTTTCGCGCTTACCGGCTTCGCGCGCCGCGACTGGGAGACCGAGGACTTCGGGCAGGTCGTGTACGACGCCGTCCGCGAGCACGCGCGCACGCCGTTCAACCAGACGGTGTGGGACCGGCTCGCCGAGGGCTTCCGGTTCGTGCAGGGCGCGTTCGACGACGACGACGCGTTCGACCGGCTGGAGAGGACCGTCGAGGACCTCGACCGGGTCCGCGGCACCAACGGCAACCACGCCTTCTACCTGTCGATCCCGCCCAACGCGTTTCCCGTGGTGTGCAAACAGCTCGCGCGCTCGGGCCTCTCGGCCCAGAACGGCGACCAGTGGCGCCGGGTCGTCATCGAGAAGCCGTTCGGGCACGACCTGCGCTCGGCGATCGAGCTCAACGGCATCGTCAACGACGTGTTCCCCGAGGACTCGGTGTTCCGCATCGACCACTACCTCGGCAAGGAGACCGTCCAGAACATCCTCGCGCTGCGCTTCGCCAACCAGCTGTTCGAGCCGATCTGGAACGCCCACTACGTCGACCACGTGCAGATCACGATGGCCGAGGACATCGGGCTGGGCGGGCGCGCCGGCTACTACGACGGCATCGGCGCCGCCCGCGACGTGATCCAGAACCACCTGCTCCAGCTGCTCGCGTTCATCGCGATGGAGGAGCCCACCTCGTTCTCCTCCGACGAGCTGCGCAGCGAGAAGATCAAGGTCCTGAACGCGACGCGGCTGGTCCACCCGCTGTCGGAGACCACCGCCCGCGGCCAGTACACGGGCGGCTGGCAGGGCGGCGAGCTCGTGCCGGGGCTCAAGGAGGAGGAGGGGTTCAACCCCGAGTCCAACACGGAGACCTTCGCGGCCATCACCTGTGAGATCAACACCCGCCGGTGGGCGGGGGTGCCGTTCTACCTGCGCACCGGCAAGCGGCTGGGGCGCCGCGTCACCGAGATCGCGGTGATCTTCAAGCGGGCCCCGCACCTGCCGTTCGACGCGACGATGACCGAGGAGCTGGGCCAGAACGCGTTCGTCGTCCGGGTGCAGCCCGACGAGGGCGTCACGATGCGGTTCGGGTCGAAGGTGCCCGGCAGCCTCATGGAGGTCCGCGACGTCACGATGGACTTCGGCTACGGCACCGCGTTCACCGAGGC
>CAXTTN010000372.1:0-3085 GCA_964247105.1 uncultured Pseudonocardia sp.
CCCCGGCGCGGACGTCGGCCTCGATGTGCGCCGAGCCCAGCGGCACGCCCGCGTAGGCGGGGACCGCGGTGCCGGCCGGCACCCCGGGGACGACGTCGAACGGGACGCCCGCCGCGGCGACCGCGATGGCCTCCCGCACGACGGGGTCGACGGTCAGCGGGTCGCCGCTGACCAGCCGCGTGACGGCGCGCCCGGCGCGGGCCTCGGTGACGAGGTCGCGCGCGATGTCGGCGGGCTGCCCGACGGCGGGACGCACCTCGGCGCCCTCGGCGGTGAGCGCGAGGATCGTCTCGGGGACGTCGGCGTCGGCGATGATCAACGGTGCGGCGGCGATCGCGTCGCGCGCGCGGACCGTCAGCAGACCGGGGTCCCCGGGGCCACTGCCCACGAAGGCGACCCGGCCGGCGGTGGTCGAAGGTGTGCGGTTCATCTGTTGGAACTCCCGATCCAGCGGTTCTCCGGAGGCAGCGAGTTGCCTCCCATGTCGAGCAGCTCGGCGGCGAGCGCCGCTCCGAGCTTCTCGGCGTCGTCCATGTCTCCGGTCGCCGACGCGCGCAGGAGCGCCCCGTCGGTCGTGCCGACCACCGCGCGCAGCGAGATGCGATCCACCGCGCGCCCGTCGTCGTCGAGATCTGACACCACGTCGGCCAGCGCGCCGATGGGTGCGCTGCAGTCGGCCTCGAGGTTGGCCAGCACCGCGCGTTCCGCCGTGACGGCGGCCCGGGTGTACTCGTCGTCGAGCACGGCGGTGAGGGTGCGTGCGAGGTCCAGGTCGTCGACCCGGCACTCGATCGCGAGCGCGCCCTGTGCAGGGGCGGGGAGCATCTGCACGGGGTCGAGCAGCTCGGTGGCCGCGTCGATGCGGCCGAGCCTGCGCAGGCCGGCCGCGGCCACCACGACGGCGTCCAGCTCGCCGGACGCCACCTTGCCGATCCTCGTGTCGACGTTGCCGCGCAGGGCGACCACGTCGAGCCCGAGCCCGAGGGCGTCGATCTGCACGCGCCGCCGGGGCGAGCCGGTGCCGACGCGCGCCCCGACGGGCAGCTCACCGAGCACCTTCCCGTCGCGGGCCACCAGTGCGTCGCGGGGATCCTCCCGCGGCGGCACGGCGGCGAGGACCAGCCGCGGATCGGGCGCGGACGGCAGGTCCTTGTAGGAGTGGACGGCCACGTCGACCTCGCCGCGGGCCAGCGCGTCGCGCAGCGCCGACACGAACACCCCGACGCCCAGCGTGGCGACGGGCGCCGACGAGCGGTCGCCGGGCGTGGCGACCTCGACGAGCACGGCGGGGTGCCCGGCGGCGCGCAGCCGATCGGCGATCTGACCGGACTGCGCCATGGCGAGCCGGCTCGGCCTGGTCCCGATACGCAGGACCGTGACCGCATCGCGCGGGCTCGTTGCGGTCACGGGGGCCGTGCCGAGCGCATCGCGCGGGCTCGTTGCGGTCATGACGCCCCCTCCTGGTCCGGACGGGCCTCGAGCGCGGCCAGCACGTCGCCGCTGCGCTGCAGCGCGACGGCGACGGGCGCCTGCGGGTCCAGCTCGAACAGCGTGCGCAGCGCGGCGGCGTAGCTGTCGCCGTCCGGGCCCTCGGCCAGGCGTTTGACCTGCACCGTCGGTGTGTGCAGCAGCTTGTCCACGACGCGCCGGACGCTGCGGGTGAACTCCGCGCGGACGCCGTCGTCGAGATCGGGGAGGCGGGAGTCCAGCCGCAGCAGCTCGGCGTCGATCACCTCGGACGCGCGGCGGCGCAGCGCGGTGACCGTGGGCGTGACCTCCGCGGAGCGCTGCGCGACGAGGTAGGCCTGCGCCTCCTCGGCCACCAGCTCCTGCGCGGCGGCGACGGCCGAGCCGCGCTCGCCGCCGGACAGCCGGTGCTGCAACGCGATCAGATCGACCACCGTGACACCGGGCAGCGCGGCCACGGAGGCGTCCACGTCGCGCGGCAGGCCCAGGTCGCAGACGGCCAGCGGGCGGCCGTCCCTGGCCCGAACGGCGGCGGCCACCGTGGCGTGCTCCACGACCGTGCCGACGGCCCCGGTGCACGCGACCATGAGATCGGCCTCGGCGAGCGCGGCGGGCAGGTCGTCGAGCGCCCCGGCGCGGGAGGGCGTGCCGTGGTCGGCCGTGGTGGCGGCGAGGCGCTCGGCGCGTTCGGGCGAGCGGTTGAGCACGACGATCTCGGCGGCCCCGGCCCGGCGCAGGTGCGCGGCGGCCAGCGCGCCCATCGCCCCGGCCCCGACCAGCACGGCGCGGCGCCCGGCGAGATCGCCACCCAGCGCCCGTGCGGCGTCGGCGAGGGCCTCGGAGACCACGGAGGCGCCCGCGCCGTCGATGCCGGTGCTGGCGTGCACCCGCTTGCCGACGCGCAGGGCCTGCTGGGCCAGCTCGTGCAGCACCCGCCCGACGGTGCCGGCCCCGTCGGCTCCCGCGTAGGCGGCACGGAGCTGCCCGAGGATCTGCGCCTCGCCGACGACCATGGAGTCGAGCCCGGCGGCCACGGCGAACAGGTGCTGCACCGCCGATCCCGCGTAGTGGACGTAGACGTGCTCGGTGAGCTCCGGCAGCGGCATCCCGGCGTGCCGGGCGAGCACCGCGGACACGTCGGCGAGCCCGCCGTGGAACGCGTCGACGACGGCGATGACCTCGATGCGGTTGCACGTGGAGAGCAGCACGACCTCGGACACGTGGACGCCGCGCAGCATCTCGTCGAGCAGCTTCGGCACGTCGTCGGCCCCGACCGCCGCCCGTTCCAGCACCTCGACGGGCGCGCTGCGGTGCGAGAGCCCGATCACGAGCACGCTCATCGCACTCCCTCGCTGCGCTCGGTCGACGCTGCGCGAAGGCGCTGCGACACTGATTCGCTCGCAAGCTCGCTCATGAGCGTCCCCCGTTCAGCATGTGGCCGTTGACCCCGTGCCCGTTGAGAGCGCGCGGGGCCTCCTCCAGATGCCGCCGCGCCACATGGAATGCGAGGATCTGCAGCTCGACGGCCAGATCGACCTTGCGCACCTCGACGTCCGCCGGCACCTGGAGCACGACGGGCGCGAAGTTGAGGATGCACTGCACGCCCGCGGAGACCAGC
>CAXTTN010000372.1:3095-4249 GCA_964247105.1 uncultured Pseudonocardia sp.
GGGGGCAGCCACGCTGTCTAACCGAAGGACCGCCAGCAGGTCGCACACGGCCTGCGCGGCGGGCCCCGGCGTGGCGATCATCCCGATGGTGACGCCGCGCTCGGCGCTGACGCGCGGGATCTCGCGGATGTGCTCGACGACGATGCCGTTGATGTGGATGCCGACGAGATCGGGATCGACGTCGAACAGGGCCGCGACCGGGAACCCGCGCCCGCCGAAGCCGCCGTAGCCGGCCAGGGCGTGACCGAGGTTGCCCACCCCGACCAGCGCGACGGCCTGCCGGTGGTTGAGACCCAGCGACTGCTCCAGCTGGTGGAGCAGGGGCCTGATCTCGTAGCCGACACCACGGATACCGTAGGAGCCGATGAAGGAGAGGTCCTTGCGGAGCTTGGCCGGGTTGACGCCGGTGGCGGCGGCGAGCTCGTCGCTCGAGACCGTCTCCGACCCCTGCTCGGAGAGCTCGCCCAGCATCCGCAGGTAGAGCGCGAGCCGCGCGACGCTGGCCTCGGGGATCGAGCGCAACCGGGTGGCGGCGTGGTCCTCGGGCTCCGCCTCCGGCGGCACGGTCACGGTCTCTCCTCGCTGACGAACTGACTGCTGCCGGCGGGCCACGACCCATGACGGACCAGGTGACACCCGGACGGATACATCCCGGTGCAGGCCTTGACGGCGACTGGGTTCCACGGTAGCCGCTCGTGAACACAGGCACAAAGTTGCGATCTTGCTGGCGATCGTGCTCACGACGAGCCGTACCGGTGATCGCCCAGGGCGTGCCGTTCGGCGCGAATAATCGGGCCCGCCAGCGACCCTTCGGCGCTGATGCTCGGGCCCGCAAGCGGCCCTTCGGCGCTGATACTCGGGCCCGCAAGCGACCCTTCGGCGCTGATACTCGGGCCCGCAAGCGGCCCTTCGGCGCGAACGCCACAGGGGCGGCCCCGGAGATCCGGGACCGCCCCTGTGGACGACTGTGAGGCGATCAGGCCTTCGGCATGAGCACCTTGTCGATCACGAACACGGTGGCGTTCGAGGTGGGGATGTTGCCGCACAGGACGCTGGCGGTGTTGCCCTGGCCGTCGGTCAGGGTCGGGGCGGTGGCGCTGCCGCCGACGGTGACGTCGCCACCGGCGAGCTCGGTGGTCTTGCCGGCGGCCACG
>CAXTTN010000373.1:0-4218 GCA_964247105.1 uncultured Pseudonocardia sp.
GGTGCAGGCGGCGGCGCGGCGGGCGGCGGCGCGGCGGGCGGCGGCGGGGCATCGGGCGGGGCCGGTGCAGCGGGCCGGGCCGGCGGCGCGTCGTCGCGCGTCAACAACGGCACGCTGATCCAGCAACCGCAGCTGACCCTGCAGGACGCCGAGGCGCTGGTCGACCCGACGTCCGCGCCCGACGTGGCGTCGGTGGCGCCGGTCGTGACCGCTCCCTCGGTGACCGCGACCTACCAGGGCGCCTCGCACACGGTCGGCACGTTCACCGGCACGACGCCGAGCTACCTCACCAACGACAACGACTCGCTCCAGGCCGGCGTCGCGATCACCGACTCCGACTACACCGCGGCCCGCCGGATCGCCCTGCTCGGCCCGACCGTCGCGACCGACCTCGTGGGCGGGGACGGCCTCGCGATCGTCGGGCAGACCGTGCAGTTCAACGGCGCGTCCTACCAGGTCGTCGGCATCCTCACGGCCAAGGGCAGCAGCGGCCCGCAGGACCAGGACGACCGCGTGGTCGCCCCGCTCACCGCCGTCCAGAACACGCTGACCGGCTACGGGACGATCACCAGCATCTCGGTGAGGGCCGCGACGGCCGACGCCGTCAGCGCGGCGCAGGCCGAGGTGACCGACATCCTCAACGCCCGCCACCACGTCACGGCCGCCAACGAGGACTTCACGATCTTCAACCCGACCTCGATCCTCTCCGCGCTGGGCTCGATCACGGGGATCTTCACGCTGCTGCTCGGCGGGGTCGCCGGGATCTCGCTGCTGGTGGGCGGCATCGGCGTCATGAACATCATGCTGGTGACGGTCACCGAACGGACCCGCGAGATCGGCATCCGCAAGGCCATCGGCGCGCAGAAGGCCGACATCGTCGGGCAGTTCCTGCTCGAGGCCGTGCTGTTGTCGGTGTTCGGCGGCCTGCTCGGCGTGATCATCGGGGTGGGTGTCGGGCAGCTCAGCTTCGGCACGTTCCACCTGATCGTCGCGCCGTACTCGGTGGCGCTCGCGTTCGGCGTCTCCGTGGCGATCGGGCTGTTCTTCGGGATCTACCCCGCCAACCGCGCGGCCAGCCTGCGCCCGATCGACGCGCTGCGTTACGAGTGACCGGAGCCGAGAAGATGACCCACCCCACCAACAACGTGACGGAGACGCCGCCGGCCGCGTTGTCCCCCGCCCCCGAGGAGGACGGCACCCCCGCCGACGACGACCTCTTCGGCGCCGACTGGGACAGGCCCAGGCGCACCAACCGGCTGACGGTCGTGCTGGTCGTGCTGATCCTGGCCGCGCTGGCGTTCGCGGGCGGGGTCGTGGTGCAGAAGGCCCACGACCGGGGCCTGGTGTCCACATCGGCCGCCCGGGCGCGGGGTGCGGGCGGGTTCGGCGGCGCGGGAGGCGGCACGGGCGGCACGGGCACGGGCACGACGCGCGGCGGTGCCGGGGGAGGTGCCGCGGGCGGGGCGGCGGGAGGCGGCGGGGCGGGAGCTGGCAGCGGCGCGGCCGGAGACACGGGCGGTGACGCCGGCGCAGCGGGCGGGGCGGGCACGGGCGGGACGGGCACCGGCGGGACGGGCACCGGCGGGGCGACGGGCGGCGCTCCGGTGGCGGTCGGCACCGTCACGTCGGTCTCCGGGACCTCACTGACCATCACCAACTTCGGCGGGCAGGTGATCACCGTGGCGGTTCCGGCGACCGCGACCGTCACGACCGACGGGCTCGGCGGCCTCGTCCCCGGCGCTCCCGTGTCGATCGTCGGCACGAAGGCGGCCGACGGCTCCATCACGGCCACGTCCGTCACCAGCCACCACACGCCCGCATGAGCCCGGACGACCCATCCGCGCACGACGAGAGGACCAGCACCATGACCACCAGGACGGCTCCCCCGGTCTCCCTGCGCCGCGGCGCGGCCACGCTGGCCGTCACCGCCACGCTGGCCTGCGGGCTCGCCGGCTGCGGCGGCTCCGACGCGGCGACGCCGGCCGCGGCGGCGCCGTCGGCGGGCAACCGCGCGGGCGGCGCGCGCATCGACCCCGCACTGCAACAGAAGATCACCCAGTGCCTGCAGGCGGCCGGGATCGCGGTGCCCAGCTTCACCCCGCGCCCCAGCGGCCGGCCCCGGCCCACCGGTCAGCCCCGGCCCAGCGGCGCCCCGGGCGCGGGCCAGCGCGGCGGCTTCGGCGCGGTGTTCAACTCCCCCGCGGCGAAGGCCGCGCTGCAGGCCTGCGGCATCACCCTGCCCACCCGCGGAGCGCAACCGAGCGGCGCCCCGGCCGCCTGACCGCCGGCCGCGCGACCCCGGCTCCTCGGCGAGTGCCACTCGCGCCGGGCTGAGCGCGCGGCGATCACAGCACGGCCGCCATGAGCATCGTGGCCGGCCCGAACCCCGCGCGCTCGTAGAACGCCACGGACCGCTCCGACGGCGCCAGCACCACCCGCACGCACCCCAGCTCGCGGGCCCGGTCCAGCAGCAGCTCGACCATCGCGGCGCCGATCCCGCCGTCGCGGTGCTCGGACCGCACGTACGCGTTCGCGAGGTAGCCCCAGCGCGACGCTCCCCGCTCCGGCACCGGCATCCGCTCGAACAGCACGAGGTGCACCATGCCGACGAGCAGCCCGCCCCGTTCCGCGACGACCGACACCCGCCGTCCCCGCTCCACCGCGTGCCACCCGGCGAACCGCTCCTCGAAGCCGGCGTCGACGGCGTCCCGGCCGAGGTCCTCCTCGGCCCATGCGCGGCGCAGCGCGGCGATCCCGGCCGCGTCCGCGTCGGCGGCCACCCGCACCCTCGTGACGTCCATCCCGGCGATGCAACGCGCAGCGGAACGGGCGGCGCAACCCCGTTGCGGGAGTAGGATTGGTGCTGTCGGGCGCATTCCGCACACGGACGGTCGAGTCCGTGTCGTCCCCGATGCCAGCTCACCCCGGCGCGATCTCGCCCGGAGACCGGAGCACCACCGTGTCCAGTACGAGCACCTACATCTCCATCCACGATCAGCGGATCGCGCTCGTCGCCGACGCGATCCGGAAGAACTCGAAGCTCGACGAGCAGGCCGCCGTCACGGTCGCCGGGCACGTCCTCGACGCCCTCGACCACATCCCGGAGAAGGTGCGCTGATCGATGATCAGCGGCCCGGTGCATCCCCGGCCACATCCGGCCGCGGTGCACCGAGCCGGTGATCACGACCGGCCGCGCCACTGCGCCGCCGACGCCACCACCGCCAGCCGCCCGGCCGCGTCGCGCACCTCGGCCCGCGCGCTGCCGAACCGCGCACCGGCCCGCGCGACCTCGGCGCACACCGTGAACTCGGCTCCGTCGGCGGGCACCCCCCGCAGGAACGTCACGTCGAGATCGGCCGACGCACCGGCGAGCCCGGGGTTGGCGGCGCCGAGCGCCGCGTCGAGCACGTGCGCCGCGACGGCCGCCAGCACACCGCCCTGCACCGCCCCGGCCGCGTTGGCCAGCGACGGCGCCGCCGTGGCGCGCAGGGCGTCGCCGTCCGTGCGCGGCTCCAGCACACCGAGGGGCTCGGGCACCGGACGCCGCTCGAACGCCGGCCGGTCTCCGGCCTCCGCGACCGTCGCGCACCGGCTCGTCATCACGGCCACCGGGCGGCCCTCGGCGTCCCCGACCTCGGCGGAGCCCACCAGGCTGTCGCCGTCACCGCCCGTCCAGCGGCCCGACGCGCAGAGCCGTGCACCCGCCGGCGGCAGCGGGCCCAGCGTCGCGACGTGCATCGTCAGCGTGGTGACATAGCGGCCGGCGGGCAGCGTGGTGGCGACGGCCCCGCTCAGGACGAGATCGGCCAGCACCGGGACGGGCCCGACCCCGCGCAGCACCGGCGGCGGCAACGCGGGCAGGTGGGCGCGGACGAGCCCGTGCTCGACGTGGTCGACCACCGTGCCGAACGCGCTGTGCACCGGCGCGAGCGAGGTGCGGCCCGCCGCGATCGCCCGGAACCGCTCCAGCGCCGTCATCGCCATGGTCGGAGACCCTACGTCCGCGACGAGCGCACCCTCCGCCGCGGAACGGCCGCACGGCAGGCGCGGCGCCAGCAGAGAGCGGCCGCACCGCGAACCCACGCGCGCACCCCACCCACCACACCCGCGCTGCACCATGCGCACCGCACACACAACACGCGCGCCGCCGGCTAGAGAGCGGTCGCGTCGCGAGCCCACGCGCGCACCCCACCCACCACACCCGCACTGCACCACGCG
>CAXTTN010000374.1:0-4195 GCA_964247105.1 uncultured Pseudonocardia sp.
GCCACGCCGCTCACCAGTGAAGAACTCCTACACCACCTCCCAGGACGTGGCCGCGGCGACCGGAGCTTGCCGGCGGATATGAGTTCGTCGGCGAGCCCGACGGCCAGCTGCCGCCAGTCGCTCATGCCGCTCCCTCGGTCAGCAGGTCGGCGATCGCGGCTGTGACGCCAATTCCGACCTGTTGCTCCAGCCAACCGTACTGTCCGCCGGGGTTGACCTCCAGGAACCACCATTGCCCGTCGTGGTCGACGGCGAAATCCAGGGCTCCGTACCGCAGGCCCAGCCTTGCCATCAGCGTGTCAACACCGTCTCTGACGTCGGCTGGTGGTGCCACGACCTCGTAGCTCAGGTTCGGATAGTCGGCCCTCCAGTCGATGTGTGCCGCGGGGCTGCCGGCGTGGATCGAGACGGCGAACAGCGTGGCGCCGACCACGACGACGCGCACTTCGAACGCCTTGTCCACCCACTGCTGAAACTGGTGAGCGGTCGTGGCGATGCCGTCGAGCTGGCCCAGCATCGGTGCGGTGACCTGCTCGGTATAGGCGATCCGTCGACCACCGCTCTCGTGGATGCCGGGTGAGCCGAGCATCTTCGTCACCGCTCGCCGAGGGCCGCAGAACCCGCGTACCGCGGCGGCCCGATTGGTCACGAGGGTGGGCGGGACGGACAGCCCGACCTCCGTTGCCATGCTGAGCTGCAGCGGCTTGTAGGTCGCGGTGGCGGTCAGGTCGGGTCGATCCAGCCACGGCACGGGCAGAGCCAGGAGCACCCCACCGAGACCGAGCTTGGCCTCTGTGGCCGCGTGCTGGCGCTCAGGGCCGGACAGCGATACCGGAAACTGGAAGGCGGTGGCTGAGCGCCGCCAGATGCTGGTGATCGCCTCCAGTTCCACGCAGCGGTGGGGAGTTTGCAGCCGTTCGGTCCACCGCCCGGAATCGAGGGTTGCGTCGAAATCCAGGCTGGTCGGGAAGGCGCCGGTGTCGAATCGTGCCGTTGGCCACTCGCGTTTGTGCAGTTCCTCCACGACGAGGTCGACGGACGGATCGCCGTCGTCGGCAAGGATGAGGACGGTCATGCTGCGTCCGGCTCGTCGGGGCAGTAGTCGTTGTTGTAGTCCTCGGAGCTGGGCGGGTCCTCTCCGTCGACGGTGGCGGTGGTGGGTGCGGTCGGTGGCCCGGTGACCGGGCCACCGGCACGGAGCGCGGCAACGATCGGTATGCCGGCGGTGTCGAGGCTTAGTTGCCGCAGCGGGTCGTACCGGCCTGCGGGCGCCAACCTGACGATCGTCGAGACCGGGCCCATGCGCCGTAGACCCCACGGGCGTTCGCCTGCCGAGGATGGCCCCTCGGGTTCCACCCGACCGGCCCGCGCGGCGAGGGCGAACTGGCCGCTCGCCGACACGAGCGGGTCGTGCACGAACAGGCTCGCGCACGCGGTGCCCTCACTCCACCCGTCCGGCCGCCGCGGGGAGCCACCGGAACGGTGTGAGCCTGCGCCGCGGTCCCGCGGGCCACCGTGTAGGAGCGCGGAGAGCGGCGTTGCGGGCAACCGCCCCGCACGGTGGCGTAGCGCCGGCCTGTCCTCGGCGAGCAGGTGGACGGTAGTGACAGGCATGGTGACGACCTTCCTGGCTGGTCCGGCCTCGTGCCGGATCGACATGAGGGATTCCACCAGCTAGCCGGTCGCGTTCGGTACCGTTGCCGTCACGCGGTGTCGTATACGCGGTTTAGCGGGAGTAGGCATGAGCGGCGTGCGGGAACCGAACGAACGCTTGCGTGTCGCCGTCGCGGCGGGCGGGTGGAGCTACGAGAGTCTGGCCCGGGCGGTGCGGCGCGTCGCAGCGGAGAACGGCGAGCTGCTCCGCACCAACAAGTCCGCGGTCGCGCACTGGATCGCTGGTTCGCGACCGGCGGACCGCACAGCCGCCTACCTCGTCGAGGCGTTGTCCCGCCGCGAAGGGCGGCCTCTCACCCCCGACGCGATCGGCCTCGCCAACAACGGTCGAGAAACCGCGGAGGACGACGATCCGGTCTCCGAAGGCATCACCCTGGGGCGGGCCGATCTGGACCGCCGGGAGTTCCTGCGCACCGCGGCGTTCACCACGGCTGGAGTCGCGATGCCGCTGGGGTACGACCACGACGCTGTCTCCCGCATGCTCCGGGCTCGCGGCACGTTGGGTCCGTCGGTGACGAGGAGGTACGGGTGGTGCGGCAGGTCACCGCGGCGTTTGCCGCCGCTGACGAGCGCCTCGGCGGCGGCCACGGCCTCAGCACGGTCGCCGCGTACCTCTCCGACACCGCCGCACCGCTCCTGCGCTGCCGATTCCCGGACGACACCGTCCGGCGGTCCGCATTCGGCGCGGCAGCGGAACTCGCCTATCTGGCTGGATGGAAGCACCACGACATCGGGCACGAAGGCATCGCGCAGCGCTATTACCTGGTCGGATACCGGCTCGCCTGCGAGTCCGATCCTCACAGCCATGCTGCGTGGATGATGCGTGCGCTCGCTCATCAAGCCCTAAGTCTTCGGCAACCGCAGCACTGCATCGAACTCATCGGGCGCGCGATCCTGCGGAGCCGGCAGCGACTCGACGGACAGACCGAGGCGTTGCTGCACGTCACCCACGCGCGTGCGCACGCACGTATGCGGCAACGGGGTGACGCAGCCCGCGCGCTGATCGCTGCGGAGAACGCCTTGACCCGCCCAGCAGAACCCCAACCGACGTTCTCCGCTGTTGCAGGTCCCGCCGCTGGAACCGTGGCCAGTCACACCGCTCGGGCCCTCACCGACCTCGGTGACCACCTCGGAACCGAGCATCAACACCGCTCGGCGTTGCGCAAGTGGGATCGGGAGAAGTTCCGCCGCGTCCACGTGCTTACCCATGCCGACCTCGGAGACAGCCTCGCGGCACAAGCCCGCTACGACGAAGCGGTAGGCGCCTGGGCACGGTCCCTGGATCTCACGAGCGGCGTCGACTCGGGCCGAGCCCAGACGGCGATGCGATCCGTTGTGCCAGCACTCCTGGCTTACCGTCGACGTGGTGTCCCCGGAGCCGCTGAGCTCTACGAACGACTTGCCCACCCCGACGCCGACCGAATGATGAGGACATGAAAACGGACCCTGCCGCTCCGCCGCTTCCCGCCGCAACGGAGTCGATGACGCTCCTCGTCGCCGCCGTGATCGTGCACGACCGACGAAACCGACGTGTTGTCCTGATCCAACGAGGGCCACGTGCCAAGTTCGCCCGCGGCTCATGGGACTTGCCCGTCGGCAAGAGCGCCCCTGGTGAATCGATCACCGCAACCGCTGTGCGCGAACTCCGCGAGGAGACCGGCCTCGTTATCGACCAGGCCGATCTCCGGATCGCGCACGTGATACACAGCTCTTTCGGCGTCGAGTCCCCGAACGGCTTTCTCACCGTCGTGTTCGCGGTCGAACGCTGGTCGGGCGAACTGATCAATCGTGAACCGCACAAGCACTCACGGGTGGACTGGGTAGAGGTCGACGAACTGCCCGACGATTTCGTGGACACCACAAGTACGGCGCTTCGCCACTACCTCGCGGGCGCCAACCAGCTGTCGCTCGTCGGGTGGTAGCCGGCGGGAACATCAGCGTGCGCCTCCGCGTAGTCATCTCGACGCCGCAGGGGCGGCACCCGGAATCCGGGTGCCGCCCCTGCGGGACGTACGGGAGGGCTGGACTCAGAAGTCCATGCCGCCCATGCCACCGGTGGGGTCGCCGCCGCCGGCCGGAGCGTTCTTCTCCGGCTTGTCGGCGATGACGGCCTCGGTGGTCAGGAACAGGGCCGCGATCGAGGCCGCGTTCTGCAGCGCCGAGCGGGTGACCTTGGCGGGGTCGATGATCCCGGCCTTGATCAGGTCCTTGTACTCGCCGGTGGAGGCGTCGAGACCCTCGCCGGCGGCCAGGCCGCGGACCTTCTCCGCCACGACGCCGCCCTCGAGGCCGGCGTTGATGGCGATCTGCTTGAGCGGAGCCTCGAGCGAGACCCGGACGATGTTCGCGCCGGTGGCCTCGTCGCCGTCCAGGCCGAGACCCTCGAGGAGGCCCGCACCGGCCTGGATGAGCGCCACGCCGCCACCGGCGACGATGCCCTCCTCGACGGCCGCCTTCGCGTTGCGAACGGCGTCCTCGATGCGGTGCTTGCGCTCCTTGAGCTCGACCTCGGTGGCCGCGC
>CAXTTN010000375.1:0-4181 GCA_964247105.1 uncultured Pseudonocardia sp.
GCCTCGTCGGTGGTGGTGGCGCCGACGCTCGCGTCCACCACCAGCATCACGGCATCGGCGGAGCGGATGGCCATCTCGGCCTGGGCGGCGACGGCGGCCTGGAGGCCGCGGGCGTCGGGCTCCCAGCCACCGGTGTCGACGAGCGTGAAGCGCTTGCCGTTCCACAGCGCGTCGTAGGAGACGCGGTCGCGGGTGACACCGGGGATGTCCTGCACCACCGCCTCGCGGCGTCCGATCAGGCGGTTGACCAGCGTGGACTTGCCCACGTTGGGTCGCCCGACCACGGCGAGCACCGGGGCCGGGGGCAGGGCGGCCATGTCTTCGCCGCTGACGAGGCCGCCCTCGTCGTCGACGGCGACGAACTCGCTCACGTCGAGGCCCAGCTGCGCCATCGCGGCCTGGTCGTCGGGTCCTGCACTCACGGTGTACTCCGTAGATCGTCGAGGTCTCGGACCATCCCGGCCAGTGCGGCCCGGACGGTCTCGGTGGCGGCGGTGCGGCCGGTGCGGCCCCCGCCCGCCGGGATGATCAGTGGCTTGCCCACCAGCACGTCGACGCGCGGGCGCCAGCGCCGCCGCGCGCCGTCGGGGCGACGGGTGCCCCGGCACACGACCGGGACGACCACCGCTCCACCGGTGCGCGCGAGCCACGCGGCGCCGTGCTCGGCGGCCGCCATGTCGCCGCTGCCGCGCGTGCCCTCCGGGAACACCCCGACCAGTCCCCCGGCGCGCAGCACCCCCACCGCCGCCATGAGCGGCCGCCGGTCCGGTGCGCCGCGGCGCACCGCGAGCTGGCCGATCCGCGGCAACGCCCAGCCGACCACGCCGGTGAACATCTCCTGCTTCACGAGGAACACCGCGCGGCGCCCCAATAGTCCGAACAGCAGCGGCCCGTCGACGAACGCGCTGTGGTTGGCCACCAGCACCACCGGACCGTCCATGGGGATCAGGTCGCGCTGGTGCACGTGCAGCCGGTAGAGCGGGACGAAGAGCCACGTGCCGACCCAGCGCGCGAGATCGTGCAAGCGGGGCCACGACCCGGGAGGCAGGTCCGCCGTCGTCACCGGACGAGCCCCCGTTCCCGGGCCAGTCGCAGCAGCTCGGCGAGCACGTCGTCGACCGAGAGGTGATCGGTGTCGAGCACCAGCGCGTCCTGCGCGGCGTGCAGCGGGGAGGTCTTGCGGGTGGAGTCGAGCTGGTCGCGGCGCCGGACGTCGGCCAGCACGGCCTGGACGTCGCCGTCGCGCCCGGCCTTGCGGTCCTGCGCGCCTCGGCGGGCGGCCCGGATCTCCTCCGACGCGGTGAGGTACACCTTGAGCGGCGCGTCCGGGACGACGACGCTGCCGATGTCGCGGCCCTCGACGACGATGCCGCCCCTCTCGTCGAGGCCGTCGGCGATGAGCCGGCGCTGGTGCTCCACGAGGGCGGCCCGCACGGCCGGCTGCGCCGACACCGCGCTCACCGCCCCGGTCACCTCGGGCCCGCGGATCTCCTGCTCGACGTCCTCCCCGTCGAGGAGTGCGGCGGGGGCGGTCGGGTCGGTCACGGACCTCAGCGTGGCGGCCGCAGCCACCGCGACGGCCTCCGCCTCGACGCCGGCCGGATCGAGGTGCCGGCGCAGCACGGCCAGCGTCACCGCGCGGTACATCGCGCCCGTGTCGAGGTAGGCCGCGCCCGACTCCCGCGCGAACCGCCGCGAGACGGTCGACTTCCCGGTGCCGGACGGCCCGTCCATCGCCACGACCCCGCGCAGCCTGCCGGTCACCGTCGTCTACACCTCTTCTGAATTCACCGCCGTCGGGCCCGCGGCCCCTTGCCACCGCGCCACCGGCCGTCGACCATCATGCCCGGTCCGGCCCCGAGCGAGTGGACGGGGAGGTGCCGGCCGGGGCCGGCTACACCGCGGGATCCCCGGGAACAGCCCTCACCAGACGCGCCACCATCTCGCGGACGAGCTGCTCGGCCGGGGGCCACGGGAAGCTCGGCTTGTTGATCCTCAGCGACACGATGCCGTGCAGGCCGGCCCAGACGAGCAGCGGGACGTCCTCGTCCGGGGAGGCCGGCCGGGCCGCCGTCACGACGTCGACCAGCGAGGAGAACACCCCCGACCCGGGCAGCTCGGAGAGCGGGAGCTCGACCCGGTGCGCGTTCCACGACTCGAACAGGACGCGGTAGTGGCCGGGGTGGCCCAACCCGAACCCGACGTACGCCGTGCACCACGCCAGCAGCGCGTCCCCCGGATCGGTCTCGCTCGACGCCGCAGCCGTGACGATTACCTGCAGCTCGTCGAAGCGCTGCCGGAGCACGGCCCAGACCAGCGCCTCCTTGTCCGCGAAATGCAGGTAGACCGCGGGCGCGGTGATCCCGACCGCCCGGGCCACGGCCCGCAGGCTGAGCTCCTCGACGCCGCGGGCGGCGAGCAGCTCCGCAGCGGCGTCGACGACCTCCCCCCGCAGGCGGTCCCCCTCGCCCCGGCGGTTTCGCGGGCGCCGCGTCGGCGTGTCATCCGGCATCCCCGCCTCCTTGACCCAGTCACTAAACATCTGTAAATGTACATCTGTAAAGTTACCATACGAGGAGGCGCCCTCATGCCGACGTCCGTGACCAGGATCGCCCACGCCACCGCTCTGATCGACTTCGACGGGCACGTCGTGCTCACCGACCCGTGGTTCAGCGAGAAGCCCGGTTACCATCCCGGCGAGCAGCGCCCGGTCGGGGTGGCCGACCTGCCCGAGCTGGCCGGGGTGGTGATCAGCCACGCGCACTACGACCACTGCGATCTCGCGGCGTTCTCGGCCTACCCCCACAAGACCGTCCCGGTGGTGGTCAAGCGGGGTCTCGGCCCGGCGGCGCGAGCGGCTGGATTCACGAACGTGACCGAGGTCGACGCCGGTGAGGTCGCCACCATCGGACCGGTCCGCGTGACCGCCACGGCCGCGGAGCACATGGTTCCGGAGGTGACCTTCATGATGGAGGGCCCGCACTCGAGGGGTGTTCTTCGGCGCGGACACCCTGCACGTTCCCCAGCTCGACAGCCTCGCCCGCGAGTTCGGGGAGATCGACCTCGCGCTCCTGCCCATCAACGGGCTCACCATCCGCCCGCTGCTCTACCGCCAGGTGGTGATGAACGCCGCGCAGGCCGCCGATCTGACCCGCGCCCTCCGGCCCCGGATCGCGGTCCCCATCCACTACGCCTTCACCGGAGGACCCCTCCGGGACCGGCTACTGCTCAGGAAGGACCCCCGGCCCAAGGTGTACGTGGACGCCGCCGCCGATCGAGCGCCCGACACCGTCGTGCACGTGCTGGACCCCGGCACGCCGCTGGTCCTCTGACGAGAGGCCGACGATCATCACGGAGCCGAGCCGCTGCACCCGCGGCCGGGGGTCGACGCGGTGCAGCCTACTGCGGCAGGTCCCGCCGGAGCGCCGCCGCGCCGCGCAGGTAGGGGTGGCGCAGCTCGGCGCGGGTGCGGTCGGTCTCGATGTGCGCGAGCAGTCGGACGGTGCGCGGCAGCGCCCCGGGCACCGCGATCTCGGTGGTGCACAGCAGCGGCACGTCGGTGAGACCCAGCTGCCGCGCCGCGTAGGCGGGGAAGTCGGCCGTCAGGTCCGGGGTGGCGGTGAAGACGATCGAGATGATGTCGTCGGCGTTCAGCGTGTTGCGTTCCAGCATCGCCGTGACCAGCTCCGCCGAACCGCCGAGGATCTCCTCACGGGTGTCGGCCCCGACCTGGATCGCCCCCCGCACGGCCCGCACCGCCATCGCTACATGCCCACGGAGCGGTAGAGCGAGCCGATCTCGGCGTGGTTGAGCGCGCGGAACCGCCCCGGCCGCTGGTTGCCCAGCTTGACCTCGCCGACGGCCGTGCGCACCAGCCGCTGCACCGGGTGGCCGACCTCCTCGAGCAACCGCCGGACCACGTGCTTGCGGCCCTCGTGGATCACGAGCTCGACCATGGAGCGGCCGGCGTGGAAGTCCACCAGCTTGAACGAGTGGACGGCCACGACGCCGTCCTCCAGCTCGACGCCGGCCTTGAGCCGCTTGCCCAGGTCGCGCGGCACCTGCCCCACGACCTCGGCGAAATAGGTCTTCTCCACCTCGTAGGAGGGGTGCATGAGGCGGTGGCCGAGGTCGCCGTCGTTGGTGAGCAGCAGCAGGCCCTCGGTGTCGGCGTCGAGGCG
>CAXTTN010000376.1:0-4152 GCA_964247105.1 uncultured Pseudonocardia sp.
TGCCGAAGCTGCCGACGACGTGGTGGGCCTTGCCGTGGATGTCGGCGCCGATCGCGCCGCCGATGGTGACCTGGCGGGTGCCCGGGAGCACCGGCAGCCACAGCCCGAACGGCAGCGCGCGCCGCATCAGGGTGTCCAGGCTGACCCCGGCGTCCACGACGACGCGGCCGGTGTCGGCGTCGACGGAGTGGATGGCGGCGAGGCCGGTCATGTCGAGGACGGTGCCGCCGGCGTTCTGCGCGGGATCGCCGTAGGAGCGGCCGAGGCCGCGGGCGATGACACCGCGCGGGCCGGGGCTCGTGACGGCGGCCGCGACCTCCTCGGCGGAGCGCGGGACGAGGACCCGGGCCGTGGTGGGGGCGGTGCGGCCCCACCCCCGCAGGCTGGTGTTCGGCATCGTGGGCCAGGTTACTCCGGCGCCGATCCTGTCCCGTCCGGCCTCTCCCGGATACGGCCAGATGACCACGGACCCAGCGGCCAGATGACCACGGCTCTAGCGGCTAGATGACCACGGCTCTAGCGGCTAGATGACCACTGACCTAGCGGCCAGATGACCACGGCCAACATACTGGAGTGATGAGCGGATCCTGGGAGATCGTCCCACGCCGAGCCGAGGACGTGATCGCCGAAGCTCTGGCCGATACCCGGGTGGTCACCGTGAACGGTGCGCGACAGGCCGGCAAGAGCACGGTGACCAGGCTGGCCGGGGCGAGGATCCCGGGCACGGTGGTCCGCCTGCTCGACGATCCGGCCACGCGGCAGGCCGCCACTGAGGATCCCACCACGTTCGTCGAGCACGACGGCCTCATGATCATCGACGAGATCCAGCTCGCCCCGGAGCTGCTGAGACCGATCAAGGTCGTGGTCGATCTCGATCCGACACCGGGTCGATTCCTGCTGACCGGCTCCTCACGCATCTTGGCCCTGCGCACGCTGCCGGACGCGCTGCCCGGACGCATGGAGATCATCGAGCTGTGGCCGTTCTCCCAGGGGGAGATCAGCTCGGGTCCCGACCGGTTCGTCGACGCCGCCTTCGCGCGGGGCCCGGGCATCGACCACTCCTCCGACCTTCGACGGCGCGACTACCTGGACCGGATCGTCGTCGGCGGGTTCCCCGAGGCCGTCCGGCGATCGCCCCGGCGCCGCACGGCGTTCTTCGACTCCTACCTGTCCAGCCTCATCGAGCGCGACGTCATGGGGCTGGCCGGTATCGAGCGACGGGCCGACCTGACGAAGCTGGTGTCGGTGCTCGCGGCTCGGGCGGGCGGACTGCTCGTTCCGGCGACGCTGGCCGGCCAGTCCGGGATCGCGCGGACGACCCTCGTCCGCTACCTCGAGCTGCTCGACGCGGTGTTCCTGATCAAGAGAATTCCCGCATGGTCATCGAACCGGACGCATCGTGCGGTCGGTACGCCCAAGCTCGCCTTCGTGGACACGGGCGTCGCGGCGCACCTGCTCGGTCAGGACGCCCACGCGCTCGGTGAACCCGGTGGAGCGGCCGGGCCGATGATGGAGAACTTCGTCGTCATGGAGCTCGCCCGTCAGTTGACCTGGTCGGAGACACGGGGCCGGCTCCATCACTACCGGACGAGGGACAAGGTCGAGGTCGACGCCGTCATCGAGACCCCGGACGGCCGGGTGATCGCGATCCAGGTGAAGGCAGGCGCCACGGTCCGCTCCGAGGATCTGGTGGGCCTGCGTCACCTCGCCGACCTGCTCGGCGACCGCTTCGTCGCGGGCTACATCCTGTACACGGGCCAGCAGACGCTGCCCTACGGCGACAAGCTTCGCGCCGTGCCCCTCGACGCGTTGTGGCGCCTCGCTCCGTAGCGGCCCCCCACCCGGATCGCAGCACGGTGGCGTGACTCCGACGGGGTTGGAGCGGGGCCACCGTGCTGCAGCTCGGCCACCGCTCGCCCGCGGTCACTATCCTCGACGGCGTGAGCGTTCAGCCGCCTGATCCGCCGGGCATCCGCATCGGCGACGCCGACCGCGAGCGCGCGGCGGGACGGCTGAACCGGGCCCTGACCGAGGGCCGGATCACCGTCTCGGAGCTGGAGGAACGGCTCGCGGTCGTCTACGGGGCGAAGTACGAGGTCGACCTGCTGCCCCCGCTGGCCGACCTGCCCCCCGACGCGTCGGTCTCACCCGTGGCCGTCACCCCGGCCGGGCCGGCGTTGGTGCTCAAGGCCGGCATGTCGACGATCAAGCGCACCGGACGCTGGTCGGTGCCCGCCCGGCTGCGCGTGCTGAGCGGCATGGGCTCGGTCGTGCTCGACTTCTGCGACGCCGACAACCCGCACCCCGTCGTCGAGATCGAGCTGGAGCTGGGCGCGGGCTCGGCGCGCCTGCTCGTGCCCGACGACGCCACGGCCAACATCGACGACCTGGTGCCCGGCATGGGCAGCGTCAAGAGCAGGGTGCCGTCCCGGCCGCGGGCGGGATCGCCGCACTTCGTGGTGCACGGCCGCACGGCGATGGGTTCGGTGACCGTCCGCCGCCGCTACCGCTTCGGGGGCTACGCGTTCTAGCAGTGCCGGCGAGGGGTGTCGCTACGTCGACCCGGCAGGTCGCAGCCGGACCGTCGAAGCCGTCCTCATCGGTAGTACGAACGCGAACTCCGGTGGAACAGCAGCACGAGAGCCACCAGCAGCAGTGCGGCCTGGCCCATCTGGATCAGCACGAACGTGTCGAAGGGCGCTGCCGCGTCGACGGACTGCAGGCCTGCTACCCGCTCCCCGATCCCCACCACGGTCATCAGCAGCGCGAACGCGGCGATGACCACGCCTACGGAGCGGGCCCACGCGCGCCCGACCCGCATCTCCAGCAGCACCACGATCCCGAGCAACGCGGAGCACACCATCCCGAGCAGCCCGAAGGCGTAGACCTGCCACGGCGTGTCCGCGCGCAGCGACGTTCCGGCCAGTGACGACTCGCCGAAGGCGAGGCTGATCAGCTGCGCCAGCGGCCCGAGCACCACCACCGTGAGGAGCACGAGGAACGCCGCCTGCACGCCGCTCGGCGGTGCGGCCCGTCGGTAGTCCTCGGCCAGCGCGCGCAGATCGAGACCCGGACGGGACCGCGACGCGTAGGAGAGGACGCGCGGCGCCGGCCGGGCGAACGGGACTCGATCGGCGCGGACCGGCTGGAGACCGTCGTCCGGGCGGGAGACATCGTCGTCGTCAACCATCTGGGGGACACTACAAACCGGCCCGGTGGGTGGTCAGCAGATGGCACGAGCCGGTTCGCCCAGCGACGACCCAGCAGCGGCGAGCTGCCTCCTGCGGGAGCCGCGCAGCACGAACACCGCGGGACCTGTCCCGGAGTCACGGGGAGAACCCGCGCGCACCGATCCCGGGCCACCGCCCGCTACCCTCGGCGCGTGACCTCGACCAGTCCCACTCCCGTGCAGCTGGGGCTGGTCGCGCAGTTGGGCCGGTTCGTCGTGGTCGGCGCGCTGTCGGCGCTGGTCGACTTCGGGGTCTACCACGGCCTGCTCGCGGTCGGCCTGTTCCCGAGCGCCGCGAAGGCCGTCAGCTTCATCTGCGGCACCACTACCGCGTACCTGCTCAACCGGCGCTTCACGTTCGCGTCGGCGCAGGGCGGCCGCAGCCGCGTTGCGGGCTTCGTGGCCCTCTACGCCACGACGTTCGCCCTCAACGTCGGTACCAACGCCCTGATGCTCGCGGTCCTCCCGGCCATGCCGTTCCGCACGAGCCTGGCCTGGGTGATCGCCCAGGCGGTGGCCACAGTGATCAACTTCGTGATGCTGAGAACCGTGGTCTTCCGCGCCTGAGCCCCACGCGCCACGTCAGCTGCGGCCCAGGCCGATCCAGGCGAAGCCGGCGCGGCGCAGGACGTCGGGGTCGAGCAGGTTGCGGGTGTCGATCACGACGGGGCTCTGGATGACGCCGGCCAGCGCGGGCCAGTCCAGCGTGCGGAACTGCGGCCACTCGGTCAGCACGACCAGCGCCGCCGCGTCCTTCGCCACGTCGAGCGGCTGATCCACCACCTCGACGCCGTCGGTGGCCGGGACCCCGACGGGGCAGGCCGGGTCGTAGCCGTACAGCTCGGCGCCCTCCTCGCGCAGCAGCGCCGCGACGGCGAGGGCGGGGGAGTCGCGCAGGTCGTCGGTGCCGGCCTTGAACGTCA
>CAXTTN010000377.1:0-4151 GCA_964247105.1 uncultured Pseudonocardia sp.
GATTCCTTCCTGCAGCTTCCTGCAGCCGGGTGATGTGTCACCCCCCGCATCGGCGAGTGACAGCCCCACCTTGACACGATCAGGGCGAAGTTGTTGCCTCCATTCGGGGCCGTTGCGCCGAGTGGCACTCGTCATGTGGGTGACGAAACTCCGAATGGAGTAATTACACTAGCGGCATCCCACTCAGCGCTCACACAGACACCCCCATAAGGCGCTTGCCAAGTGGCTCGGTGCGGCCCTCTATGACACTCATCGTCTGCACCGCGGCGTGTCGTCGGCGAGCCGCGCCGCTCGTCCGGTCATCCGGCGATCGCTGCGCCGTTCGGGCGATACGCTCGTTCGGCGCCGACCGCCCGGCGGCCGCCTCGGCCGCACCGGGCCGGTCGAGGAGGTCCGCGGCGGCCAGCGCGCACGGCCACTGCAGCGGCACGAGGCCCAGCGACGCGCACTCGGCGGCGATCGCGTCCAGCTCGTCGACGATCCCGGGGGTGCCGGTCGCACCACGCGCCACGGCGAGGACGAGCCGGGACTTGAGCACGTGGCGCGCCGCGCCCGCCGCCTGCGCACCGGCGAGCGCCGCGGCGGCCGGTGCCACGGCGTCAGCGGCCCGGCCGGTGACCAGCGCCAGCTCGGCCCGGACCCAGTTCACCCGCACGGCGGGGCGCCAGGACGGACGCCCCGTCAGTGCGTGCTCGGCCGCGCCGAGCAGCCGGGCCGCCGCGGCGACGGCGCCGAGGCCCACCGCGTCGGCGGCCAGCCCGACCAGCGCGTCGACGCGGGCGGCCCCCGCGTCGGTCCCGTCGTGGTCGGGGCGGGCCCCGGTGTCGGCGGTCGCCAGCCGCAGGCCCAGCGCGTCGTCACGGCGGGCGGCGGCGTGACCGCCCTGCTGGCGCCGGTGGGCGGCCCGGGTCACCGCCGCGTGCGCCGCCACCGCACGCGGGACGCCCGGGTCGGTGAGCAACCGGCCCAGCTCGGCGGCCGCGGCGGCGTAGCGGCCCTGACCACCGAGGACGACGGCGACCAGCCAGCGCTCCTCGGCGCTCATCCCCGGCCGGACCCGCACCGCCGCGTCGGGCCGGTCTCCGAACGCGGCGACCCGCAGGATCACGCCGCCATCACGCCGACGCTGCCGCGCCGACCACGTCGGTGGCCTCGCTGAGCGAGGCGAGCCGGACGGCCCTGGCCGGGAGCTCGACCCCGGCCCAGCCCGGCCCGGCGACGAAGACCCGCACCCGTGGCCGCGTCCGCGGCAGCGCGCGCAGCACGCCTGGATCGGCGGTGGCCGCGAGCTGCGACCACAGCACCAGCGCGACCGGAGCCGTGCGCCGTACCGCGGCCACCAGCGCATCGACGGGCAGGTCGGCCCCCATCGACCGGCAGCCGACGCCCCGGCGGGCCAGCGTGGCGGCGAGCACCGCCAGCGGCAGGGTGTGCTGCTCCCGCGGCATCCCCGCCAGCAGCACCGGCCGGGACTCGGCGGACACGGGCATCGCCGCGGCGACGGTGCCGAACACGCCGATGACGCACTCGCTGAGCATGTGCTCGATCTCGATGCCCGCACCGGTCTGGGCCCAGCGCTCGGCGACCGCGGAGAGGACCGGACGCGCGACGTCGTCCCAGGTGGCCTCGACGCCCGAGGTCGCGACCGACTCGGCGAGCAGGGCGCGGGCGGCGACGGCGTCGAGGGCCAGCGCGGCGCGGCCCAGCCCGCGGGCGTGGCGCCCGGCGCCCGGCAGGCGCAGCACCTGCCCGCCGACCCGGACGCGCGCGGCCACCTCGCCGGTGCCGTCGGTGTCGGCGAGCACGGGCTCGCCCAGGGCGGACGGGGCCGGATCGGCGGTCGCCCCGGGCACCGGCACGGGACGGTCCGCGTCCGGCCGCGGCAACCGGGCGGAGAGCGCGTGGCCCGCGGCCTCCAGCGGCGTGACGCCGCGGACGAGCGCGTGCTGCATCAGCTCGAGCCGGGCGATGTCGTCCGGTGAGTAGCGGCGGTGCCGGCCCGGCTGGTGGTCGGTGGGGCCGATGCCGTAGCGGCGGTCCCAGGTGCGCAGCGTGGCGGGAGCGATGCCGAGCCGGCGTGCCACCGCCGCGACGGAGAGATGCGGGCCATCCACCTGCACGGACGTGTCTTCCGTACGGCGGTCGGGGAGTTCCGCCGACGGTTCGGACTGCATCGTCCCATCGTGCGGGGCCGCCCGGCCGCGGGCAACTCGCCACGCGGCGGACAGTGTTTCAGGGCACTTCTCTTGAACAAGGTTTGGCGCGGTTCTATGGTGGGGTAGCTCAGCACCGTAGAAGCGGTTGCAACAGAGGCGGGGTGGTGAACGTGGCGGACACGCGGAGGCTTCCGGTCCCGGTCACGGAGATCTACGACTGGCAGATGCAGGGCGCCTGCCGGGGCATGGACAGTGGCTTCTTCTTCCACCCCGAGGGCGAGCGGGGGCCCGCTCGGGCCAACCGGGAGACCCGGGCGAAGCAGGTCTGTCGAACCTGTCCGGTGCTCGACCAGTGCCGGCGCCACGCCCTCACCGTCCACGAGCCGTACGGCGTGTGGGGCGGGCTGTCGGAGTCCGAGCGCGACGACATGATCCGCCAGCGGGAGCGCACCCTGCGCGTGGCCAAGCCGACGCGCGGGATGGCCACGCACTGAGCACATGACCCGGGTCCGGCGCGGAGCACACCGAGCCGGGCCCGTGAACACCGAAGGCGGGCCGACCCGATCGGGTCAGCCCGCCTTCGCCGCGTGCGGGGGGTGCTACCGGGTCAGTGCCCGTGCCCGTGGCCGTGACCACCGGCGGCCGCCGGCGGGGCGTCCTCCGGCTTGTCGACGACCGCGCTCTCGGTGGTGAGCACCATGCGCGCGATCGACGCCGCGTTGACCACCGCGGAGCGCGTGACCTTGACGGGGTCGATGACGCCGTCGGCGAGCAGGTCGCCGTAGGTCAGGGTGGCGGCGTTGAAGCCGCTGCCCCACTCCTGCTCCGCCACCTTGGCGACGACGACCGCACCCTCGAGGCCGCCGTTGGCGGCGATCCAGAAGAGCGGGGCCGACAGCGACTTGCGCACGATCGCCACGCCGGTGGCCTCGTCACCGGTGAGGCCGAGGCCGTCCTCCAGCGCCTTGGCCGCCTGCACGAGCGCCGAACCGCCGCCGGGGACGATGCCCTCCTCGACCGCGGCACGGGTGGCCGACACCGCGTCCTCGATGCGGTGCTTGCGCTCCTTGAGCGCGGTCTCGGTAGCCGCGCCGACCTTGATCACCGCGACGCCACCGGAGAGCTTCGCGAGCCGCTCCTGCAACTTCTCGGTGTCCCAGTCGGAGCCGGACTTCTCGATCTCGGCCCGCAGCTGCTTGACGCGGGCCTCGGTGGCCTCCGCGGGCCCGCCGCCCTCGACGAGGGTGGTGGCGTCCTTGGTGATCACCGCACGGCGAACCGTGCCGAGCAGGTCGAGCCCGGCCTCGGACAGCTTGAGCCCGACCTCCGGGTTGATGACCGTGCCGCCGGTGGCGATGGCCAGGTCCTCCATGAACCACTTGCGGCGGTCACCGAAGAACGGCGACTTGACCGCGGCGACCTTGATGGTCTTGCGGATCGAGTTGACCACCAGGGTGGACAGGGCCTCGCCCTCGAGGTCCTCCGCGATGATCAGCAGCGGCTTGCCGTCGGCGAGCACCTTCTCCAGCAGCGGGAGCAGGTCGGCGATGGCGCCGATCTTGTCGCGGTGCAGCAGCACGTAGGCGTTCTCGAGCACCGCCTCCATCGACTCCGCGTCGGTGACGAAGTACGGCGAGAGGTAGCCCTTGTCGAACTGCAGGCCCTCGGTGATCTCCAGGTCGGTGGAGAGCGTGGAGCCCTCCTCGATGGTGATCACGCCGTCCTTGCCGACGGCCTTGAGCGCCTCGCTGATGAGGTCGCCGATCTCCTGCTCGCGCGAGGCGATCGTGCCGACCTGGGCGATGTGCTCCTGGTCGTTGACCGGGACGGCCTTCTCCTTGAGCACCTCCGCCACCTTGTCGGCGGCCAGGGCGATGCCCTTGCCCAGCGCCATCGGGTTGGCCCCGGCGGCGACGTTGCGCAGGCCCGCGGCCACCATGGCCTGGGCGAGCACGGTGGCGGTGGTGGTGCCGTCGCCGCGACGTCGTTGGTCTT
>CAXTTN010000378.1:0-4148 GCA_964247105.1 uncultured Pseudonocardia sp.
CGCGAGCGCCTCCCCGCCCGCCAGGGACCCACCGAGCTCGGAGACCTGCTTGACGAACGTGCCGTGCGCCTCGACCACCGCGCCGAACCCCTCGGGCTTCATGGTCGCGTAGTAGGCCGGGTCTTCGTAGATGAGGATCGCGTACTTGGCCATGGAGCTGCCTCCTGCACTGGGTCGCGGGCCGGCCTGTCCGGCTCCGTCATCAGTGACGACGAAGACCCTGCCGCCGGATCGACAGCCAGGCCTGGATCTTCTTCAAGATCTTTCCGCCGCCGCCGCCGCCGTGCGTGCCGGAGTTCGCTTTGCGTGCTGAGTGCACTCCAGCGGCCCCATCGGTCGGGATGCCGCAGGACGGGCGCGAACGCGCACCTATCGCAGGCAGTGGCACACGGCCTTCGCGTCAGCCCCTGAAACGGCCGAGGCCGTGGGCGAGCTGACGCCCGGCCCGGTCGAGGACCGCGCCTCGCTCCTGCTCGCCGGGCACACCGCAGTCGTGATCGCCGCCGCCGCCGCCGACGACGACGCCGACGCCGACGCGGTGGACGCGGGTGGGGAGGAGGCGCGCGCGATGGTGCGGAGCATGCGCAGGCTGCTCACCGACTGGCGTCACGCCGGCCGATCGAGCGCCGGCGGTGAGGCTCCGCCGTCCAGGTCGTGGTCGAAGTGCAGGGTGTCGAGGGCGGTGACGGCGTGGCTGTGGGCGAAGACAGCGACGCCGCAGAGGCGGTCTGCCCAGCGGTCGACGAGATGCTCGGTGGCGACCCGGTCGTACCAGCTGTCGCCGACGCGGTGGGCGTTGCACCCGTGCTGGCGGTCAGGTCGGCGATGACGTCCTGGGCGGCGGTGTGACGCGTCGCCGGGCTCGGCCCTGGGCGACGAGGGGGACCGCGCCGGGACCGCGGGCGAGCCGAACGTCCTGTCCGGAGGCGATGTCGTGCCCGTGCTCGCAGCGGAAGTGGATGCCGACCGAGCTTCCGCACCCGCGGTGCAGCAGTGCCACCGGCGGCGGCGAGGCGTCGGGCCGGTGCCGGTCGCCCCACTCCCGCAGGGCGACGATCAGCGGGATCAGCTCGAGTCCGGCCGGCGTCAGCACGTACCGGTGCCGTGAGCGCTGACCGACGACCTTGATCGGCTCGCGCTCCACCAGGCCGTGCGAGACCAGGGCGGCGAGCCGCTCCGTGAGCGTGCGCCGCGAGATGGCGAGGTGGGACTGGAGCGTGTCGAAACGGTCGAGGCCGAAGACCAGTTCCCTCAGGATCAGCAGTGCCCACTTGTCGCCCACGAGGTCGATCGTGTGCCCGATCGAACAGTTCGAGGGGTCCTGAGACGCCCACTCCAGGGGTGGGAAGGCCTCGAGGTCGTCGGTCCCGGCAGTGCTCATGCTGCCGAGGGTAGGTCCTTGCGTTCCCGATTGGAACCTTGCTACGGTCTCCCGCCTCACTTGAGTTCCGCTGTTGAACTCAGCAACGACAGGAGCACCCCATGTCCCGACCTCTTATGACCACCGTCCGGATCGACCGGTTCGGTGGGCCCGACGTGCTGGCGCTGCACGAGGTGCCGGTCCCCGAGCCCGGGCCGGGCCAGATCCTCGTCCGGGTCGAGTCGGCCGGCGTGAACTTTGCCGACGTCATGCGCCGCCGCAACGACCCGTACCCGTTCCCCACCGTCCTGCCGTTCACGCCCGGCGGCGAGGTCGCCGGGACCGTCGAGGCCCTCGGCGACGGCGTCCAGGGCCCGCCGGTCGGCACCCCCGTCTTCGCCCTGGTAGGCAATGACGGCTCCAACGGCTACGCCCAGTACGCCGTCGCGAACGCCCCCCAGGTCATTCCGATCCCGCCCGGCCTGACCGTCGACCAGGCCGCCGGGATCGTCGTCGCCGGCGCCACCGCGATGCTCGCCCTCACCGACGTCGGCAGCCTGCAGGCCGGGCAGACCGTGCTGATCGAGGGCGCCGCAGGCGGTCTCGGCACGTACGCCGTCCAGATCGCCAAGCTCCTCGGCGCCACGGTGATCGGCGCCGCCAGCACCGCCGCGCGTCGCGAGGCGGCGCTCGCCTCCGGCGCCGACCACGTCGTCGACTACACGCAGCCGGGCTGGGACGACGCCGTCCGCGAGCTGACCGGCGGGCAGGGCGCCGACCTGGTCCTGCAGATCGGCGGCGACGAGACGATCCGGCAGGCGCTCGGCGCGCTCGCCCCGTTCGGGCGCGTCGTCGTTCTCGGCATGCCCGGCCAGCGCCCGCTCACCCTCGACGCCGCCACGAGCGAGTCCTTCTTCCACGTGCAGGCGTCGAACCAGTCGCTGCACTCCATCGGCGTCGGGTTCTTCTTCGGGCTCCGGCCCGAGGCCGCGGTCCGGGCCCTCACCACGCTCGTCGGGTACCTCGCCACCGGCCAGGTCAAGGTGCCCATCACGGTCCTGCCCCTGGAGCGGGCCGCCGATGCGCACCGCCTGCTGGAGAACCGGGAGGCAACGGGCAAGATCGTCCTCAAGCCCTGGAGTCGGTGACCGGTGCGCCCTCGCCGTCGGCGTCCCCGGCCTCGTGCCCGGCCGGTCGGTGCGGGACCCGCGGTGGTCATCCGGCGTCAGCCCTGACACGGACGCGATCCGGCCGGTGCTCAACTTTGCGACTCGCCCGCGCGCCACCCGGTCAGCGTGTCGCTGCCATCGCGTGCGGAGCGCACGTCTTCACCGCCACCCTGCGCAGGGCCCTCTGTCTGGGGAAGATCGTTTGAAATGCCTCTACCTGCGCCGAACAGCGGAGGGGCCACAGCCGGGTGGCAGTCGGCGGCCGAGGGTCGGCCCGCTCCTCGGCTACGCACCGGCGCCCGATCCCACCACCAAGAAGCACAGTCCCACCCAACTCACCCAGTCTCACGAAACACACCCGGCCCAACCGCACCTGCACAACAAGGAGATCGGTCATGCGTGCAGCAGGAGTCACGACTTACGGCGGTCCGTTCGAGTCCTTCGACGTCGCCGACCCCGACCCGTCCACCCTCGCCGACGGCCAGGTGATCGTCCGCGTCGCCGCCGCCGGTATGGGCCTGTGGGACGGCGCCGTTGGCGCCGGCGCTTTCGGCACCGAACCGCCAGCGCCCCGGGTGTTGGGGTCGGAGGGCAGCGGTGTCATCGACGCCGTCGGGCCCGGTGTCGACGGGCTCACGGTCGGGGACCGCGTCCTGGGATACGACCACGCCGGCGCCTGGTACGCCGAGCGCGTCGTGGCACTCGCCGGGGCCCTGGCCCGGATCCCGGACCAGCTCGACCTGGAGACAGCCGCCGCCCTGCCGATCGGGGGCGTCACCGCCGTGCAGGGCCTGCTCGAGGACGTCCGGCTGCAGGCCGGCGAGACCATCATCGTCGGCGGCGCCGCCGGCGGCACGGGCGCGCTCGTCGTTCAGTTCGCCCATCACATCGGCGCCCGCGTGGTCGCCACCGCCGGACCGGCGAACCTCGACTACGCCCGCTCCATCGGCGCCGACCTCGTCCTCGACCACACCCACGGCGTCGAGGCCACCGTGGACGCAGTCCGCGCGTTCGCTCCCGGCGGGGTCGACGTGCTCGTGGACGGGGTCTCCCCGGAGAACGTCGTCACCCTGTCCGAGGCGGTCCGCGACGGCGGCCGCGTCGAGACACTCACCTTCCCGCTGCCCGACCTGCGGCCCGGCCTGCAAGGTTTCCAAATGGTCTCGACCGCCACGCCCGACCGCCTCGCCGAGGTCGTGCGACTGGCCACCGCAGGGGTCCTGCGACCGGTCGTCCGGCACGTCTTCGGCCTCGGCGACGCCGCGAAGGCGCACGAGATCCTCAGCACCCGGCACGGCCGCGGCAAGATCCTCCTCGCACCGAACGGCAACCTGCGGTGACCGCCGTCAACCCGGCCATCGACGCGGCCGCGCCTCCGGTGAACCGCCGTGAACCGAGGAGCGCTACCGCCGCGCCCCCGCCTCTCTGATCTGAGCCCTCGTGGTGCGACGGTTCGGCAGCAAGGAAGGGCACTTCCTGCACGACCTGCCCAGCACTCGGTGCGGCGATGCTGCTCGGCGTGACGATCGCGCGGCACGTACTACGTGTCGAGCCTCTGGCCGCCCTCAGAGAGTGTTGTGAAACCTGATGATCACTCGGCGTGGCGGAGGTGGTAGCTG
>CAXTTN010000379.1:0-4143 GCA_964247105.1 uncultured Pseudonocardia sp.
TGTGTCCCCGGGTGTTGATGTTCGCCGGGCCTGGGGGTGTGATCGCTGGTTGGGGCCGCTGGGCCGGGTGGGGCGCGGTTCTGTGTCCCCGGGTGTTGATGTTCGCCGGGCCTGGGGGTGTGATCGCTGGTTGGGGCCGCTGGGCCGGGTGGGGCGCGGTTCTGTGTCCCCGGGTGTTGATGTTCGCCGGGCCTGGGGGTGTGATCGCTGGTTGGGGTCGCTGGGCCGGGTGTGGCGCGGTCCTGCGTCCCCGTCCGACGATCATGGTGTGCGGCCCGGCGATCGCTTCCCCGACACCGCCGTCACTGGGCCGCCGTCACAGGGCCGCCGCTGCTCTCGCCGCCCGCCGGAACAGGCCCGCCCGGGTCTCGCGGGCCGTCGTCCAGCCACGGTGTTCCCAGGCGTCCCCGGCCAGGGAGTCGGCCGCCAGCAGCAGCTGCGCGAACCGCACGCCCCGGTAGCGGGCCACCGCGATGAACGCCGACGCCTCCAGCTCCACCACCGCGCACCCCTCGGCCCGCCTGCGTTCCACGCGGGAGCGGGTCTCGCGGTAGTGGAACGACGTGCCCTCGTCGCGCACCGCGGGGTCGACGACGATCGCGTGCCCCAGCGTCAGCTCGTGCAGCAGCACCCCGGCCCCGCCGACGGCGACGAACTTCCGGCAGCCCAACGCGATGAGCTCCTCGAGGAACACCACGGCCAGCGGTGCCCCGACCCCGGGCTGCAGGATGGCGATGCGCCGCCCGTCGACCTCTCCTCTCCCGCACCGGCGCCCGCCCGTGCTCGGAGCGCAGCCGGCAGATCCGCCGTGCCCCGCCCGCCGCCAGCGCCTCGACCACCCGCAGCCCGGCCAGCACGGTGGCCGGCTCCAGCACACCGGGCGCGGCGAGGTCGTCCTCGAACAGCGGAAGGTCGACGCCGCGATCATGCCCGGCGTGCGAGGCTGGAGGTCACCACACAGAGAGGGAGGATCCGATGCCGCAACCCGAGGGTGCCGAGCTCGAAGCCGTCCGCGCGCGCCGCGCCGAGCTCAAGGCCACGTACCTCCAGCCGCTCGCCGAGCGCCCGGCCAGCACCGTGCGCGGGGTGCACCACCTGGCGCTGATCGCCAAGGACGTCGAGGAGACCATCCGCTTCTACCAGGACCTGCTCGGGTTCCCGCTGGTGGAGCTCGTGGAGAACCGCGACTACCGCGGCTCCAGCCACTTCTTTTTCGACATCGGCAACCGCAACCTGCTGGGCTTCTTCGACTTCCCCGGCCACGACCACCCCGATTTCACGGAGACGATCGGCGGCGTGCAGCACCTGGCGCTGTCCACGTCGCCCGAGGAGTTCGCCGCCGCGCGGAAGCGCCTCGACGAGGCCGGCATCTCCTACATCGGCCCGGACCGCGGCATCGACAACAGCCTCTACATCCGCGATCCGAACGGCGTCGGCATCGAGTTCTACTGCGAGGAGCTGGGCCTGTTCGAGGGGGAGGCGCTGCTCGCCCGGGAACCCTGACGGGGTGCGGAACGTCCTTCTCTGGGCGGGACAGGGAGGATGGACGGCATGAGCGGTGACAATCGAGGCTGGGGTCGTCCCCGTGCCGAGCCGCAGCGCCCGCAGTCGTGGCCGCCGCCGGCGCGCCCGATGCAGGACACCGCGGTGATGCCGCCGTCCGCGCGGCGGCCCGCGCGGCGGCCGCCCGCGCCGAGGAGACGGCCGCGCTGGGGCCGGCGGATCGGCATCCTGCTGCTCGTCCTGGTGCTGGTGGTCGTGGGGTTCGGCGTGTACGTCGACACCACGCTGAGCCGCACGCCCGCGCTGGCGTCCGAGAGCCCCAACGCGTCGAAGGGCACGAACTGGCTGATCGTCGGCTCGGACAGCCGCCAGAAGCTCACCGAGGAGCAGCGCAAGAAGTACGCCACCGGTGACGAGACGTCGCAGCTCACCGACACGATCATGCTGCTGCACACCGGCAGCGGGCCGACCACCCTGGTGAGCATCCCGCGCGACTCGTTGCTGAACATCCCGGGGTTCGGCCGCGCCCGGATCAACTCGGCGTACGGCAAGGGCGGTGGGCCGAACGGCGGTGGTCCTGCGCTGCTGGTCCAGACCGTCGAGCAGGCCACGGGCCTGCGCATCGACCACTACGCGGAGATCGGCTTCCTCGGCATCGTCACGGTCGTCGACGCGATCGGCGGCGTGGAGCTGGACGTCCCGGAGGCGATCAAGGACCCGAAGGCCGCGCTGAACATCAAGGCCGGCCCCCAGGTGCTCGACGGCGCCACCGCGCTCGGCTACGTGCGCACCAGGGCCACCGCCTCGTCGGACCTCGGGCGGGTCGAGCGGCAGCGGGCCCTGCTGTCCGCGCTGCTCAAGCAGGTCACGAGCCCGCTCACGCTGATCAACCCGTTCAAGGCGGTGCCGCTGATCACCGGGCTGTCGCAGGCCATCACGGTGGACAGCAGCGACCACCTGTGGAACCTCGCCCAGCTCGGGCTCGCGATGCGCGGCATCTCCAGCGGCATCTCCACGACGGTGCCGGTGACCCCGACCGGCTCCGGCACGCTGAACTGGGACAAGAAGCGCGCGAGCGCCCTCTTCCAGGCGATAGCCGACGACGTGCAGCCCCCGAAGTCCGCCCTCGGCCCCTGACCCGACCCCGTTCGAGGTCGGGCCGGGCCGGGCCGGGTCAGGCGGGCTTGCGGGTGCGCTTGCGGGGCGCCGCCGCCTTGTCGTCCGCGTCCGCCTTCGTCGCGGGCTTGCGCGGCGCGGCCGGCTTCTTGGCCGCCGCGCGGGGCTTCGCGGGCTCCTTCGCCGCCGGCTCCTTCGCCGCGGCGCCGCTCTTGGCCCGTGCCGCGTCGACGCTGGCCTGCAGCGCGCTGAGCAGGTCGGTCATGCTGTCGCCCTCGTCGGAGGCCGTGGCCTCGACCGGGGCCGGGCGCGACTCCCCGGTCGTCCGCTTGCGCTCGATCATCTCGACGACGGCGTCGCGGTAGTCGTCGTGGAACTGCGACGGGTCGAAGTCGGCACCCAGGCTCTCGACCAGCGACGCGGCCATCGTCAGCTCCTGCGGCCGCAGCTCGACCTCGGTGTCGAGGATGTCGAACTCGGGTTCGCGCACCTCGTCGGGCCAGAGCATGGTCTGGAGCACGATCACCTTGCCGCGCACGCGCAGCAGCGCGATGCTCTCCCGCTGCCGCAGCGCGAACCGCACCACGGCCATCCGGTCGGTCTGCACCAGCGCCTCGCGCAGCAGCGCGTAGGGCTTGGCCGCCTTGGCCTCGGGCTCCAGGTAGTAGCTCTTGTCGAACAGCATGGGGTCGATCTGGTCGGACGGCACGAACTCGATCACGTCGATCTCGTGGCCGGCCACCTGCGGCAGCGAGTCGAGGTCGGCGTCGTCGAGGGTGATGAGCTCGCCGTCGTCGGTCTCGTAGCCCTTGACGATGTCGGCGTACTCCACCACCTCGCCGTCGATCGAGCACGTGCGCTTGTACTTGATCCGGCCGCCGTCGGCCGCGTGGACCTGGTGGAACCGGATGTCGTGGTTGGTGGTGGCCGAGTACAGCTTGATCGGCACGCTCACCAGCCCGAACGAGACCGCACCGCTCCACATTGCCCGCATAGGTGCCAGCATGACGGCGTGCAGCCCATGCTCGCCACCCCTGGCGGCCTCCCGAATGGTCCGGGTTGGCTGTTCGAGGTGAAATGGGACGGCATGCGGCTGCTCGCCGACGTCGCCGACGGGGTGCTGGCCCTGCGCAGCCGCAGCGGCCGCGACGTCACCGCGAACTTCCCCGAGCTGGCCGGGCTCGCCGCGCTGGCCCCGGACGTGCTGCTCGACGGCGAGGTCGTGCTGCTGGAGAAGGGCGTGCCGAGCTTCGCCGCGCTCGCCGACCGCATGCACTCGCCCGTCGAGGAGCGGGTGGCGCTGGCGCGGCCGGCCACGTTCATGGTGTTCGACGTGCTGCGGCTCTACGGCGTGCCGCTGCTGGACCGCACCTTCGTGGAACGCCGCGCGACGCTGGAACGCCTCGACACCGCCGCCGTGCCGACGGTCGCGCTCTCGCCCACCTACACCGACGGCCAGGCCCTCTTCGACGCCACCGCGCAGCGCGGCATCGAGGGCATCGTGGCCAAGCGCGGCGACGGGCT
>CAXTTN010000380.1:0-4122 GCA_964247105.1 uncultured Pseudonocardia sp.
GGGCTGCTGGAGCTGGCCACCGGGCTGCACGCGCTGGGCGTCGAGATCGTGTCGACCGGCTCCACCGCCCAGCGCATCGCGGACGCCGGCGTGCCCGTCACGCCCGTCGAGGAGCTCACCGGCTTCCCCGAGTGCCTCGACGGCCGCGTCAAGACGCTCCACCCGCGGGTGCACGCCGGCCTGCTCGCCGACACCCGCAGGCCCGAGCACCTCGCGCAGCTCGAGCAGCTGGGCATCGCCCCGTTCGACCTGCTGGTGAGCAACCTCTACCCGTTCACGGCGACCGTCGCGTCCGGCGCGAGCCCGGCCGAGTGCGTCGAGCAGATCGACATCGGCGGCCCGGCGATGGTGCGGGCGTCGGCGAAGAACCACGACAGCGTGGCCGTCGTCGTCGATCCCGAGCGTTACGAGTGGGTGCTGGAGCAGCTCAAGCACGGCGGGTTCACCCTGGACGACCGGCGCCTGCTCGCCGCGGACGCGTTCCGGCACACGGCCACCTACGACGTCGCGGTGGCGTCCTGGATGGGGAGCGTGCTGGCGCCCGACCCGGATGGCGGGATCTTCCCGAGCTGGGTCGGCGCGAGCTGGGAGCGCAGCGCCACCCTGCGCTACGGCGAGAACCCGCACCAGGCCGCGGCGCTGTACGTCGCGGGCAGCGGCGGGCTGGCCGCCGCCGAGCAGCTGCACGGCAAGGCGATGTCCTACAACAACTACGTCGACTCCGACGCCGCGTGGCGCGCCGCCCACGACCACGGCGACGCCCCGACCGTCGCCGTCGTCAAGCACGCCAACCCGTGCGGCATCGCGATCGGCACCGACATCGCCGACGCCCACCGCAAGGCGCACGCCACCGACCCGGTCAGCGCGTTCGGCGGGGTGATCGCGGCGAACGGCGAGGTCAGCGTCGAGATGGCCGAGCAGGTGGCGGAGATCTTCACCGAGGTCGTGATCGCGCCGTCCTACGCCGACGGTGCGCTGGAGGTGCTCGCGCAGAAGAAGAACGTGCGGGTGCTGCGCCTCGCCGGCCCCGTGCAGCGTCGCGGCGCCGAGATGCGCCCGATCTCCGGCGGCCTGCTGCTGCAGCAGCGCGACGCCATCGACGCCCCCGGTGACGACCCGGCCAACTGGACGCTCGCCACCGGCGATCCCGTGCCCGACGACGTGCTCGCCGACCTCGCGTTCGCCTGGCGGGCCTGCCGCGCGGTGAAGTCCAACGCGATCCTGCTCGCCTCGGGCCTCGCGGCCGTGGGCGTCGGGATGGGGCAGGTCAACCGGGTGGACGCGGCGCAGCTGGCCGTGACGCGCGCGGGTGAGCGGGCCCGCGGGTCGGTGGCGGCGTCGGACGCCTACTTCCCCTTCCCCGACGGGCTGCAGCTGCTGATCGACGCCGGCGTGCGCGCCGTCGTGCAGCCCGGCGGCTCCGTGCGCGACAACCTCTCCACGGACGCGGCCGCCGCGGCGGGCATCGCGATGTACCACACGGGTACCCGTCACTTCGCGCACTGAGCGGGTTGTCCACAGCTGTGGACACCGTGTGCACAGGTCGAACTGACGTTCGATCCACCCGTCCGAGGCCTTGAGGAGAGGGTTTCGCCGGGCTAGAGTCGAACTGACGTTCGACTCGCCGACTTCCCCGCGGCGCGAGTGCGGGGGAGGTATGCCGTGGCTGAGGCCGCTGTCCGACGCATGCCCGGGGGCGATCCCCGGGCCGATGCCGCGAGCCGCCTGGAGCGGGCCCGCGGGGTGCTGCGTGGCCTGGAGGAGCGGCCGGTCGAGCCGGTGGAGGTGGGCGGCCGGACGTTGCCGGTGGCCGCGCCGCTCGCGCGCCTGCTGCCGGCGGGCGGGTTGCGCCGGGGGTCCACGGTGGCGGTCCCGGGCGGGCCGGGGGCCACCTCGCTGCTGCTGGCCCTGCTCGCCGAGGCGTCGACGGGCGGGGCCTGGGCGGGCGTCGTCGGGCGTCCGGAGTTGGGTCTGGTGGCCGCGGCCGAGGCGGGGGTGCGGCTGGAACGGCTTGCGCTCGTCCCCGATCCGGGCCGTGACCTCCTGGCGGTCACGTCGGCCCTGCTCGACGGGCTGGACGTCGTCGCCGTCGCGGGGGCCGAACGGGCCGGGGTGCGCGCCGCCGATCGGCAACGGCTCGCGGCCCGGGCCCGGCAGCGCGGCTCGGTGCTGATCGCGATCGGGGCGTGGCCGGGCGCCGACGTGGAGCTCCGCTGCACCGACGTCGAGTGGCTGGGCATCGGCGCGGCGGGCGGCGGTCGGTTGTGCTCGCGGCGGGCGCGGATACGCCTGCGGGGCAAGGGCGTGGCTCCCGGTGGGCGCACCGCCCGGCTGCTGCTCCCCGCAGCCGGTGGGGTGGTGGAACGCGACGAGCGCCCGGTGCCCGTGCCCGTCCGGGTGGCGGGGTGACCACGGCCGGGGGGCTCGCCAGACCCGCGCCGATCACGGGCGGATGGCGGTCACCGGGGGTCTCCGGGCCGCCTTCTGCCCGTGATCAGCGCGGTTGTCGACAGGCAGGCGGGGCGTGAGCCCGCCCGTGCGGGTGCTGGCGCTGTGGTCGCCCGACTGGCCGGTCACCGCGGCCGCCCGCGCCGCCGGTGTCCCGCCGCACCGGCCGGCCGCGGTGTTCGTGGCCAACCGGGTGCTGGCGTGCTCGGCGGTGGCCAGGACCCAGGGGATCCGCCGCGGCCTGCGCCGCCGGGAGGCCCAGGCCCGCTGCCCCGATCTCGCCGTCCTCGCCCCCGATCCCGATCGCGACGCCCGCGCGTTCGAGCCCGTCGTGCTCGCCGTGGAGGAGCTGGCCCCGGGGGTCGAGATCGTGCGGCCCGGGCTCGTGGCGCTCGCGGCCCGGGGCCCGGTCGGGTACTTCGGCGGGGAGCTGCCCGCGGCCGAACGGCTGGTGGACCAGGTCGCGGCGCGCACCGGGGTGGAGTGCCAGGTGGGCTTCGCCGACGGGCTGTTCGCCGCGGTGCTCGCGGCCCGCCGCGGGGTGGCCGTCGCCCCGGGTGACACCCCCGCGTTCCTCGCCGCGCTGGGGGTCGAGGAGCTCGACCGCGAGCCCGACGTCGACCGCTCCGAGCTGGTCGACCTGCTCGGCCGGCTCGGGCTGCGCAGCCTGGGCGCGTTCGCGGGCCTCGACGCCGAGGACGTCGCGTCCCGGTTCGGGGCCGACGCCGTGCTGTGCCATCGCCTCGCCCGCGGGCTCGACCCCCGCCCACCGGTGCGCCGCCGGCCGCCCGAGGAGCTGACCGTCGAGATCGAGCTGGACCCGCCCGTCGAGCGAGTCGACGCCGCCGCGTTCGCCGCCCGCGGGCTGGCCGAGCGGCTGCACCGCACCCTGGCCGGGCACGGCCTGTCCTGCACCCGGCTCGGGGTGGCCGCGCGGACGGTCGCGAGGGAGGAGCTGCACCGGGTCTGGCGGTGCGCCGAGCCGCTGACCCCGTCCGGCACCGTCGACCGGGTCCGCTGGCAGCTCGACGCGTGGCTCACCCGGTCCGCGCGCGGGGTGGAGGGTGCCCGCCCGGGCGCGGTGGCGCGGCTGCGGCTCGTCCCGGAGGAGACGGTCACCGCGGGCGCGCTGCAGATGGGGCTGTGGGGCGACGTCGGGGAGGTCGACGAGCGGGCCGGCCGCGCGCTGGTCCGGGTCCAGGCGCTGCTGGGGCCAGCGGGGGTGGTCACCGCGGTGCTGGCCGGTGGACGTGACCCGGCCGAGCAGGTCCGGCTCGTGCCCTGGGGCGACGAGAGACCCCCACCCGCCGCCGTGGTGATCAGCGCCTCGGGGCCGGGGGCCGTGCCGGGCGCGGTTGCCGGTTCCGAACCGGTGATCATGGCTGGGGGGTGGGCCGAGCGGGGTCCGGTGATCGGCGTTTCGGGACGGGGGGCTGTGCCGGGTGCGGCGGAGGGTCCCCAGCCGGTGATCTCGGCTGGGGGGCGGGTCGACCGGGGTCCGGTGATCGGCGTTTCGGGACGGGGGGCTGTGCCGGGTGCGGCGCAGGTTCCCCAGCCGGTGATCATGGCGGGGGAGCGGGTCGACCGGGCCCCCGTGATCGGCGCTTCGGGACCGGGGGCCGTGCTGGGCCCGGTTGCCGGTCCCGAACCGGCGATCATGGGCTCGGCCGGGTT
>CAXTTN010000381.1:0-4111 GCA_964247105.1 uncultured Pseudonocardia sp.
TGTTCGGCACGTCCTACACCGATCTCTGCTACGGCTACAACGCCTTCTGGGCCGACCTGCTCCCGGTGCTCGAGCTGCCCGCGATCGACCTGCCGGCGCCGGCCGAGGGCATGCTCTGGGGCGACGGGTTCGAGATCGAGACCGTGCTCAACTGCCGGGTCGCCGCGGCCGGGATGAAGATCACCGAGGTGCCCTCGATGGAGCGCGAGCGGATCTTCGGCCAGACCAACCTGCGCACCTTCGCCGATGGCACCCGGGTGCTGCGCACGCTGGCCGCCGAGCGGCGGCGTGCCGTCCGTCGGCGTGCCGAGCGCGTCCAGGTCGAGGTGCAGTCCCGCGCACTCACCCCGCCCGGCGGCATCCCCGTGGTCGCGCCCCAGCCGGAGCAGCAGGTGCAGTCCGATCCGCTGCCCAGCGGCAACGCCGAGGTCACCCGCCGCCCGGCGGCCCGCCGCGACGGCGCGCGGATCCGGCTGGCGCTCGAAGAAGAAGCCTCCTGAGCGGTGAGCGTTCCCTCCACCGCGGTACTGACCCGCGCGCGGGTGGCGCGTCGGGTCGTCGCGTTGCTCCTGGTGGTGGCCGGAGTCGTCGCCTGCGCGCTGAGCCTGCTCGGCGTCACCGGTGGTCTCGTCGGCGACATCCGGTTCTACGACACGGTGGCGTTCCTCGTCCTCGGGCCCGGCTGGGCCGCCGCCGGGTTCCTGCGCCGGGCGCCCGCCGCCCACGTGTGGCTGCTCACGATCGGCGTCGGCGTGGCGGCCACCCTGCTGATCGCCCAGATCATGGTCAGCACCGGCACCTGGCGGCCGGCGGTGGCGCTGTACGCCATGACGGTGATCAGCATCCCGTTCCTGTTACGCCATGCCGTGGTCGCGCAGTGACCGTGCTCGTGTGACCGACGCACCGGCCTGTTGCAGGGCCCGGCGTTCCGGCTGGTGGTGCACGAGCCGGGGGTGCGGCTGGTCCTGCTCGCGGCGGCCGTCACGCCCGTATCCGGTGGCGGGGTGGCCGCGTTGATGCCGGTGGCGACCGGATACGTCGTGGTCCAGGTGGCCTGCGCGGCGGCTGTAGTGTTCTCAGGGATCCGCCGCACTGGGGAGGTACGAGCGTGACATCCACGGACACCCGATCCCCGGGTGACGGCCGCGGGCGCCAGGACCGCGCCGATCCGGCCACGACCGTGATGCACGCGGCCGATCCCGCCACCACCGCGCTGCCGGTCATCCCGACCGCCGCAACGCCCGTGACCGCCACGCCCCCCCGGTCCGCCGCGACGCCGTCGGCGGGCCTGTTCCGCTGGCTCTCGCCCGCGCTCGCGCTGCTCGCCGTCGCGTTGCTGCCGCTGGCCGCGGCCACCACCAACCCGGACACGCTCGACGGCTGGGGCCTGGCCAAGATCCTGGGCCCGGCCGCGTGGGGCGCGCTGCTGTGCGCCGTCGCGGCGTGCGTCTCCGAGCTGTGGTCACCACGCCCGCGGATCCCGATGCTCGGCGCCGCCACCGGCGTGCTCATCCTGTGCTCCACCGGGCTGCCGTCGGTCGTCTACCCGGTGGCGCGCTTCTCCACGGCGTGGCTGCTGGCGGGTTTCACCGACTCCATCGCCGGCACCGGCGTCACCCCGAGCGGCATCGACGCCCGGTTCTACTGGCCCGCGTTCTTCGCGCAGTGGGCGTTCTTCCGCGACGCCGGGGGGGCCACCCAGCTCGACACGGTGCTCAAGTGGTTCCCGCCCGCCGTCGTCACGGTGTGGACCATCGGCATCTACGCGCTGGCCCGCTCGATGCTGGGCGGCACCCGGGCGCCCTGGGCGGCGGCCTGGCTGTTCGTCGGGCTGAACTGGATCGAGCAGGACTACTTCTCGCCGCAGGCCACCGGCATCGTCCTGATGGTCACGGTCCTGACGTTCGTGCTCGGGCCGCTCGCCACCCGCCGCACCGACGCCGCGGGCGTGCCCGGCTGGCCCCCACCGCACCCCGACGCCAAGCGGTTGCCGTTCCTGCGGCGCTGGCTGGTCTCGGCGCTGACCCCGCCCAACCGGCCGACGCTGCCGCCGAAACAGCTGCTGCTGATCTACTTCTGCGCCTCGCTGTGCCTGCTGGCGGCGGCGCCCGAACACCAGATCACCCCGTTCGCGATCGTCGGCCAGCTCGTGCTGCTCGCGGTCGTCGGGCGGTTCCGCGGCCGCGGCCTCATCCTCGTCGGCGTCGTGGCGATCGTGGTGTTCATCCTCATCGCCGGCCGCGAGTTCTGGATCAACCAGCTCAGCCTGATCATCGGCACCGGTGACCAGGGGGCGCTGCAGGCGGGTGTCGCCAACCGGCTGCTCGGCGACACCGGGCAGGTCGACGTCAAGTACCTGCGCATCATCGTGCCCGGCCTGACCTGGCTGCTGGCGATCGCCGGTGCCTGGACCTACTGGAAACGCCGCCGCGACCTGGTGCCGATCGGCCTCGCCGTGGTGCCGATGGGTTTCGCGGCCGTGCAGAGCTACGGCGGCGAGCTGATCCTGCGGATCGTGCTCTACGGCCTGCCGATCCTCGCGATCCTCGGCACCGACGCGCTGCGGGCGCTGGTCCGCAGGCGGGGCCGCTGGATGGAGGGGGTGCTCGCCGTCGGCATGGTCGTGCTGTTCGGCGTGCTCGTGCTCATCCGCGGCGGCAACGACTCCTACCAGGCGGTGTACCCGGAGGAGGTGACGATGTACCGGCAGGTGGTGGCCGAGACGCCGAAGGGCGAGGCCATCGCGCCGCTGTCCGGGCTGGGCCCGACCGGGGTCGTCGGCCTCAAGGACCACCCGAGCCACGGCAACAACGACGCCTGCCCGTCGCTCGCCGACAACCCGCTCAAGTGCGTCGACGCCGACCCTCCCTACGTCATCGTCTCCTTCACCTCCGTGGAGAAGGAGGGCGTGTACCTCAACGGGAAGAAGCCCGGCTGGTCACTGGCCGTGCTGCAGCAGCTGGTGGCGTCGGGCAAGTACGTGGTGACCCACCAGGACGGCTTCAACTGGGCGATCAAGCGGGTCGGGGGCTGAGCAGTGATCAACCCGGCTCTCGACGTGTGGGTGTGGGCCACCTGCGGGCTGTTCCTCGTCCTGATGGCCACCCGCGCGTGGCTGGTGGAGACGCGCCACGCCCGGCTCGGGCGCACGACCGTGGCGGTCAAGGTGCTGGCCGGCTCCATCGTCCTCACGCTGGCCGGGCTGGGCGTGCTGCTGTCGATCCAGGGCGGCACGCTGCTGGTGAACTCCATCATCACCAAGACCGACCCGGCCACGGCCTACTACGCGAACCTCCCCGACGACGGCGCTCCCGCGCCCGCGGCCCCGGCCGCCGGGGCCCCGCCCGCGCCCGCCCCCGCCGCACCGGCTCCGGCCGCGCCCGCGCCGTAACGGAGCGGGCCCGGTAGGCACGGAACCGGTGGCACCTGGCGCGCGTTGTGTGCCCCGCGCGCGTGGTGCAACGCGCTCGGGGTGAGCGAGATGCGCGCGCCGTCAGCCACCGAAGCCGATGGCCACGTACTTCGTCTCCAGGTACTCGTCGATGCCGATGCTGCCGCCCTCACGCCCCAGACCGGACTCCTTCACCCCGCCGAACGGAGCCGCGGGGTTGGACACCAGGCCCGTGTTGAGCCCGATCATGCCGGCCTCCAACCGCTCCGAGACGCGCAGCGCGCGCGTGATGTTCTCCGTGAACAGGTAGCTGACCAGGCCGAACTCGGTGTCGTTGGCTGCGGCGACCGCGGCGTCCTCCTCGTCGAACACGGTGATGGCGGCGACCGGGCCGAAGATCTCCTCGCGTGCGAGCCGTGCCGCGAGCGGCACCCCGGTGAGCACGGTGGGGCGGTAGAAGTAGCCGGGACCGTCGACCGCGTCGCCGCCGATCGTGACCGCGGCGCCCCTGTCGACGGCGTCGCGCACCATCTCGCCGACCTTCTCGCGGCCCTTCGCGTCGATCAGCGGCCCGACCTGCACGCCGTCGTCGGTGCCCCGGCCGACGGTGAGCGCGCCCATGCGCTCGGCGAGCTTCGCGGCGAACGCGTCGGCGACGGAGCGCTGCACGAGGAAGCGGTTGGCGGCGGTGCAGGCCTCGCCGATGTTGCGCATCTTGGC
>CAXTTN010000382.1:0-4002 GCA_964247105.1 uncultured Pseudonocardia sp.
GCAGCGAGCCCGCGCGACGCGGCTGGGGAGCGGTCGTGAGCGAGGTTCCCTGGCGGCGGCTGGACCCGCGCATGCTGGTGGTCAGCCCGCTTGCGGGGCTCGTCCGGCTGCTGCCGGCGTTCCTCGTCGTGCTGGTGACCGGCCAGGCGGGCGATCTCACCCGCGTGTGGGTGTCGGTCGGGATCGCCGGGCTCGTCGTCGTCCTCGGGGTGGTGCGGTGGCGCACCACGCGGTACCGGATCACGCCCGAACGGGTGGAGCTGCACAGCGGCTGGCTGCGCCGCCAGCGCCGGTCGGTGCCGCGCGACCGGATCCGCACGGTCGACCTCACCGCGCGCCCGGAGCACCGGCTGTTCAGGTTGAGCGTGGTGAAGATCGGGTCGGCGTCGGGCAGCTCGACCGAGCACCACGGGCTGAGCCTGGACGCCGTCAGCAAGTCCGAGGCCGACGGGCTGCGCCGGGAGCTGCTCGACCACTCCGCCGCGACCCCGACCACGCCGGCATCCGAACCGGTCGAGGTGCTGGCCCGGCTCGACTGGTCGTGGCTGCGCTTCGCCCCGCTGACGTTCTCCTCGCTCGCGGGGGTCGGCGTGATCGCGGCCGCCGTGTTCAACATCCTGGGCGAGCTGGGCGTCGACCCCACCGACAACGGGGCCGTCGACGACGCGGCGGGGCGTCTCACCCAGGCTCCGATCTGGGCCGCGGTGGGCATCATCGCGACGGTCGTGCTGCTCACGGCCGTCGTGGGGGCGTTGTTGCTGTTCACCGAACGGTGGTTCGGCTACCGGCTGACCCGGGAACGTTCCGGCGACGGCAGCGCGCTGCGCGTCCGCCGGGGCCTGTTCACCCGCCGCTCGTTGTCGGTGGCCGAGCGGCGGATGCGCGGGGTGGAGATCGTCGAGACGGTGCTGTTGCGCGCCGGTCACGGCGCGCAGGCCCGCGCGCTGTCGGCCGGCCTGGCCCGCGACGCCCAGGGCGGAGTGCTCCAGCCGCCCGTGCCTCGCGCGGAGGCCCACCGCGTGGCGTCGGCCGCGCTCCGCGAGCCGTCGTCGGAGATCACCGGGGCTCTGCTGGGTCGCCACCCGCGGGCCGCGCTCCGCAGGCGGATGGTCCGCACGCTCGTCCCGGCGGCCGTGATCGTCGCGGCCGCGTTCCTGGTCGGTCCGTCGTGGGCGGGCCCGCCGAGCCTGCTGCTGGTGCCCCTCGCCGCGCTGGTGGGCTGGGACCGCTACCGCAACCTCGGCCACTGCCTCACGTCCCGCTACCTGGTCAGCAGGCAGGGCTCGATCGCGCGTCGGACGGTCGCGCTGCAGCGCGCGGGCGTGATCGGTTGGACCGTGCGGCAGAGCATCTTCCAGCGCCGAGCGGGCCTGGTGACGCTGGAGGCGGTCACGGGCGCCGGATCGGGCGGCTACGCGGTGCTCGACCTGGCCGCCGACGACGCCGTGGCCCTGGCGGACGCGGCGGTCCCCGGCCTGCTCGAACCCTTTCGCATCAACGGCGATTGACCCCGAATAGTCTTTGGTGTTCACTGCGGTTGTCATGAAAGCGACGCGGACCTACACCATGCGCGCCCGCGCCGACGCGGCCGCGGCGACCCGGCAGCGCGTCCTCGACGCCGCTCTACGCCTGGCCGAGGAGCGGTTGTCGCTCGACATCGTCCTGGCCGACGTCGCCGAGCGGGCCGACGTCAGCGTGCAGACCGTGCTGCGCCACTTCGGCAGCAAGGACGGGCTGTTCGCGGCCGTCGAGGCCCACGCGGTCGCCCAGGTCACCGACGAGCGCTCGACCCCGGTCGGCGACGTCGCCGCGGCCGTCCGCTCGATCGTGGCCTTCTACGCGAACTGGGGCGACTGGTCGCTGCGGATGCTGGCCCAGGAGCACGCGGACGAGCGCTACCGGCGCCAGGCCGAGAACGGCCGGGCCCTGCACCGGCGGTGGGTGTGCGAGGTCTTCGCGCCGCAGCTCGCGGCCCGGGACGATCCCGCACTCGTCGACCTGCTCGCGCTCGCCACCGACGTCTACGCGTGGAAGCTCCTGCGCCGGGACATGCACCTCTCCCCCGCGGCCACCGAGGAGCGCCTGCTCCGGCTGGTCCGCGCGCTGCTGACCGATCCCGAGGAGACCTGAGATGGCCCGGATCCTGATCGTCACCTGGGACGGCGGCGGCAACGTCCCGCCGGCGCTGGGCATCGCGGGCGAGCTCCGCCGCCGCGGCCACGACGTCCGCGCGCTCGGGCACGGGCAGCAGCGCGCGGCGTTCACCGCGGCCGGGATCCCGTTCGCGGCCTACGCCCACGCCCGCCCGTGGTCGTCCGCGGCCGCCGTCGACGGGGTCCGTTCGGTGGCCGGCTTCCTCGCGCTGTTCACCGACCGGGGACCGGGCCGTGACCTGGTCGACGAGGTCACGCGGCGCCCCGTCGACCTGGTGCTGGCCGACTGCATGAGCCTCGCCGCGCTGCGGGCCGCCCAGCGCGCCGGGCTGCCCACCGCGGTGCTGGTACACACGTTCCACCGCTATCTGACCCACGGCTGGGCGCGCGGGCCGATCGGGGCGGTCGCGGCGCTGCGCGGCCTGCGCCCGTCGCGGCTGTGGAACGCGGCCGGCGTCGTGCTCGTCGCCTCCGATCCCGGGCTCGACCCGGGCGCCGACGCGCGACCGGACGTCCGGTACACCGGGCCGGTGCAGGCGGCGCCCCGGTCGACCGCGTTCCCGTCCGAACCGGCCGTTCTCGTCAGCCTGAGCACGATCTACTACCAGGGACAGGCCGAGGCCCTGCAGCGGATCCTCGACAGGATCGCGGACCTGCCGCTGCGCGCCGTCGTCACCACCGGCGGCGTCCCGGATCCGGCCGCGCTTCGCGTCCCGCCGAACGTCGAGCTGCACCGCCACCTGCCGCACGAGGACGTCATGCCGGCGGTGTCGCTCGTCGTCGGGCACGGCGGCCACGCGACGACGATGCGCGCCCTCGCCCACGACCGGCCGCTGCTGGTGATCCCGATGCACCCGTTGCTCGACCAACCCATGATCGGGAAGGCCGTCGCGGCCGCGGGCGCCGGCCGCACCCTGCCGAGATCGGCCTCCGCCGCCCGGATCCGGGAGGCGGTGCTGTCGCTCGTCGCCGACGGACCGCACCGCGCGGCGGCCGCCGCCGCCGGGGCCCGGCTCCGGGCGCGGGACGGCGCCGCGACCGCCGCCGACGAGCTGGAGCGGCTGATCCGCTCAGCGGCGCCGGGTGCCGAACAGCCCGCGCGTGATCTCCCGGCCCAGTGAGGTGCCCATCGAGCGCAGGAACGACTTGACCACCGGCGAGCCGAGCACCTCGGCCACCATGCTCGGCGCCTCGCGCTCCGGCCGGGGCGGGGGCGGCGGCGCGTCCACGGGCGCGGGGGGCGGGGGCGGGTTGACGCGGGCGGTCAGCTTCTCGTAGGCCGATTCGCGGTCGACCGTCGTCCCGTACTTCGAGAACAGCGGGGACCCCTTCGCCTCCGCGGTGACCGCGTCCGCGCCGATGGCGGCCATCAGCGAGCGCGGCGCGCGCATCCGCGACCACGCGACGGGCGTCGGCGCGCCGGTCTCCGACAGCACCGTGACGATGGCCTCGCCGGTGCCCAGGGAGGTCAGCGCCTCCTCCATGTCGTAGTTCGTGGTGGTGGGGTAGGTCTTGACGGTCTTCCTCAGCGCCGTCTGGTCCTCCGGCGTGAACGCTCGCAGCGCGTGTTGCACGCGCGCGCCGAGCTGGGACAGCACCGCGTTGGGGATGTCGGTGGGCAGCTGCGTGCAGAAGAACACGCCGACACCCTTGGAGCGCACCAGCTTCACCGTCTGCTCGATGCGCTCCAGGAACGCCTTGGACGCGTCGGTGAACAGCAGGTGCGCCTCGTCGAAGAAGAAGACGAGCTTGGGCTTGTCGAGGTCGCCCGCCTCGGGCAGCTCCTCGTAGAGCTCCGCGAGCAGCCACATCAGGAACGTGGAGAACAGCCGCGGGTTGGCGGCCTGGT
>CAXTTN010000383.1:0-3972 GCA_964247105.1 uncultured Pseudonocardia sp.
GCGACATGGCGGCCGTGTCGATGCTCGGCGGCGTCGGGTTCACCGTCAGCCTGCTGATCGCGGAACTGGCGCTGACCGGGCCCGTTCTCGACGCGACGAAGGCCGCGGTGCTCATCGCCTCGGCCGCCGCGTCGGTGCTCGCGGCCGCGATGCTCGTGCGGAGGGGGCGGATCCACGCCGCTTCCGGTTGAGCACCGGGGAGTCGGCCGTGGAAGGATGGCGATCCGATCATCCGACGCGGACCTGGAGGACCACTGTGGCCAGCCCGACCAGCGCAGGCGGCGCGGACGTCCCTCCGGTGCTGCCCTCGATCCCACTCGCCAAGGAGCCCGTCACGCCGCCGGGGGAGCAGTCCATCGGCGCGCTGGTGAAGGAGGCGACGGCGCAGGTCTCGACGCTCGTCCGCGCCGAGGTCGAGCTCGCCCGCGCCGAGGTCACCGCCGAGGTGAAGAAGGGCCTGCAGGGCAGCATCTTCTTCGTCGTCGCGCTGGTGATCGCGCTGTTCAGCCTGTTCTACCTGTTCTTCGCGCTCGCCGAGCTGCTCGCGATCTGGCTCAACCGTGCCGCCGCGTTCGGCATCGTCTTCGGCCTGATGATCGTCGTCGCCGGCCTGTTCGGGTTCCTCGGCTACCTGCGCGTGCGCCGGATCCGCAAGCCCGAGCGCACCATCGCCACCCTCAAGGACTCCGCCCAGGTGCTGTCGCATCGCCGCGGAGGGGCGGCGGAGCTGAACGGGCGGTAGTGGACGCGTCGTCCACCCGCCTGCCCGGCCCGTGGACGCACCGCGGCGTCTCGGCCAACGGGATCCGGCTGCACGTCGCCGAGTGCGGCGAGGGCCCGCTCGTCGTACTGCTGCACGGGTTCCCGGAGTTCTGGTGGACCTGGCGCCACCAGCTCCCGGCGCTCGCGGCGCACGGCTACCGGGCCGTGGCCGTCGACCTGCGCGGCTACGGCGACTCCGACAAGCCTCCGCGCGGCTACGACCTCTGGACGCTCGCCGGTGACGTCGCCGGCCTGATCCGGGCGCTGGGGGAGCCGCGCGCGCACGTCGTCGGGCACGACTGGGGCGGGCTCGTGGCCTGGACCCTGACGGCGCTGCACCCGCGCCTGGTGACGACGCTCGCCGTGCTCGGGGCGCCGCACCCGCTGGCCGTGCGGTCGTCGATGACCCGGACCACCGTGTCCGCGGCGCTGGGGTTCCAGCTGCCGCGCCTGCCCGAGCGGTCGCTGCGTCGCGACGGCGGGGCCCGCGTCGAGCGGATCATGCGGGCGTGGGCCGGTTCCGACTGGGCGGCCTCGGACGACTTCGCCGAGGCCGTCGGCCAGTACCGCCGCGCGATCGGCGTACCCGGCGTCGTGCACTGCGCCATGGAGTACTACCGGTGGGCGGCGCGCTCGCAGCTGCGGATCGAGGGGCGGCGGTTCGCCGCGGCCGTCGCGCGCGTGCCCGAGGTGCCGGTGCTGCAGGTGCACGGCGCCGACGACCCCTGCCTGCTCGCCGGCACCTCCCGCTGGGCCGGGGACCAGCACACCCTGGAGCTGCTCCCGGCCACCGGCCACTTCCCGCACCAGGAACGCCCGGACGCCGTGAACGACCTGCTGGCGACGGTCCTGAAGTCCGCGAGTTGACCTTCTCAGCACGCTGTTGATGCCGTTCGAGCTCGTGTCGGATCGGCACACGCGGCGTGTCGAGAAGGTCGACTCGGGCTCAGCCTTGGCGCGAGTCGACTGACTCGACACGCTGAGATCGCCGTTCGAGCTCGTGTCGGATCGGCACACACGGCGTGTTGAGAAGGTCGACTCGCGGGCGTGTGGGGTCAGGTCTCGTCGCGGCTGAGCATGGCCTCCTCGAAGTCCAGGCGGCGCAGCACGCGGCGCAGCACCTCGTCGTCGATGGAGCCCGCGTCGCGGCTCTCCACGAACGTCGTCCGCTCCTGGGTGAGCATCTCGCGGCGCAGCCGCCGGTAGAACGCGGTGGGGCTCTCACCCGCCTCGGAGTCGGGGCGGCCCAGCTGCTCCCACACGGAGTTGGCGCTCTGCTGGGCCATGTAGCGCAGCTTCTGCACGGTGTGGGGGGTCTGGTCGAGGTCCACCGTGAGCTCGTCGAGCCGGCCGATCGCGGCCTGCGCGGCGTCGTACTGGGTCTGGGCCTCGGCCAGGACGTCGGCCTGGAACTCCGTCTCGCGCACCCCGAGCCTGCGGATCACCGTCGGCAGCGTGAGGCCGTGCAGCAGCAGGGTCGCCACCGTCACGAAGAACGCCAGGAACACGATCGTCTCCCGCCCCGGGACCCCGGCCGGGATCGCGAACGCCGCCGCGAGCGTCACCACGCCGCGCATCCCCGACCAGGAGACCACCGCGGGGATCTGCCACCGCGGCCGGTTCTCGGCCCGGCGGAGCCCCGGGAACAGCGCCCGCGGGATGTAGGTGGCCGGGAACACCCAGACGATCCGGGCGAGCACCGCGGCCAGCGTCACGATCGTGCCGGTGAGCAGCAACGGGACGATGTCGCCGACCGCCTTGACGACGGTGGTCAGCTGCAGCCCGATCAGCGCGAACACCACCGACTCCAGGATCGTGTCGCTGGCCCGCCACACCGCCTGCTCCTGCAGCCGCGTGGCGTAGCCGCTGTCCGGGGCGTGGTGGCCCAGGTAGATCCCGGCGACGACGACGGCGAGCACGCCCGACGTGTGCGCCTCCTCGGCCACCAGGTACACCGCGAACGGTGCGATGAGACCGAGCGCGCTCTCGACGTTCGGGTCGTCGAGGCGGCGGCGGATCCGGTGCACGACCCAGCCGATCGCGTAGCCGATCGCCGTGCCGCCTGCCGCGGCCAGCACGAACATCCCGACGCCCTCCAGCGGCGAGATCGTGCTGCCCGCCGCGATGGCGACGAACACGCGGAACAGGGTGAGCGCGGTGGCGTCGTTGACGAGGCTCTCGCCGCCCAGGATGGTCATGAGGCGCCGCGGCAGGCCGAGGCGCCGCCCGACCGACAGCGCCGAGACGGCGTCCGGGGGCGCGACGACGGCGCCGAGCACGAGCGCGGCCGGCAGCGTCAGCTCCGGCACCACCCACCACGCGACGAGCCCGACGACCAGCGCGGTGAAGGCCGGCAGGCCCACGGCGAGCAGTCCGATCGGCCGCTTGTTGGCGCGGATCCCCAGGTAGGACGACTCCAACGCGGCCGAGTACAGCAGCGGGGTGAGGACGACGATCAGGACGGTGTCCGGATCGAACTCCACGGCCTCGACGCCGGGGAGGAACGACGCGCCGATGCCCGCGACGACGAGCGCGAGCGGCGCGGAGACGTCCAGGCGACGGCAGATCCAGGTGATCGCCAGCGAGCCGGCGATGAGAGCGAGAAGGGTCAGTTCGGTGTGCACGGGTTGCTCCGCCGGGTGAATCTCAGAAGGTGCAGGATGGTCAATCTATGAGCTGCGCACACACGACCGAGTATGAGGCCCCGTCGTGGGCCGAGCCCCGCCCCGGATCCGACGACGTCTGCCAGGACTGCCACGCGCTCGGCGAGAATGTCTGGGCGCACCTGAGGATGTGCCTGAGCTGCGGCCACGTCGCCTGCTGCGACTCCAGCCCGCACCGGCACGCCGCGGCCCACCACGGCGACACCGGCCATCCGGTGATGCGCTCGTTCGAGCCGGGCGAGAGCTGGCGCTGGTGCTACGAGGATCACCGCATCGTCTAGTGTCCTGAGTCGGAAGTTCCTGCTCAGTCGTCCGCAGGTGATCGCGCTGTCCGATGACGAACGGGCCCAGTTGGAGTCCTGGGCCCGTCGCACGACGAACGCGGCAGGTGTGACGTTGTGGAGCCGGATCGTGCTCGCAGCCGCCGAGGGCGGGTCCACCACCGCGCTCGCCGAGCGCCTCGGGGTGGCGTGCGCCACCGTCCTGCGCACAATCGACGCACAGATCCCCCCACGATCTCGACACCCACCTCGCACCCGACAACGCC
>CAXTTN010000384.1:0-3885 GCA_964247105.1 uncultured Pseudonocardia sp.
GGTGTCGGTGCGGGCGGTGGTGGGGGCGGTGGTGGTGGGGGCGGTGGTGGCCGGGCTGCGGCGGGTCCGCGTCGGGGCGTTGGGATAGGTGCGGAAGTCGAGGACCGCCCGGGGAGGCCTCGGAAGCGCCCCGGACGCCGGTATCGGGTCGGAGGCCGGCGGGTCGGCAGGCGAAGCGGGGTCGCGGGGTGTTCGGTCGGATCCCGGCATGGGCTGCTCCCTGGGGTATGTGCCGCGCCATGAGCGGCGTGAACGACACCCTGAACTCCGCGGCGGACACCGTTTCGGGACAGTTCCCGACCGGATCAACTCCACCGAAGGACGGCCCGAAAACAGCAACCCAGCCCTTTCCTGAGCTGCCGAGCAGGCCGTGGCAGAACAGTGTCGAGGGCGGCTGGCGCGAGGCGTGAAATCCCGGTGTCGGTTGCGCGTCGACGGCTGACCGAGCAGGTACCGCGACACATACCAGCACGTCACATGAGGTAAGCGGAGACGAGGTCCGGCAGGTTCACCCGTGCTGTCGGGCCGCCTGCATCGCCTTCGGAGTTCGACACGGGACCGCCGGTACTTGTTCGGTAATGGCGTGGTCGGGCGCCGGAAACGGTTCGGTACCTGCCGGTGTGGCGTCGTATCGGTCGATTCCTCGCCACCAACACCCAGGAGGACCGGCGCTCATGAGAAATGCGCTGCCGCGGGCCGCGTTCGGCCCGAACGACATGCCCCTGGACGCGGCGCGAGCCGCGTTCGAGTGGCTGCTGACCGGATCGCAGCCGCTGTCGGTCGACGGCCGCACCCTGCCCGGGCTGCCCGACCACGACGTGCCGCTCGACCAGGTGCGCCACCACCTCCTGCAGCGGAGTTGCCCGCAACCGGTGCGCGACGCCGTGTGGGCGCACCTGGTGCGACGCTCACGCGACGCCGGTCCCAGCTGGACGGTGGGCTGTGTCGGGGTGGCGATGCCCGCGCTCACCGGGATCGCCGCTCGTCTCACCCGCCGCTTCGTCGGTGACCCGCGCGACATCCACTCCGCGGTCCTGTCCGGTTTCCTCGCCGAGCTCGCCACCATCGACGTCACCCGGCCGCGGATCATGCTGCGGCTGCGGTGGGCCGCCTACCGCGCGGGCCTGGCCTGTGTGCGCGAGGCGCTCGACGCCCCGACCCCGTCCGCCCACGCCTTCCACGCCTCGGCGCCGCAGCCACCTGCGGGGCATCCCGATCTCGTCCTGCTCCAGGCCGTCGCCGCCGGCGTGATCACCCCGTCCGAGGCGGACCTGATCGCCACCACCCGCCTCGAGGACGTGCCGCTGGTCGAGGCGGCCGCCCGGCGTGCCAGCAGCTACGAAGCCACCAAGAAGGCCCGCCAACGCGCCGAACACCGCCTCGCCCACCACCTCCACTCCCTGCTCGGCGTCGCACCACACGGCGATGCACCACCCGGCGACATCTCCGCCACGACCACGCCCAGTCCACCGCGCACCACTATCACGGGGTCGGCGACACGGCGGCGGGTTCGGCGGCGGGTGTCCCCGAGCCCGGCCCGTGACGGAGTTCAGATGCGCGGACCAGACCAGCACGGTCGCGCCCGCGCCGAACCACCCACGGACCCGACGGCACGCCCGACCGGGCGCCCGAGTGAGACGCCGGAGGTGCCCCGATGCGCCTGAACAGCAGCTCCACCCCCCGCCGCCGGCGACCGACGATCCGGGCTCGGCGGCTGGCCGTCGCCGCCGGGCTCACCGTGGCCGTGCTCTGGTCCTCCGCAGCCGAGGCCTCCGCCGCGCCGGTGATGATCCTCGCCCAGGCCGTGTCGGTCGATCAGGTGCTGACCAACATCCGGAACTGGGTCGTGGGCATCCTTGCGTTGCTGGCGACGGTGTCGCTGACCATCGGCGGTCTGCGCTACATCCTGGGCAACGGCGATCCCGGGGAGATCGAGAAGGCCAAGTCCGCGTTCCGGGGCGCCTGCGTGGGCTACGCGCTGGCGGTACTCGCCCCGCTCGTCGTCACCGTCCTCAAAGGCATCGTGGGAGCCTGACCATGCCCCGAGCCTGCATCGCATCGACCCCACCGCCGGTTCGCATGCCACGGACCTGGGGGATGTTCGCCGCCGCTGCGATCGCCGCTGTGGTCGTCGCCGGGGTCGTGTTCCTCGCCGTGTCTGGCGCCGGTCAGCGACCCGCGCTCATCGCGACGATCACCGCAGCACACACCCAGCCCGCAACGGCACCATTCACCCGGACACCACAGCCTAGGGGTTGCGCCGGGCAACCGGGCAGCGCATGCCGACCTGCGAGCGGCCCACCGGGCACCAGCATCCCCGCGCCCCCCAGCGGACCCGGCATGTCGTCGACGTCCAGACCGCGAGGACCGGCGTCGTGTCCGACACAAGGGTGCCCGTCCGTCCCGACGACCGGACACGCTGTGCCCTCCGGATCCGGCCACCCGGCATCAGCCGACACCGCGCCGCCCGGCACCACGCCGATCGACACCACGCCAACCGCGACGATGCCGACCGAGACGATGCCGACCAGGACGGCACCGAGCAGCGCCGCACCGAGCAGCCCAGCACCGGGTGACACGGCGCCGGCCGGGGTTCTGTGCGGGTTCACCGATCTCGGCGGCTGCGTGACCGACGCGATCACGATGTTCTTCACCAGCGTCGTCACCGCAGCGCTCGACCCGATGCTGGAGCTGCTGTCGAGCACCCTGCTCACCACCCCCAGCCCGCAGGAGGTGCCCCGGCTCGGCGAGTTGTGGGCGAGCTCGTGGCAGATCCTGGTCGCGTCGTACGGGCTTCTCGTCCTCGTGGCCGCGATCGTGGTCATGTCGTTCGAGACGCTGCAGGCCCGCTACACGATCAAGGAGATCGGGCCCCGGCTGGTCATCGGGTTCCTCGCCGGGGCGCTGAGCCTCTGGGCCGCCACCCGGGCCGTCGAGATCGCCAACGGGGTCTCCCACGCGGTGATGGGCGAGGGCCTCGACGCCGCCGCTACCGGTGCTGCGCTGCGGGACATGACTCTGAACTCGCTGAGCTCCGGGATCGTCCCGGTCCTGATCGGACTGTTCGTGGTCGTGATGCTGGTCGGGTTGCTCGTCGGCTACGTCATCCGCGTCGCACTGACGGTCATCCTGATCGCCGGCGCGCCGATCGCGTTGATGTTCCACGCGCTGCCGCACACCGAGCCGATCGCGTACTGGTGGTGGAAGGCGCTCGCGGGGTGTCTGGGCATCCAGATCGTGCAGAGCCTCACGCTGATCACCGCGATCCGGGTGTTCCTCACCCCCGGCGGGTTCACCCCCTTCGGGCCCACCTCCGACGGGCTGGTCAACCTGATCGTCGTCGCCGCGCTGATGTACATCCTGTTCAAGATCCCCTCCTGGATCCTGGGATCGGTCCGCGGCGGCGGCGGTCGACGTTCCGTGGTCGGGTCGCTGCTGCGGGGGTTCATCGCCTACAAGACCTTCGGGCTCCTGCCCGGGCGCGGCGGGCGCCGCTCCTCCGGGACCCGGCCGACCGGACCCGGCGGCGCGGGCGCGAGCACCCACGCGGGGCCCGATCCGTACTCCCCCGATCCGTACTCCGGGGCCCGGGCCACCGCCGACGGCCAGTACCTGCTGCCGCTGCGCGGGTTGCGGCGTACCCGGACCGCTTCGACGCAGCCAACCGCACCCGCCCGCACCTCCGCTCAACCGGCTGCTCCTGCGCCGGCCAACCCTTCGCCGGCCAACCCTTCGCCGGCCAACCCTTCGTCGGCCAACCCTTCGTCGGCCAGCCCCACACCGCAGTCCCCCGGACCTTCGGCGTCGCCGCCGCGCCACGGGCGCGGCCGCCAGCTGGCGCTGCCGCTGGGGGACGACTGGCCCGAGAACCGGCCGGTCCTGGGC
>CAXTTN010000385.1:0-3860 GCA_964247105.1 uncultured Pseudonocardia sp.
ACTCCATCTCCATCTGCTCGAACTCGCGCGTGCGGAAGATGAAGTTGCCCGGCGTGATCTCGTTGCGGAAGCTCTTGCCCATCTGGCCGATGCCGAACGGCGGCTTCTTGCGCGAGGTGGTCTGGACGTTCAGGAAGTTGACGAAGATGCCCTGCGCCGTCTCGGGGCGCAGGTAGTGCAGGCCCTCGTCGGTCTTCACCGGGCCGAGGTGGGTCTCCAGCATCATGTTGAAGTCCTGCGGGGCGGTGTACTGGCCGCGGGTGCCGCAGTTGGGGCACGGGACGTCGGAGAGGTCGTCCTCGGTGGCCGCCTTGCCGGTGCGCTCGACGTACTCCTCGGCGAGCTGGTCGGCGCGGAAGCGCTTGTGGCAGCTCAGGCACTCGACGAGCGGGTCGTTGAAGACGCCGACGTGGCCGCTCGCGACCCACACCTGGCGGGGCAGGATGACGGAGCTGTCGAGGCCGACGACGTCCTCGCGGCCGGTGACCATCGACTTCCACCACTGCCGCTTGACGTTCTCCTTGAGCTCGACGCCCAGGGGGCCGTAGTCCCACGCCGAGCGCGTGCCGCCGTAGATCTCGCCCGACGCGAACACGAACCCCCGGCGCTTCGCCAGCGCGACGATGGTTTCGATCTTGGCGGACGAGGACGAGCGGGCCACAGGAACTCCAAGGAGGACGAGGAAGCTCTCAGCTTACCGAGCTGCCCCACCCGGTTCTCGCAGCCCGTCTTCGCAGAGGTTTCCGCGTCTGCGCAGGATCTGGAGGTCCTGCGAGGACGGGAGAACTCCTGCGCAGACGGGCTCACCGGCGATCGAACGAGCGGCGGATGCGGTCCGCGACCTCGTCGAAGGGGTCCAGCTCGGCCCAGATCCACCGGGCCATCCCCCGGACCTCGCCGCGGATCGCGTCCTCGCGTCGCTTCTCCCGGAACACCGCCTCGCCGGGGTCCTGCCCGGGCTTCGACCCCCGGCCGTACTTGACGCGGCCGTCGAACTCGCCGGCCACGCCGTACTCCTCCCACCAGAAGTCGACCCGGCCCAGGACGAGCCCGGACGCCGTCCTGATCTCGTGCTGCAGCACGGGCGCCGGCAGCCCGGCGCGATGGATGGCGACCCGGCTGCGGGTCTCGCCCGGGCTCTCGGCTCCGGGGCGGGCGAAGGCCAGCACCTGCCGCGCGGCGGTGTTGCCCCGCCGGTGCGCGACGCGGCCCAGCGACTGCTCCAGCTGCTCCCGTTTCACCAGGTGCCGGTGCAGCGCCGCGTCGACGGGCACGAGCGCCTGCTCGAACGGCAGGCTGCGGGCGACGTCGAGCAGTGTCCGCGCGATGCAGGTGACCGGGATCCCGCCGACCGACACGACCTCGTCGGGGCCGAGCGCCGCCGCGTGCAGGTGCAGATCCCGTGTGTGGCGGGAGCCGGAGCGCCGGTCGCGGGTGGCGTGCACCCGGTCGAGGGGGGTGGCCCACAACGGCAGGCCGTGCATCAGGGCGGCCGAGGTGTGGCTGATCACCGCGCCGTCGCCGAGCTGCGCGGCGGCGGCACGCACGGCGTGGAGGTGGCGCACGACCTCGCGCGGGGGACCCCCTGGCCGGGAATCCGCGTCGGCCGCCCCGACATACGCCCCGCGGCGGACCGACACGATCTCACCGGTCCGGCGCAGTCGCTGCAGCTCGTCGTCGCTGCGTCCGGCGGCGAGCAGCGCGGGCCTCAGATGCACACCGGAGGACAGGGGTTCCACCGGACGAGGATGGCCGCCGAGGAGCCGCCGGGGAGCCGAACTCCGGTGTCAGCCCGGTCCTCGCAGAGGTTCTGCTGTCGTCGCAGGAGTTCGAACTGCTGCGAGGACGGCAGAACCCCTGCGAGGACACCGCACTACCCGTTCACAGCCGCACAGCTCTCAGGCGAGCAGGCTGGGGAACTCGACCACGGAACCGTTCACGGCCGCCAACAGGGTCTCGTGCGTGGACGGCTCGGGCTGCGCCTGGCTCAGCAGCGGCACCACGTGCTCGCGGACGTCGAACGGGCTCAGCGCCCGGCGGTAGGCGTCCACCGCCGCGAAGCGGACGGTCAGCACCCAGTGGTCCGGCTCGTCCACGGCGCGGCCGAGCTCACCGCCCAGGCAACCCTCGGCGCGGGTGAGCAGCTCCAACGCCCGGCGGGCGCGGGGCACGAGATCGGCGGGGACGGGCGGGACGAACCGGCAGACGAGCAGCACCACACCACCATCCCACCCACCGACGTGTCTGCTGGATCCATGCCGAGCGAGCGGCGTCCAGGTGGGTGGCTCGCCAGGCGGAGAGTCGCCGATCCCGGGGTTGGATCGGCGACGACGACAACGCCGCGAGGTGCCCGCCTGGACACCGCGCAGCCGGCTGGAGATCCAGCAGACACGTCCTAGTATGGGGTTCATGGCGATGCACACGGCACCGGCGCGGACGCGCACCCCGCGCACGCTCGCGGCCGCCGGCGACCTGCTGCGCGCGCTCGCCGCGCCCGTGCGGATCGCGATCGTCCTGCAGCTGCTCGAGTCCAGCCGGTGCGTCCACGACCTCGTCGACGCGCTGGGCGTCACCCAGCCCCTGATCAGCCAGCACCTGCGGGTGCTCAAGTCCGCGGGTGTCGTCCACGGTGAGCGGCAGGGCCGCGAGGTGGTGTACTCGCTGGTCGACGACCACCTGGCGCACATCGTCGTCGACGCCGTGGCCCACGCCGAGGAGTCGCGGTGACGCGGGCGGTCCGCTCCACCCGCCAGCGCGCCGCCGTCTCGGCGCTGCTCGACCGCCTCGACGACTTCCGCTCCGCCCAGGAGATCCACGAGGAGCTGCGCCGCACCGGCGACGGCATCGGGCTGACCACTGTGTACCGCACGCTGCAGACCCTGGCCGACGGTGGCGAGGTCGACGTCCTGCGCACCGCGTCGGGCGAGGCGGTCTACCGGCGCTGCGCCACCGACGAGCACCACCACCACCTCGTGTGCCGGCGCTGCGGCTCGGCCGAGGAGATCGAGGGGCCGGCCGTCGAGAGCTGGGCGCAGAACATCGCCGAGACCCACGGCTACACCGAGCTCAGCCACACCGTGGAGATCTTCGGCCTGTGCGGGCACTGCGGGACGTCTCAGATCGACACAGCAGCCCGGCGGACCGGCGGCTAGCGTGCGGGCGTGACCGACGACACAGGCAGCAACGGCTCGGCCCCCACCGCGACCGCGCCCAGCACGGTGCGCAGGCTCGACGGCCCCGAGGCCGGTGAGCTGGCGTCGCTGGCGGCCGTGTTCGAGGACCTGCAGTACGTGCTGCGCTGCTGCGAGCACCTGGTCACGGCGTTGAACTCGCCCGACTCCGGGCCCGTGCGGGTCGAGACCGACAGCGCGCTCGTCGAGGCACTGTGGACCGGCGCCCTGATCGGCTACGTGCGGTGCTTCTCCGGCCGCACCTCGGTTCTGACCGACAAGGACCTCGAGGAGCTCAAGCTCGACGGCGACGTCAGCGAGTTCCACAGCATGGTCAAGAAGCTGCGCGACCACTACGCCTCCCGGCACGTGAACCCGCGCGAGGCGTTCACGATCGGCGCCGCGCAGTCCAACGACGGCACGCCCACCGGCATCGCGGTGGTGTCCACGCCCCGCCCGATCGTCGACGACACGACGGTCCGGCTGCTCGGCCGCGTCGCCTACGCGCTGTCCGGGCTGATCGACGCCCGGATGCAGAAGACGCAGAACGACGTGCTCGGCGCGGCCGGCAAGCTCACGCCCGTCGAGCTGTCGAAGCTGCCGCTCGTGCACCTCGCCGAGGAGTCGATCTAGTTTCCTGAGTCGGAAGTTCCTGCTCAGTCGTCCGCAGGTGATCGTGCGGTCCGATGA
>CAXTTN010000386.1:0-3804 GCA_964247105.1 uncultured Pseudonocardia sp.
CGATCCGCGTGCCGTCCGGCAGGTCCCACCGCACGAGCGCCTCGACCCCGACCATCCGCCGGTCGCTCAACCGCACCAGTGGCTGGTACTCCAGCACGAACTGGCGCTGCGCCAGCGCAAGCGGCAGGCGCGACGACATCGCGAACCGCTCGACGTCCTCGCCGTGCCGGCTCGCGTCGAAGCGCGCCAGGCGGTCGCGCCCGTCCTTCTTGGCCCAGTAGAGCGTGGTGTCGGCGGCCTTCATCAGCTCCGCGGCGCCCCAGCTCCGGGGTGGCGCGGCGCGCAGGTCGGCGGTGCTCACGACGCCGACGCTGGCCGAGACCGTGACGTCCTGGTCGCCGAGCCGCACCGGGCGTCGCACGGCGTCGAGCGCGATCCGCGCGACCCGGCCCACCTCACCCGTGTCACCGGCGGCGGAGCGCACCAGAACCACGAACTCGTCGCCGCCCATGCGCGCCACCAGGTGCCCGTCGAGCTCGGCGGCGAGGCGGTCGGCGATCGCGCACAGCAGCGCGTCCCCGACGTCGTGGCCCAGGGTGTCGTTGACGGCCTTGAACGTGTCGAGGTCGAGGTAGCACACGCCGAGCGTGGCGTCGGGGTCGGCGAGCCCCGCCTGCAGCTGCTGGAAGAACACCGTGCGGTTGGCCAGCCCGGTGAGCGGGTCGTGCTCCGCCTCGTACCGGAGCCGATCCTGCAGCCGCCGCTGCTCGGTGACGTCCTGGACGATCCCGACGACGAACGCCGGCGCGCCCTGCGGCTCGCGCAGCAGCGACAGCGTGACATCGGCCCAGATCGACGCGCCGTCGCTGCGGTAGTAGGCCTTCTGCATGCGGAGGTGGTCGACGGTGCCGGCCAGCATGTCGGTGAGCCGTGCGACGGCGCCGGGCGTGGTCGCCGCGCGGCCGAACTGCTCGCCCAGGGCCTGCAGGCTCCGCTCCAGGGACCCGATCTCGGTGAAGTGGGCGGCGACCATCGCGCGCCCGGCTCCGCGCGGCACCGACGGGTCGAACCGTTCGGCCGCCATCACGTCGCGGAGCGGGCCGGCGAGGGAGAGCAGGTAGCCGCACGGCCCGCCGGAGGAACGCGCGGTTCGCCCGCGCGAAGCTCGGTATGTCGGGCATGACCGCGAGCACCTGGCGGGCGAACGCGCGATCGGACGCGAAGTTGTGCGAGCGCGGAGGCGGAAGACGGCGCAGCCGACGTGGTCCGCTCACTCACTCGCGGGTGACTGGCGGGGCCGGCCGCCGCGTCGCATGTCCCCGCTGGTCGTGCGCCGCCCGGGGTCGATGAGCCGCTTCCACTTCGCCTGCGCCGCCTGCCGGCTCGACAGCTGGGCCTGCACGGCGTCGGCCACCTTCGCCCACGTCATGCCGTCGGAGCGCAGCTTGCGGATGAGGTCGCGCTCGTAGTAGTCGGCCAGCCGCCGCATCTCCTGCACCACGGCGTACCAGGCGGCCGCGGCGTCGTTGGTGAGCGGCCCCTCGCTGCTGCGGCCCTTGAGGAACTCCAGGTGGGCGGTGACCGACCGGTCGCGCGTGACGGCCGGGTCGACCCGCTCGATCCAGCGCTCGGCCTCGGAGTACTTCATGCGGCCAACGATACATTGACACCGCGAGTCGACCATCTCGACACGCGGTGATCGCCGATCGGGTACGGGCCGGATCGGCCATGACACCGTGTCGAGATGGTCGACTCGCGGGGGTGGGGGTCAGGGGCCGCCGAGCGGCTCGACCCCGGTGATCCAGATGGACGCCGTGCCCTCCTCGTCGGAGGCGGCCAGGTCGACCTCCGCCGTGATCGCCCAGTCCCGGTCGCCCGCCGGGTCGTCGAGGACCTGGCGGACCAGCCAGCGCTCCGGCTCCTCCGTGATCGCGATCATCGACGGGCCGCGCGCGTCGGGGCCGGTGCCGATGTCGGTGTGCTCGGCGAAGTACGGCTCCAGCGCCTCCCGCCAGGCCTCGGCGTTCCAGCCGGACGCGCCGTCCAGCTCCCCGAGCACGTCCCAGCGTCGCAGCGCGGCCAGCTCGACGCGCCGGAACAGCGCGTTGCGCACCAGCACGCGGAACGCGCGGACGTTGCGGGTGACGCCCGCCGGGCCGTGGTCCAGCGACGGCGGCGCGACCTCGTCGGAGCCCGTCCCCGCGCCCGCGGCGAGCGCCTCCCACTCGTCGAGCAGCGACGAGTCGACCTGGCGCACCAGCTCGCCCAGCCACTCCTCGACGTCGGTCAGCTCCTCGGTCTTCGCCTCGTCGGGCACGGTCTGGCGCAGCGCGCGGTAGGCGTCGGCCAGGTAGCGCAACACCAGGCCCTCCGACCGGGCGAGCTGGTAGTGCCCGACGTACTCGACGAAGGTCATCGAGCGCTCGAACATGTCGCGGGCCACCGACTTGGGCGAGAGCCGCGCGTCCTCCACCCACGGAGCGCCGCGGCGGTAGGACTCGAGCGCGCCGGTGAGCAGCTCGTCGAGCGGCTTGGGCCAGGTGACGTCCTCCAGGAGCGCCATCCGCTCCTCGTACTCGATGCCGTCCGCCTTCATCGCGGCGACGGCCTCGCCCTTGGCCTTGTTCTGCTGCGCGTAGAGCACCTGGCGGGGGTCGTCGAGGGTGGCCTCGATGATCGACAGCACGTCCATCGGGTACGACGGCGACGCCTTGTCCAGCAGGTCGATCGCGGCCAGTGCGAAGGGGGACAGCGGCTGGTTGAGGGCGAAGTCGAGCTGGAGGTCGCCGACCAGCCGGACGCGACGGCCCTCCGCGTCCGGCTCGGGCAGCTGCTCCACCACGCCGGACGCCAGCAGCGCCCGGTAGATCGCGATCGCGCGCAGGATGTGGCGGCGCTGCCGCACCCGGGGCTCGTGGTTGTCCTCCAGCAGGTGCCGCATGGCGGTGAAGGCATCCCCCGGCCGGGAGATCACGTTCAGCAGCATCGCGTGGGACACGACGAAGTGGCTGGTCAGCGCCTCCGGCTGGGCCGACTGGAGCTTGCCGAAACCGACCTCCGACCAGCCGACGAAGCCCTCCGGCGCCTTCTTGCGCACGATGCGTTTCTTCTTCTTCTCGTCGTCCCCCGCGCGGGCGATCAGCCGGGCGTTCTCCACCTCGTGGTCGGGCGCCTCCGCCACCACGGTGCCGATCGTGTCGTAGCCGGCCCGACCGGCCCGTCCCGCGATCTGGTGGAACTCGCGGGCCTTGAGCGGGCGGGTGCGCTGGCCGTCGTACTTGGTCAGGGCGGTGAAGAGGACCGTGCGGATCGGCACGTTGATCCCGACGCCGAGCGTGTCGGTGCCGCAGATGACGCGCAGCAGCCCGGCCTGCGCGAGCGTCTCCACCAGCCGGCGGTAGCGGGGGAGCATGCCCGCGTGGTGCACGCCGATGCCGTGGCGCACCAGGCGCGAGAGCGTCCTGCCGAAGCCGGACGTGAAGCGGAACCGGCCGATCAGCTCGGCGATCGCCGCCTTGTCCTCCTTCGAGGTGATGTTGACGCTCATCAGCGACTGGGCCCGGTCGACCGCCGACTGCTGGGTGAAGTGCACGACGTACACGGGCGCCTCGTGCGTCGCCAGCAGCTCGGTGATCGTCTCGTGCAGCGGCGAGTACACGTAGCGGTAGTGCAGCGGCACCGGCCGCTCCACCGACGTGATCACCGCGGTCTCCCGGCCCGTCCGGCGGGTGAGGTCCTCCTTGAAGAAGCCGACGTCGCCCAGCGTCGCGCTCATCAGCAGGAACTGCGCCTGCGGCAGCTCGATCAAGGGCACCTGCCAGGCCCAGCCGCGGTCGGGGTCGGCGTAGAAGTGGAACTCGTCCA
>CAXTTN010000387.1:0-3765 GCA_964247105.1 uncultured Pseudonocardia sp.
ACCACGTCCATGCCCTCGACGGACGTGACGCGCAGGCCGACCTTGCCGTCGTCGACGAGCAGCCGGTCGTCCGGACGGGCGTCGTCGGCGAGGCCCTTGTAGGTGGTGGAGACGCGGTCGTGGGTGCCCGCCACGTCCTCGACCGTGATGCGCACCTCCTCGCCCGTGCGCCACTCCGTGGGCCCCGAGGCGAAGCGGCCGAGGCGGATCTTGGGGCCCTGCAGATCGGCGAGGATGCCGACGGCCCGGCCCTCCGCGTCGGCCGCGGTGCGCACCATCTCGTACACGCGCTTGTGGTCGTCGCGGTTGCCGTGGCTGAAGTTGAGGCGGGCGACGTCCATCCCGGCCTGCACCAGCTCGCGAATGCGGTCAGGGGTGGCGGTTGCCGGCCCGATGGTACAGACGATCTTTGTGCGACGGCTCACGCGAAAGAGCATAGCGCGGCTTCTGAAACGATCAGGGTGGCAGACGGACCAACATTCAGCGACGTGAAAGCTCACTCTGCCCAACGTGGTCGACGAGCCACTCGACGAGCGGCACGAGCGCCCGCCAGGCCGTGACGACGCGGTCGAGGGCACCGGCCTCGTGCAGCGTGTCGTCCGGCGGCCAGGCGCACGAGCCGTACAGCGACTTGTGCCGCAGCAGCTCGATGCGGGGGTGGTCGGCGTCGAAGCCCTTGGGTCGGGTCTTGAGCACCTCACCGCGCACGACGACGTCGGCGCTCATCGACGCGAGGCGTTTCTGCAGGTCGGTGCCCCGGCGCTCGTCGTCGACGGCGGTGCGGAAGCGCGCCACCTGATCGGCGCCCATGGCGTAGTAGCCGCCGGCGGCCATCAGCCCGTCCGCCCCGACCTGCACGTAGTACGGACCGACGGTGGCGCCGCAGTGCGTCTTGTACGGGGTCTTGTCCTTCGAGAAGCGCACGTCCCGGTAGGGCCGGAAGATCTTGCCCGGGCCGAACTCGGGCTCCAGCGCGGCCACGAGGGCCTGCATCGGGGCGCGGACGTCGGATTCGTAGACGGCACGTTGATCGGTCCAGTAGGCCTTGGAGTTGTCCGCCGCGAGGCCGTCGAAGAACTCGACGGCGCCGTCGCCGAAGCCCCTGAACCCGGTCATGACGAGCGGTCGCCGGCGGAGCCGTCCGGCTCCGGGGACTGCGGGGCGTCGGCCGGAACCTCGACGACGTCCGGGTCGGCCACGGCCGTGGCGTTGCCCGCGCCGGCGTTCCGCGTCGCCTTCCCGCGCGGCGCCGACGCCTCGACGGGCGCGGCATCGGCGACGACGGCACCGTCGGCGGGGCCGTCCGCGGCGGGGGCGGTGAGCACCTCGCGGGGCTTGCGGACCACCGCGAGGTAGGTCACCGCGCCGAGGAACACCACGGCGGCGACGACCACGTTGATCCGGAGGTCGCCGAACACGCGCGTGGCGTAGTCCGACCGCATCTGCTCGATGAAGAACCGGCCGAACGTGTAGCCCGCGACGTACACCGCGAACGCCCGCCCGTGGCCGAGCCGGAACCGCCGGTCGGCCACCACGACGAGGCCCGCGACCAGCAGGTTCCAGATCAGCTCGTACAGGAACGTCGGCTGCACGATCTCGATCGGGGTGGTGTCGAGCGCGACGCCGCCGAGCGCGTCGGGGACGCCCGTCGTCGGATCGACCCTGCGGTAGATCTCCAGGCCCCACGGCAGCGTGGTGGGGTCGCCGTAGAGCTCCTGGTTGAAGTAGTTGCCCAGCCGCCCGATGGCCTGGGCCACCACGATGCCGGGCGCGACGGCGTCGCCGAAGAACGGCAGCGGCACCCCGCGGCGGCGGCAGCCGATCCAGGCCCCCACCCCGCCGAGCGCGACGGCCCCCCAGATCCCGAGGCCGCCCTGCCAGATCCTCAGCGCCCCGAGCGGATCGCCGCCCGGGCCGAAGTAGGTCTGCCAGTCGGTGGCCACGTGGTACAACCGGCCGCCGACCAGCCCGAACGGCACGGCGAACACGGCGACGTCGGTGACCGTGCCCGGCGCCCCGCCCCGGGCGACGAACCGACGCTCGCCCCACAGGACGGCGATCACGATGCCGACGATGATGAACAGCGCGTAGGCCCGGATCGGGATCGGCCCGAGGTACCAGACCCCCCGGTCCGGGCTCGGGATGTAGGCCAGCACGGTGGTGACGACGGCAGAACTCACGAGCCCACGGTATCGCCCCCGGCCGTCAGGCCGGTTGGGGCTCCGGGCGGCCGGCGCGACGGACGCCGCCGGCCAGCTCCTCGGCGAGCGCACGGACGCCCGCGGCGCCGTCCTGCTCGGCCGCCGTCACGAAGGCCGAACCGACGATCACGCCGTCCGCGAACGCCGCCACCTCCGCCGCCTGGTCCGCCGACCGCACGCCCAACCCGACCCCTACCGGCAGCGCCGTGTGGGCGCGGCAGCGGGCCACGATCTCGGCCGCGGCCGAGTCGACGGTTCCGCGCGCGCCGGTGACACCCATCGTCGAGCTCGCGTAGAGGAACCCGAGGGTGGCGGCCGTGGTGGAGGCGATGCGCTCCTCGGAGGACGACGGCGCGACCAGGAAGGTGCGGTCCAGCCCGTGCGCATCGGAGGCGGCGAGCCACTCGTCGGCCTCGTCGGGGATGAGGTCCGGGGTGATCAGGCCCAGCCCGCCCGCGGAGGCGAGATCGCGGGCGAAGGCGTCGACGCCGTAGCGCAGCACCGGGTTGAAGTAGGTCATCACCACGGCCCGGCCGCCCGCGGCTGTGACGCGCTCGATCACCGACAGCACGTCGCGCAGCCGGAAACCCGCGCGCAGTGCCGTCTCGGTCGCGGCCTGGATCGTGGGCCCGTCCATCACGGGGTCGGAGTACGGGACGCCGACCTCCAGGAGGTCGCAGCCGCCCTCGACCATCGCGTTCAGCAGGCCCACGGACGCGTCGACGGTCGGGTAGCCGGCGGGCAGGTACCCCACCAGCGCGGCCCTCCCCTCGGCGCGGCAACCCGTGAAGATCGACTCGACGCGGCTCACCGCTGCACCGCCGCCGCGTCGGAACCGGCGGGCGACGGGCCGACGCCCGGGGCCTCCGCGACCGGGAGCGGCGCCTCCGCGATCGCCGTGCCGCTGGCCTCGCCGGCCGTCTCGCCGTCGGCGATCATGCCGAACCACTTCGCGGCCGTGTCGACGTCCTTGTCCCCGCGCCCGGACAGGTTGACCAGCACCACGCCGGACGGGCCCAGCTCCCGGCCCAGCTTCAGCGCGCCCGCGATCGCGTGCGCCGACTCGATCGCCGGGATGATCCCCTCGGTGCGGCAGAGCAGCGCGAACGCGTCCATCGCCTCGCGGTCGGTGATCGGCTGGTACTCGGCGCGCCCGATGTCCTTGAGCAGGGCGTGCTCCGGCCCGACACCCGGGTAGTCCAGGCCCGCGGAGATCGAGTACGACTCGGCGGTCTGCCCGTCGGAGTCCTGCAGCAGGTAGCTCATCGCGCCGTGCAGCGCGCCGGGTGAGCCCTCGGTGAGCGTGGCGCCGTGGCGGCCGGTCTCGACGCCGTCGCCGCCCGGCTCGAAGCCGACCAGCCGCACGCCGGGGTCGTCGAGGAAGGCGTGGAAGATGCCGATCGCGTTCGAGCCGCCGCCGACGCAGGCCGCGATGACGTCGGGCAGGCGTCCGGTGCGCTCGAGCACCTGCTCGCGGGCCTCCAGCCCGATGACGCGGTGGAAGTCGCGCACCATCATCGGGAACGGGTGCGGCCCCGCGACCGTGCCGAGCAGGTAGTGCGTC
>CAXTTN010000388.1:0-3736 GCA_964247105.1 uncultured Pseudonocardia sp.
GTCGTGATGCGCAGTACGACCGGCAGCGCGAGGTCGGCGACGAGTGACTCGATGCCGAGGCGCAGCCCGCCGTGGATGAGCGACGCGGGCAGGACGCCGTGGAGGACGTCACGGAGTTGCCTGCTCGCCCGCTCGACGTGGGTCAGGGCCTCCTCGACGAGATCAGCCGCCGGGGACCCGACCTCGACGGCGCCCCGTGCCATCTTGAGCGCGATGAGGGCGTGCACCAGCCGCTGCTGCGCGCCGTCGTGCACGTCGCGCTGCAGGCGCCGCCGGGCCTCGTCGGCACGGGCGACGACGCGCGCCCGCGATGCCGTCAGCTCGGCCTCGGTCGCGGCGTGGGCGACCGCGACGGCGGCCAGCTCGGCGAGCGGGGCGAGGCGGCCCTCGACGCCGGGCGGCAGCGGCGGTCCCGCGCTGCTCGCGGTGAGCGCCGCGAGCACCCGGTCCCCGACGACGACGGGAACGGCGACGCCCGCGACCAGCCCCACCTCGTGGGCGAGGTCCGCGAGCGGCGTGCCGTCGAACGTGTCGGCCCGGACGGGCGCCGCCGTGCGGAGCACCCGGCCGGTCGGCGTGCCCGGGTGTGACGGGACCCGCAGCCCCCGTGGCACGCGGCTGTTGCACGTGGCCACCGCCACCGCCTCCTCGCCCTCGAACCACAACAGCTCGGTGGCGAGGTCGCCGAGCAACGCCGACGCCTCGGCCGTCACCGCGACGAAGACCTCCTCCGAGGCGGCGCCGCGCGCCATGAGCTCGGCCACCCGGCGCAGGGCCGCCTGCTCCGCGGCCAGCGCCCGGAGCTCGGTGCGCGCCGGTCCGCCGCCGGCCGCAACGGCGGCGAGGACCTCCGCCGGTCCCGCCGCGTCAGCCGTCCCCATCGGCCGCTCCGGCGAGCAACTGCCGAAGAGCGGGACCCGACAGCTCGTCCTTCGGGATGAAGGCGACGGCTCCCGCGCGTCGGGCGGCCGCCGCGTTCGCGCGGTCGGCGTCGGACGAGAAGAGCACGACGCGCGGCGCCCAGGGCCGGCCGCGGAGCTCGCGCGTCAGGGAGAACCCGTCGCCGTCGGGCAGTCCGATGTCGACCAACATGGTGTCCGGACGCATCGTCTCGGCGCAGCTCAGGGCCTCGGCGGCCGAGCCGGCCTCGCCGATCACCTCGTGGCCCCAGCTCTGCAGGATGCGGACGACGAGCCCGCGGACGGCCGCGTCGTCGTCGACGACCAGGATCGAGCCCACCACCGGGCCATGGTCGCAGCATGGCACCCCCGCCGGTGGTAGGGCTACCCGGAAACGGCCCGTGATCGCTCCCAGGACGTGCCCACCAGCGCTTCGCCGCGGTCGAGCCGGCCGGCGGGGTCGCCGTCGAGGACCAGCATCGCGTTCCGCAGTGCCGCGCGGGAACCGACGCCCAGTTTGGGGAAAGCCTGGTAGAGGCGCGCGGCGACCGTGTGGTGCGACACCATCAGCTGCCGGGCGATCTCCTTGTTCGTCAGGCCGGTGGCGGCCAGAACGGCGACCGCCCGCTCGTCGGGCGTGAGCGTGGCGGCCGCACCCGCCACCACCGGGTGGCCGATCGTCACGCCCGAGGCGCGCAGCCCGTGCCGTGCCTGCGCCGCCCACGGACGCGCCCCCAGCCGCTGGAAGGTGTCGAGTGCGGCGGCGAGCAGCACGCGGGCGGGCCCGACACGGCGCTGCCGGCGCAGGTGCTCGCCGTGGCCCAGCTGGATGCGGGCGTGGTCGAAGGGCCAGCGCTCGGCGTCCGTGGTGGCGAGCGCCTCCTCGAACAGCGCACCCGCGGCCCGCGGCTCGGCGGCGATCGCGGCGGCCGCCGCGGCGAGCATCGCGGTGCGCGCGGACACCACGGGCGCGTCGCGCGCGGCCTGCACGTGGCGGCACGCCTCCTCCCGCCGGCCGAGTCGTACCGCGGCCTCGACGAGGTCCACCGACACGCACCGGGCCGGCGGGCCGGGGCAGGTGGCGGCGCTCGCGTGCCGGTGGGCGCTCACGGCGTCCCCGTTCCCCAGAGCGGCCAGGGCCAGCACCCGATGTCCCTCGTCCACCAGGGTCCGGACGCCCCGCGGAGCGGCCCAGCCGACGACCGCGTCGACGAGCGCGCGGGTCCGCACCTCGTCGCCGCCGACCGCCGCCATGAACGCCTGGGCCAGCCGCAGCGACGCGGCGGTGCCGGGATGGTCCGGCCCGCAGAGCGCGAGTCCCTCCTCCGCGAGCCGGCCGGCCTCGTCCCAGCGTCCCGACGCGACGTCACCGGCGCAGAGCAGGCCGAACACCGGCATCGCGGCCCCGGCCCGGCCGCCCCGGACGGCGCCGAGCGCCCGCCGCAGGGGCTCGCGGCACTCGGCGACCCGGTCGAGGGCGAGGCCGAGCGCGGCGACGTGCGTGATGCGGACCGGATCGGGCTCGTGCACCAGGCCGCGGATCGCACTGTCGACCGGCCACCGTGGAGCCGGACCGAGGTACCCGGCCGTCGTGAGCCCGCCTGCCCAGGAAGTGTCCATCGGTGTGCGCCTTCGTCGAGCGGTTCCGGGTGATGGGAGGAAGCCTCGGACACGCCGGCGCCGCGATCGGTAGGGCGACCGGGAGATCAGGGCGCACGGTCCCGACCGTCGAGGTGGGGTTGGCCGGACACCGCCTGCGGGACGGCCGGACCATCCGTTGCTCGGTCCTCGTGGCCCGCGGGTTCGTCCGCCCGCAGCGCCGCGGCGAGACCGGCCCGCGACGTCACCCGCATCTTCTGGAACACCCGGCCCAGATGTGACCCGACGGTTCGCGGTGAGAGGCCCAGTCGCTGGGCGATCTGCCGGTTGGTGGCGCCCGTCGCCGCGAGGTGGGCGACCGTCCGCTCCTGGTGGCTGAGCACCGTCGAGGCGCTGTCCCGGGCCCGCCGGACGCGGTGACCCGCGGCCCGCAGCTCCGACTCCGCCCGGGCGATCCAGGGTTGCGCGTCGAGTTCGCAGAAGGCCGCGAGCGCGCTCGTGAGCTGCCGCCGCGCCTCCAGCATCGCCCGGGAACGGCGCAGGTTCTCGCCGTAGGCCAGCCGCACCCGGGCGACGTCGAACGGCCAGTTGTCGGCGCCCGGCACCGCCAGCGCCTGCTCGTAGCGCGACCGGGCCGCGTCGCCCCGCTCGGCGAGCGCGGCCGCGCCGGCGACGAGGAGAGCCGAACGTCCGGAGAGCCCGGCGATCCCGGCCCGCCGCGCCGCGGCGACGTGCTCCAGGGCCTCGTCCCGGCGTTGCGTGCGCACCGCGGCGTCGACGAGGTCCAGGACGAGCCGCCGTCCGGGGCCGTCCGGCCCGACGGTTCCCACGGGCGTGATCCCGCCGGCGAGGTGGTAGGCCGACTCCGCGTCCCCCCGGCCCAGAGCGGCGAGAACCCGTGCGTGGGTCGCGTGGTGGTGCACGAGGCGGGCGCCCCGGGGGGTCGCCCATCCGATCATCCGGCTGGTGTGTTCGGCGCAGGCGGCCTCGTCCCCCCGGCACGCGGCGACCAGCGCCGAGCCCGCCGTGGCCAGCATCGCCAACGCCTCGTGGCCGTGCGACGCGCAGAGGCCCTGCGCCTGCTGCGCCAGCCGGTCCGTGTCGTCCCACCGCCCTCCCGCGAAGGCATCGAGCGCGAGCACCACAGCAGCGTTCATCGCCGGGCCGGCCGCTCCACCCCGCCGCCCGCCGTCCAGCACGCGGCCCAGGTCGGCGCTCCGGCGACCCACGTCGTCCAG
>CAXTTN010000389.1:0-3735 GCA_964247105.1 uncultured Pseudonocardia sp.
GTGGTGATCGGCGTCCAGAACGAGCGCGAGTGGGTGGCGTTCTGCGCCGCGGTGCTGGCGCGGCCGGAGCTGGCCGTCGACGAGCGCTTCGACTCCGGGGCCCGCCGCGTGGCGAACCGGCCCGCCCTGCACGCCGAGATCGACGCCGTCCTCGCCCGGCTGAGCGGCGACGAGCTGACCGGCCGGTTGGACGCCGCCCGCATCGCCCACGGACGCCGTCGCGAGGTGGCCGACGTCCTGGAGCACCCCCAGCTGACCGCGCGCGAGCGCTGGGTCGACGTCGGCTCCCCGGTGGGCCCGCTGCGCACCCTCCTGCCGCCGATCACCCTGCCCGGCCGCCCGCCCCGGCTGGACCCGATCCCGGCGGTGGGGGAGCACACGGAGGAGATCCTGGCCTGGCTGGACGCCCCATGATCACTGTCCGTGGGCCAGCAGGTGCCTCCGTGCACGTCCTGGCCCACGGACACCGACCATGACCGGACAGTTCCGATCGCAGCCAGGTCATCTGCGCCCCTACACGAGGCACGGCCTCGATCCTGCCGCGCCGGACGGGGCCGCCGTCGACATACTTCCCGCATGGCAGCGGACGGGTTGGGCCGCCGGGTGTGGGGGTTGTTCACCCCCTACCGGTTCATGCTGGTGACGATCGTGGTGGCGGTGCTCCTGTCGAGCGGCCTGGGCATCCTGACGCCGTTCCTCACGCAGGCGGTGTTCGACCGCGCGCTGTTCCCCGTCGCCGGCGGCGGCGTGCGCCTGGCGCTGCTCGCCTGGCTGGTGGGCGGCATGGTGGCGGTGCCCGTCGTCACGGCGCTGATCGGGGTCTACCAGACCTACCAGACCACGCTGCTGGGCAACCGCGTCATGGCCGACCTGCGCGGTCGGCTCTTCGAGCACCTGCAGCGCATGGACCTGTCGTTCTTCACCGCCACCCGCACCGGCGCGATCCAGTCGCGGCTGGCCAACGACGTCGGCGGCGTCCAGTCGGTGCTGTCGGAGACGGCCAGCTCGATCCTCGGCAACGTCGTGACGGTCGTCGCGGCGCTCGTCGCGATGCTGCTGCTGAGCTGGCAGCTCACGATCGTGGCCGTGGCGCTGGTGCCGCTGTTCGTCGTCCTGCAGGTCCGGGTGGGTCGGGTCCGGCGCCGGCTGGCCGGGCGCACCCAGGAGTCGCTGTCGGACATGACGGCGATCACCGAGGAGTCGCTGTCGGTGTCGGGGGTGCTGCTGGCCAAGGTGTTCAACCGGCAGGCGTTCGAGATCCAGCGCTACCGCGAGGAGAACGCGCGGCAGGTCGACCTGCAGGTGCGCCAGGCGATGACCGGGCAGTCGTTCTTCGCGGTCGTGCAGACGTTCCTCGGGATCACCCCCGCGCTGGTCTACCTGGTGGCGGGCGTGCTGATCGTCATGGGGTCCGGGACCGCGGTCACGGCGGGAACGATCGTGGCCTTCACCACCCTCCAGACGAGACTCCTCTTCCCGACGGTCAACCTGCTGCGCGTCTCGCTGGACGTGCAGACGTCGCTGGCGCTCTTCGGCCGGATCTTCGAGTACCTGGACCTGACGCCGCGCATCGTCGACGCCCCCGGCGCGCGCCCGCTACCGGCCGTGGCCGGGCGGATCGAGCTGGAGCACGCGTGGTTCGCCTACCCGGCCGGGGAGGTGCCCGGCGAGGGCGTCGCCCGCGAGGCGGCCGAGCCCGTCTACGCCGTGAAGGACGTGTCGTTCGTCGTGGAGCCCGGCCAGCTCGCCGCGATCGTCGGCCCCAGCGGCGGCGGCAAGACCACCCTGTCCTACCTGGTGCCGCGGCTCTACGACGTCGACCGCGGGCGGGTGCTGATCGACGGCCACGACGTCAAGGAGCTCACCCAGGCCTCGGTGGCCGACGCGATCGGGATGGTCACGCAGGACACGTTCCTGCTGCACTCGACGATCGCCGACAACCTGCGCTACGCGAAGCCCGACGCCACGCAGGAGGAGCTGGAGTCCGCGGCGCGCGCGGCGAACATCCACGACCGGATCGTGTCCTTCGCCGACGGTTACGAGACGGTCGTCGGCGAGCGCGGCTACCGGCTCTCGGGCGGGGAGAAGCAGCGGCTCGCGATCGCGCGCGTGCTGCTCAAGGACCCGCGCATCCTCATCCTCGACGAGGCCACCAGCGCCCTGGACACCACGAGCGAACGGCTCGTGCAGCAGGCGCTGGAGAACGCGACCCGGCGGCGCACGACCATCGCGATCGCGCACCGCCTCTCCACGATCCTCGGTGCCGACGTGATCCTGGCCGTCGAGAACGGGACGGTGGTGGAACGCGGCACCCACGCCGAGCTGCTGGCGCTCGACGGGCTGTACGCGCGGCTCTACACCGAGCAGTTCGCGGGCGGGAAGGTGGAAGCGGTGCAAGGACGGCGTCCGGTTCCGGGACGGCCGCACGCTGGCGAGCCGGCCGGTGGCGAGCCACGCCGCGTAGCCGAGGCACCCGATCCGTGGTCGCGTCGCGCGGGCTCGTCGTTGTTTCCGAGGCCCTGTGGTCGCGTCGCGCGGGCTCGTCGTTGTTCCTGAGGCCCTGTGGTCGCGTCGCGCGGGCTCGATGCTGTTCCGGAAACGGAGCAGGCCCGGCTCAGGCGTACCTGAGCCGGGCCCTCGGCGACCGTCACGGGTCAGGCGACGATGATGTACAGCCCGTAGATCACGATCGCCGCGACGGCGAGCAGGCAGACCGCGGCCACGGCGGTGCCCGCGGCCGGGCTCAGCCCCGACGGGAGCTCCCCCTTCGCCGGGGCCTCCCGTGCGGAGAGCCCGACGAGGGCGAACGACACCAGTACCACCACGCCGACGGCGGCGGCGAACGAGACGGCTCCGACGAGTCCGAGGGAACCCCAGGCGATGTTCATGTGGTCGTCTCCTCTTCTCAGGCGCTCGCGCCGACGGGCTGCGGCGCGGGGACGTCGTTGACGTTGTCGGCGGTGACGGGCTGGCGTCGCGAGATGCCGTAGATGCCGCCGGCCGCGGCGACCAGGACGATCGCGACGACGATCGTGCCCACCGTGCCGGTGCCGGCGAGGGCGGCGGCGACGGCGCCGACGATCGCGGCAGCGGGCAGCGTGAACAGCCACGCGAGGGCCATCTGACCGGCAACGCCCCACTGCACCGACGCGAGCCGCTTGCCGGCGCTGGCGCCGAAGATCGAGCCGGTGCAGACCTGTGTGGTGGACAGCGCGAAGCCCAGGTGCGACGACGCGAGGATGACCGCGGCGGAGCTGGCCTCGGCCGCGAATCCCTGGGGGGTCTCGATGTCGCTGATCCGCTTGCCGAGGGTGCGGATGATGCGCCAGCCGCCGATGTAGGTGCCCAGCGCGATCGCGAGGCCGGCGGAGAGGATCACCCAGAACGGCGGCCCGGCGTCCGCGGGCAGCACGCCCGCCGTGATCAGCGTGAGGGTGATGATGCCCATCGTCTTCTGGGCGTCACCGGTGCCGTGGGCGAGCGCCACCAGGGAGGCCGAACCGATCTGGCCGATCCGGAAGCCCTCCTTGACCGTCTTGTCCTTCCCCCGGGTGGCGATCCGGTAGGCGAGGTAGGTGGCGACCAGCGCGATGATGCCGGCGACGATCGGCGAGAGCAGGGCGGGCAGCAGCACCTTGCTGACCACCGCCGCGAACTTGACGGCGTCGGCTCCGGCGGCCACCCAGGTGGCGCCGATCAGGCCGCCGAACAGGGCGTGCGACGAGCTGGACGGCA
>CAXTTN010000390.1:0-3730 GCA_964247105.1 uncultured Pseudonocardia sp.
TGCAGCATGGTGGCTTCACTCCAACGACGTTGGAGTGAAGCCACCATGCTGCAACCCGGGACGGCGCCAACCCCGGAACGGCTCAGCTGCCGGGCGGCGCGGACGGGTACCCGGGGCGGGGGACGCCGCGGGGCGGCGTGGGGGTCGCGCTCTCCGGCTCCGGCCCGGGCGCGGCCACCGCCTTGGGCTGGGCCGGGCCGGTCACGCGGGGTGGCGGCGGCAGGTGCCGGGGCAGCGGCTCGACGGCCGGCGGGGGCTCGACCGCCGGCGGGGGCTCGGTCGGCGGCACGCTCAGCGGAGGAACCTCCTGCCGGGCCGCGGCCTCGGCGTCCGCCACGACCTTCGCGATGGCCGGGTCGGTGGTGGTGTCGAACCAGTCCCGGATCTCCTCGTCGTCCTCCTGCGGCTTGCTCTGCCCCACCCCGTCCTCGACGGGCGAGGGCTGGAACCTGAACACGCCGTCCTCCCCCGGGGCCCCCAGCATCCGCGAGAACCCTTCGAGCGCCTTCCCGAAGTCGGACGGCACGATCCACACCTTGTTGGCGTCGCCCTGTGCCATCTGCGGCAGCGTCTGCAGGTACTGGTAGGCCAGGAGCTCCGGGGTGGGGCGGCCGGCCTTGATCGCCGCGAACACCTTCTCGATCGCCTTGGCCTGGCCCTGCGCCTCCAGGTAGCGCGCCGCCCGGACGCCCTGCGCGCGCAGGATCCGCGACTGCCGGTCGGCCTCGGCACCCAGGATCGCCGCCTGCTTCGCACCCTCGGCCGTGAGGATCTGGCTCTGCTTGTTGCCCTCCGCGCTGCGGATGGCCGACTCCCGCTGGCCCTCGGCGGTGAGGATCATGGCGCGCTTCTCGCGGTCGGCCTTCATCTGCCGCTCCATCGAGTCCTGGATGGACCGTGGCGGGTCGATGGCCTTGATCTCCACGCGCGCGACCCGGATGCCCCAGCGGCCGGTGGCCTCGTCCAGCTCCCCGCGGAGCAGCGTGTTGATCTGGTCGCGGGAGGTGAGCGTGCCCTCGAGGCTCAGGCCGCCGACCACGTTGCGCAGCGTGGTGGTGGTGATCTGCTCGACGCCGACGATGTAGTCGGAGATCTCGTAGACCGCCGCCTTGGGGTCGGTGACCTGGTAGTAGACGACCGTGTCGATGTTCACCGTCAGGTTGTCCTGGGTGATCACCGGCTGCGGCGGGAACGACACCACCTGCTCACGCAGGTCGACGCGTTCGCGCACCTTGTCGACGAACGGGACGAGGAACACCAGCCCCGGATCCGCCGTGCCCTTGAAACGTCCGAGCCGTTCGATGACCGCCGCCGTGGCCTGCGGGATGATCTGCACCGCCTTGATCAGCGACACCACCACGAGCGCCACCAGCAACAGCACGACGATGAGCAGGACCCCACTGCCGTCCACCCGCGTTCCACTCCCTCTCCGAATGTCGGTCTACGCCGGGTCGGCGCCGACCACCAGCGCCGTGGCCCCCGAGATCTGCATGACGGTGGCCGCGGCACCCTCCTCGATGACCTCGTGGCCCACCGCACGGGCCGACCAGAGGTCACCGCCGATCTTGACCTGCCCGCCGTGGTGGTCGACGCGCCGCACCACGACCGCGCGTGCCCCCACCAGCCGTTCGAAGTGCGACTCGTGGTGGCCGACGCCGCGTTCCAGCTTGCGCCGCAGCGGCGGCCGCACCGCGAACACGAGCAGGCCCGCCGAGACGACGAACACCACCCCGCCGACGAGGATGCTCCCGGTGGCGATCCCGGACGCGCCCGCCGCCAGCAGCGCGGCCCCGCCGAGCATCAGGAGCACGAACTCCCCCGACAGCACCTCGGCCGCGATCAGCACGAGGCCCGCGATGAGCCAGATCACGGCCGGCGACATGTCCCGATCCTGCCAGAAACCCGGACGCGCCGTGATCAGCCGGTCACGAAGTCGATGAGCTCCTCGACGGCCCCGATCAACGGCGTCTCCAGGTCGCGGAAGCTGCGCACGGCACCCAGCACGCGCCGCGCCCCGTCGGCGGGCTCGCCCCAGCGCAGGGCGGCGCACACCCCGGTCTTCCAGTCGGTGCCGCGCGGGATCTGCGGCCACGCCCCGATCCCCACCACCGACGGCTTCACCGCCTCCCACACGTCGACGTAGGGATGCCCGGTGACCAGCACGTGCGGCCCGGCGACGGACCGCGCGGCTCGCGTCTCCTTCGACCCGGCCACCAGGTGGTCGACCAGGATCCCGAGGTGGCGCTGCGGGCCGGGCCCGAACTCGGCGACGGCCGCGGCGAGGTCGTCCATGCCGTGCATCGGCTCGACGACGACCCCCTCGACGCGCAGGTCGTGCCCCCACACCCGCTCGACGAGCTCCGCGTCGTGCAGGCCCTCGACCCAGATCCGCGCGGCCCGCGCCGTGCGCGCCGCGTGGCCGGCGACCTTCACCGAGCCCGACGCCGACCGGACGGGCGTGGCCGGCGCGACCCGCGCGGGCGGCACCAGCGTGGCCGGCTGCCCCTCGTACAGGAACCCGGCCGGGACCATCGGGAACACCCGCCGGTTGCCGCGCCGGTCCTCCAGCGTGACGTCCCGGATGTTCGCGGTCACCACCGCCCCGCAGAACCCGCTGGCCGGGTCCTCCACGACGAGTCCGGGCTCGGCCGGCACCTCCGGGACGGCGCGGCGGGTGACGCGGCGCGTGCCGTCGGAGGAGAAGAGACCCCGGTAGTCGTGCGTGGTCATCGGGGAGTTGTACCGGGGTCGGGGGCGATCGGCGGGACCGACACGCACGGGACGGCATGTGACGCAACGTGGCGCCCGTCACCCGCTCGGCCGGAGTGCCCTCGGCGCCGGACCTGGTTAGCCTGACGCGGTGCCCTGCCCCTCCGCCACCTTCACCGTGTGGTGCTCGGCCTGGCTGGCCGGCGCCGCGGCGCCCGACGACGTCCTCGACGCGCTCGCGCCCTGGGCCGAGGCGCACGACGTCCAGGCCGCCGACGCCGCCACGGCCGCGACCACGACGCTGCCCGAGCCGGGCTCGCCGGTGTCGTCGCTGACGTTCCTGCTGGCGGCGCTGCGCCGGGCCGCGCCGCGCAGCCCGGCGCGACTGGTGCTCCCGGCGCCGGGCGACGTCCGCGGGCTGCCCGGGCCGGGCATCTTCAGCCGGGAGGCGACGGCGGCGGGCGAGGGCGTGCTGTTCGTCGATCCCGGGCTCGGGATCGTGCCGACACAGGTGGCGGACGGGGTGCTGCGCTGGACGGTCTACCCGGTTCCCGAGCCGGGCCCGGTGCCGGAGTTCGTGGCGCTGAGCCAGGCCGAGCGGGAGCTGCGCGACCAGGTCCGGCAGTCGACGTCCGTGCTCACCTCGCTGGGCGTGGCGCGGCACCGGCCGGGGGTGCGCGAGGAGATCGCCGCCACCCTGCGGTCGCGCCCGGCGTCGCTGTGGCCGGCCGGGATGCCCGGACAGGCGTTGCGCGTGCTGCAACAGGCCGACGAGGTGGAGGCCATCCTCGCCGCCGCGTCGGTCGACGAGCCCGGCGGCGCGCTCTCCGCGTCCGCGGCGACAGCGCGCCGCGATGCCCTGCGCCCGATCGAGACGGCCGTGCGCGTGGCCCGCCGGGCCGCGGTGGCCGAGGCCGTGCGGGTCCTCGCCGCGAGCCCGCTGGTCTAGTGTCCTGAGTCGGAAGTTCCTGCTCAGTCGTCCGCAGGTGATCGTGCTGACCGATGATGAACGGGCCCAACT
>CAXTTN010000391.1:0-3713 GCA_964247105.1 uncultured Pseudonocardia sp.
GCGCGACCTCGCCGAGCATGAACGACCAGTGCGTCGGGAAGACCTTGTTGAACTGCTTGCGCATCCCGGCGGCCGGGTGGAAGCGCTGGTCCAGCTCGTCGAGGGCCGCCCCGGCCTTGGCCTGCAGGCCCCCGCTCGACGAGGTGGGTGTGGTGATCGCGCTCATGCCTGGCTCCCAAGCTCCCAGAAGGCGGGGCCGATCGGATCGGGGAAATCGCCCGTCGCGATCAGGTAACCCTCGTCGTTCACTGTAATGGGCAGTTGGGGGAGCGCGCGCGCTGCAGGACCGAACACGGGCTTCGCGTACTCGGTCGCGATGAACTGCGACTGGTGGCACGGGCACAGGATGCGCTGGGTCTGGGCCTCGTACAGCGAGGTCGGGCAGCCGAGGTGCGTGCAGATCTTGGAGTAGGCGTAGTAGTCGCCGTAGTGCAGGTTCTCCTGGCCCTGCCGGTGGATCACCGGCGTGCCCGGCCGGAGGCGGATCAGCATCACCGGGTTGTCGGAGCGGATCAGCGCCGCCTGCAGCGCCTCCTCGTTGCCCCGCTCGGACTCGCGGAACGGGAACACCGTCTCCATCGAGCCCGCGTCCTGGTCCTCGGGCCGGATCAGCGAGATCTCGCCCGGGACGCCGGTGTCGCGGCGCAGGAAGACGACCTCGTTGGGGCCGCCGGGGTTGTTCGGCGCCGGGGCGGGGGCCCAGCCGGTGGTCCACAGGGCCGCCTTGTCGCCGCCCTTCCACGGGTTGCGCACCAGCGGCGCGACCGCCGCGATGCCCAGGGCCAGGCCGAACACGCCGGCCGCCGCGCCGGCCGAGCGCTTGATCAGCGAGCGGCGGGCGATGCCGGTGTCCTGGCCGGCCTTGGCCAGCTGGGCGACGACGGTCCGGCGGGCCACCTCGTCGGACCGGCCGTCGTGGCGCTGCTGCACCGACGTCTCGTCCGGGAAGAACTTCTTGACGTACGCGATGATGCCGATGCCCAGCGCCAGCACCGAGAGCCCGAACGTGCCTCCGACCAGCGGTGTGTAGAGCGCGTAGGTCAGGTAGCCGGGCTTGTCCGGCGCGACGTACTGGAACGGCCAGAACAGGTAGAAGCCGAGGAACGCCAGCCCCGAGATCGTCGCGATGACGAACCACAGCGCCACCGCCCGCTCCGCGCGCTTCTCCGCGCGCGTGCCGGGCACCGGGAACTTCCTGCCGTTGTGGACGATCTCGACCTCGTCCAGCTCCGCGGCGAGACGGGCGAGCTCGTCGGGCGTCATGTCCTCGATCTCGGCCGGGGTGGGCTGCCGCGGACCCTGGTGTGACGTGGTCATGTCTTCGCTCCCAGCCACAGCGTGACGCCGATCAGGGCGGCCAGGCCGACGACGAACGCCACCAGTCCTTCGGAGACCGGGCCGATGCCGCCGAGCGGGTTGCCGCCGGGGTTGTTGTTGTTGCCGCTCACGGACTTGATGTAGGCGATGATGTCCTCCTTCTCCGCGGGCGCGAGCTGCCGGTCGGAGAACTTCGGCATGTTCTGCGGGCCGGAGAGCATCGCCGTGTAGATCTGCGTCTCGGTCGCCGCGTCGAGGTTCGGCGCGAACTTGCCCGACGACAGCGCGCCGCCCCGGCCGGTGAAGTTGTGGCACGACGAGCAGTTGAGCCGGAACAGCTGGCCGCCGCGGGCCGGATCCGCCCCGCGCAGGGCATCACCGGTGGCGGCGGGCACCGTCGGGCCGCCGCCGTTGGCCTGGATGTAGGCCCCGAGGGCCTCGAGGTTGGCCCGGCCTTCCTCGGTCTCCGGGTTGAAGATCGGGTACGGCTGCTTGCGGACGGCCTGCGCCTCCTGGCGGGCCATCGGCATGCGGCCCGACGACACCTGGAAGTACACGGCCGCGTCGCCCACGCCGACCAGGCTGGGCCCGTGGGCCTGCACGCCCTGCAGGTTGGAGCCGTGGCAGGTGATGCACACGCCGTTGTAGAGCTCCTGGCCCTTGGCGACGAGCGCGGCGTCGCCCTGCGCCTCGGCGACCTGCGGCGCCGGCGTCAGCACGGTGTAGCCGACGCCCGCGCTGATCAGGCCGATGCCGAGCGCGAGCGCACCGGCCAGCCGTCGACGGAAGCGGGTCCGTGGTCCCCTGGAGGGAGATGATGTGGTCATCGTCTGCGTCTTCCAGCCCTCTCGGCGGCTCGGGTCACTATCGGATGAAGTAGATGACGGCGAACAGGCCGACCCACACCACGTCGACGAAGTGCCAGTAGTACGACACGACGATCGCCGCGGTGGCCTGCGCGGGCGTGAACTTGCTCAGCTTCGTGCGGATGAGCAGGTAGATGAACGCCAGCAACCCGCCGGTGACGTGCAGGGCGTGGAAGCCGGTGGCCAGGTAGAAGACGGTGCCGTAGGCGCTGGACGACAGCGTGGTCTCGTGCTCGGTCACGAGCGTGCGGTACTCGTTGGCCTGCCCCAGCACGAAGAACGTGCCCATCAGCAGCGTGAGCAGGTACCAGCGGCGCAGCCCGAAGACGTCGCCGCGCTCGGCGGCGAACACGCCGAACTGGCAGGTGAACGAGGAGGCGACCAGCACGATCGTCACCACGAGCGCGTACGGCACGTTCAGCTCGGTCGGAGCAGGCGGCCACGTGTTGGTCGGGGGGTTCTGGGCGCGCGCGGTGAAGTAGATCGCGAACAGTCCCGCGAAGAACATCAGCTCGCTGGACAGCCAGATGATCGTTCCTACGCTGACCAGGTTGGGGCGGTTCAGGGAATGGATCCGCCCGCTGATGTTGGGAGCCGCAGTCGTCACCCCGGCATTATGACCCCAGCCCAACTTCTACAGCCTGTCGGGCTACCCGGACGGACGTCACGATCCGATCTCCCCAACGGGCGGGCGGGGTGAGCAGTTCCACTAGAGTTCGCGCCGTGAGCAGCCCTGTCGCAGCCGAGACCCTCACCGTGCTCGTCTTCAGCCACCGCCCCGAGGTCCGCGAGGCCATCACGATGGCGATCGGCCGTCGGCCCGCTCCCGATCTCGGCCGCGTGCGGTTCGTGGAGGCCGGGGGCATCGCCGAGGTGCTCGCCGCGGCCGACGGGGGTGGGGTCGACCTCGCGATCCTCGACGGCGAGGCGCAGCCGACCGGCGGCATGGGCGTGTCGCGGCAGCTCAAGAACGAGATCGACGACTGCCCGCCGATCATCGTGACGGTCTGCAGGCGCGACGACCGGTGGCTGGCCACCTGGTCGCAGGCCGACGCGGTGCTGGTGCACCCGCTCGATCCGCTGACCGCCGCCGAGACCGTGGCGGACGTCCTCCGCCGGTCCAGGGACGGCGAGCTGCCCGCGGTCCGGGCCTGAGGATGGCCGACACGGGTGCCCCGACCTGGCCGGGCCTGCTCGGGAGGCTGATGCGCCACGAGGACCTCGACACGGCCGACACGTCCTGGGTGATGGACGCGGTGCTGCGCGCCGAGGCCACCCCCGCGCAGATGGCCGGGTTCCTCGTCGCGCTCCGGAGCAAGGGCGAGACCCCCGCGGAGATCGCGGGGATGGCCGAGGCGATGCTGGCGCACGCCCGCCGGGTGACCGTGCCCGTGCGCGCGGTCGACGTCGTCGGCACCGGCGGCGACCAGGCCCACACGGTCAACATCTCGTCGATGTCCGCCGTCGTCGTCGCGGCGGCCGGGGCGCCGGTGGTCAAGCACGGCAACCGGGCGGCGTCGTCGGCGTGCG
>CAXTTN010000392.1:0-3683 GCA_964247105.1 uncultured Pseudonocardia sp.
CGAGGTCTACGCGCTCGACCTCCTGCGCCGCCACCGCGAGCTGGACGGCCCAGCGGACGGCAGCCCAGGGGTGCCGGTGCACGAGGTCGAGCGGGTGACCGAGCGCAGCCTCAACCGTGACGTGTTCGGCGACGGCTACGTCGACCGGGCCGTCCTGCAGCCGGTGGTGCTCGGCGACCTGTTCGTGCTCGGCTTCTCCCCGCTCGAGTGGCACGCGGAGATGGCGAGCTGGATGCCCGACCGGTTCGTGCTGAGCGGCGAGCTGGACCCGGGCGGCGGGCAGCCCGGCGCCCGCGGCCTCACGCCGCGGGTGCGCCGGTTCGACCTGCGCGGGCTGACGCTGTGCGAGCGGCGCCGCCCGATCGGGCGGATGTCCCTGGCCGATACCTGGCTGCGGCGGGTGCTGTCGCGCTGCGGCCAGGCGGGCGCGGACGTCGTCCACATCGGGGTGGGGCCCTCGACCCGGCCCGCGCCGTGGCGCCGCGACTCCGAGGAGCCGGTGGTGACCCCGCCGCGCGTGCCGCGGTGGGCGCAGCCGGTGCGAGCGGGTTCCGCGCAGCCCGTCCGGGCGGGCGCGGCCGCGCGGGTGGCGCCCCCGGGATTCGACATGAGGCAGTTCCGCGAGCTGGCCACCGCGCTGCCCGACATCCGTTTCGTCCTCGGCGCGGGCTGCCTGCCGACGCAGCAGCTCTGCCGGCTCGCCGCGCTGCCGAACGTGCACGTGGTGCTCACCGAGATCCTGCCGTGGACGGAGTCGCCCGACTTCGCGCACGCGTTCGGGTCGCTGCTCAAGGCGTTCGGCGCGGAGCGGCTGCTGTTCGGCAGCGGCTACCCGATGATGCGACCCGGCCGGCTGGTGCGGGAGCTGGCCGCCTACCGCTTCCCGGCCGGTCTGGGCCACCGCTACCCCCGCTTCGACGCGGCGGCGAAGCGGGCCGTGCTCGGCGGGAACGCGGCGCGGCTCTACCGCATCCCCCACGCGGGCTCCGGCCGCTCCGACGAGCGGGTGGCCGCGGCCGGGGCGTAGCGTCTTCCCGGGGGCCGGTCGCGTGATCGACGTTCCGGCTCCCGCAACCGCGCCGGGCGTCGGACCAGGCCATCGTTCGATGATCCGTCCGAGATGGCGATTCCGGTAGTCCGATCAACGAGAACCGCGATGTCGGAACGATCAGGCCCACTATCGTCGGCTGCATGCTGCCGCGGACGATCGACTGGGTGGACGGCCGGATCGTGCTGGTCGACCAGACCGCGCTGCCGCAGGTGCGCCAGGTCTCCGCCGAGTCAGTGGACGCGCTCGTCGACGCCATCCGCCGGCTGGTCGTGCGCGGCGCTCCCGCGCTGGGCGTGGCGGGGGCGTTCGGCGTCGCGCTGGCTGCCCGGACCGGCCCCGACGACATCGACGACGCCGCCGCCCGGCTCGTGGCCGCCCGTCCCACAGCGGTGAACCTGGCGGTCGGCGTGCGGCGGGCGCTGGCGGCCCGTTCGGGTGGCCCGGACGCGGTGCTGGCCGCCGCGCTCGCGCTGCGCGACGAGGACATCGCCGCGTGCCACGCGATCGGTGACCGGGGCGCGGCGCTGCTGACCGAGCTGTGCGGCACGGGCCCGCTGCGGCTGCACACCCACTGCAACGCCGGGGCGCTGGCGTGCGTCGAGTGGGGCACGGCGCTGGGCGTCGTGCGGTCGTTGCACGAGGCCGGGCGGGTCGAGTACGTCGTGGCCGACGAGACGCGCCCGCTGCTGCAGGGCTCCCGGATCACCGCGGTGGAGCTGGCCGAGATGGGTGCGCCGCACCGGGTCGTCGTCGACGGCGCCGGACCGTCGATCATCGCCCGTGGCCTGGTGGACGCGGTCGTCGTGGGCGCCGACCGGGTGGCCGCGAACGGCGACACGGCCAACAAGATCGGCACCTACCCGCTGGCGCTGGCCGCGGCCCGCGCCGGGATCCCGTTCGTGGTCGCGTGCCCGGAGTCCACAGTGGATTCCGGCACCCCTGACGGCGCCGGGATCGTGGTGGAGGAGCGGGCGGAGGCCGAGGTGCTGCCCGCGGGCAGCCCGGCGGCGACGCGGGCGTGGAACCCCGCGTTCGACGTGACCCCCGCCGACCTGGTGACGGCGGTGGTGACGGAGCGCCGGGTCTGGCGACCTCGCAGCGCGTGAGGTCAGGCGGGGGCGGCCACCTCGATGCCGTGCGAGCGGGCGGCGACGGCCAGCCGGTCGTCGTAGGTGAGCAGCGCGTCGAGATCCTCCCGGATGAGCAGGGCCGTGGCGAGATGAATCGCGTCGAGCGAGCGGAGCACCGGGTCGGGCAGCCGACCGGCCGACTCGACCACGGACTGCGTGACGCCGACCGTCTCGACCTCGCCGAGCAACACGTCGACCCGTGGCAGCCGTTGCGGCGCACGCCGCAACGTGCTCCGCCGGGCCTCGATCGTCAGCAGCGTGCTGGAGACGAGGCCGGGACCCGTTCGGAGGAAGCCTTCCAGCGCCGGCGTGGTGTCGTCGGGGAAGACCAGTCTCAGCAGGGCGGAGGTGTCGATATAGATCACTACCGTCCCTCGTCGCGCATCCGCATGAGCTCCTCGAAGGGCGATTCCTCGCCGGGCTGGGCGGGTGGAGGCGGCCCCAACTCCGCGAGAGTCGCCCCGATGCCGGGACCCGTCGCACGGCGAACCTGGCCGGCCGCCACCATCTGCTGGAAGACCGAGCGTGGCTCCTCGGCCGGCACCAGGTAGGCCACGAGCTTGCCCCGCTCGGTGACGGGCACCCGCTGGCCGGCCTTGGCCATCGCCACGTAGCGCGAGGCGTGCTGGCGCAGCTCGCGGATGCCGATGCTGTCAGGTTGGGCCACGCACAAATGTAGCACATGAGGCGCCACATTCCGTGCTCCGATCAGTGCCCCCGCGCGATCCACTCCTCCAGGTGCGGCAGCTCCGCGCCGATGCTCGTGGAGTCGCCGTGGCCGGTGCGGACCGTGGTCTCGCCGGGCAGGGTGAGCAGCCTGCCGCGGATCGAGTCGATGATCACCTCGAAGCTCGAGTACGAGCGGCCCGTGGCGCCCGGCCCGCCCTGGAACAGGGTGTCGCCGCTGAACACCGTGCCCAGCTCCGGCGCGTAGAGGCACGACGAGCCGGGGGAGTGCCCGGGGGTCTGGATCACCTGCAGCTCGATCCCGCCCACCGTGATCCTCTGCCCGTCGGTGAGCTCCCCGTCGGGCCGGCGGTCGGGCCAGGTCATGCCCCACAGCGGCGCCTCGGCCGGGTTCAGCAGGATCGGCGCGGAGAAGCGGGCGGCCAGCGCGGGCGCCTGGTTGACGTGGTCGTCGTGGGCGTGGGTGCACACCACGGCGACCACCCGCCGCCCGGCGACCGCATCGGCGATGGCGGACGCGTCGTGCGCGGCGTCGACGACGACGACCTCGTTCTCGTCGCCGACGATCCACACGTTGTTGTCGACGTCCCACGTGCCCCCGTCGAGGGAGAACGTGCCGGACGTGACCAGATGCTCGATCATCCGAACAGGACCACGGAGCGCAGGACCTCGCCCTTGTGCATCTTCTCGAACGCCGCCTCGACGTCGTCCAGCGCGATCGTCTCGCTGACGAACTTGTCCAGCGGCAGCCGTCCCATGAGGTACTGGTCGATGAGCATCGGGAAGTCGCGGCTGGGCAGGCAGTCGCCGTACCA
>CAXTTN010000393.1:0-3647 GCA_964247105.1 uncultured Pseudonocardia sp.
CCGCTCCGAGTGGGCCTTCGTGCTGTCCGCCACGGTGCGCGTCGCGGGCGACCTGGACGTCGCGGAGGAGTGCGCGCAGGAGGCGTACGTCAGCGCGCTGCAGGCCTGGACCCGGGACGGCGTCCCGGAGCGGCCCGGTGCGTGGCTGACCACGGCGGCGCGCAACCAGGCGCTGGACCGGTTGCGTCGCGAGGTCACCCTCCGGCGCAAGCTCCCGCTGCTCGTGGAGCCGGCGACCGTCGATCCGCACGACCCGGCCGACCTGGACCGGCCCGACGCCGCGGTGCCGGACGACCGGCTCCGGCTGGTGTTCACCTGCTGCCACCCCACCCTCGCCCCCGAGGCCCGGGTCGCCCTCACCCTGCGCCTGGTCTGCGGCGTTCCCACGCCCGACGTCGCCCGGGCCTTCCTGGTGTCCGAGCCGACGATGGCGGCACGGATCACCCGGGCCAAGAAGAAGATCTCCGAAGCGCGGATCCCCTACCGGGTTCCGGGCCGGGCGGAGCTGCCCGAGCGCCTGGACAGCGTGCTCACCGCCGTCCACCTGCTCTTCAGCACCGGCCACACGGCCGGCGAGGGGGACGCGCTCGTCCGTGAGGAGCTCTGCGACCGGGCCCTGCACCTCGCGCGCACCCTCGCCGCGCTGCTCCCCGAGCAGGCCGAGACCCGCGGCCTGCTGGGCCTGCTGCTCCTCACCGACGCGCGCCGGGCCGCCCGGACCGCCGAGCAGGGCCGGCTGCTCCTGCTCGGCGACCAGGACCGGACGCGCTGGGACCAGCGCGCGATCCTGGAGGGGCTCACGGTGACGGCCGGGGCGCTGGCGTCCGGCCCACCGGGGCGGTTCACCCTGCAGGCGGCGATCGCCGGCGTGCACGCGATGGCGCCGTCCCTGGAGCAGACCGACTGGCCGCGCGTCGTGCACCTCTACGACCGGCTGCTGGCGGTGTGGAACACCCCGGTGGTCGCGCTCAACCGGGCCGCCGCCGTGGCGTTCGCCGACGGTCCGGCCGCCGCCCTGCCGCTCCTCGACGAGCTGGCGACCGATCCCCGGCTCGCCGACTACCCCTACCTTCCCGCCACCCGCGCCGACCTGCTGCGCCGCCTCGGCGACGCCGCCGGCGCGGCTCGGTCGTACCGGCGCGCGATGGAGCTCACGGCGAACGCGGCGGAGCGTGCCTTCCTGGAGCAGCGCCTGGCCGAGGTCAGCCGCGCCGCCGGCGCCGAGCCCGCGCCCGGCTGAGGACGGCGGGCCCTTGGTACACGCACGTCTGTCAAGCGTCACGCTGCCAGACGTGGGTATGCAGCCGGTGCGTGCCTGGTGGCATGCGCTTCACCGGTCGGCCACGGCTGATTCGGGACGACGGTTTCACGCGTTGCGGGACAAGAGCGCCGCCATCTCGGCCGCCGTGGGCGGGTCGGCCCCGCGGCGCGAGCACGTGATGGCCGCGGCGCGCGCGGCCTCGTCGAGCAGGGCGTCGAACGTCGGGCCGTCGATGGCGCGCAGCGCGGAACGGGCCGCGCCGCCGAGCAGCCCGCGCCGGTGCAGGCCGGCCAGCAGGGCCGCGGAGAACGTGTCGCCCGCCCCGACGGTGTCGATCACCGTGACCGGCACGCCGGGCCGCCGCGTCCGCAGCCCGCCCGCGGTGCCCGCCAGCACGCCGTCCCCGCCGACGGTCACGGCGACGATCGCCGGGCCGACCGCGAGCCACTCCTCCACCACGGCCTCGGGGGAGCGGTCCGGGAGCAGCCACTCCAGGTCCTCGACGCTCACCTTCACGATGTCGGCCATCGCGAGCACCTCCTGCACACCCGGCAGCACGTCCGCGGGCTCGCCCATGAGGACCGGGCGGCAGTTCGGGTCGTAGCTGATCGTCGCGGTGGCGGACGCGCGGGCCAGCAGGTCGCGGAGCACGGCCGCACCCGGCGGGGTGGTCAGGGCCAGCGAACCGGAGTGCAGCGCGACGACGTTCCCGTCGAGCGCGCCGGTCAGCTCGGCGGCGCTCCACTGCCAGTCGGCCGTGCCGTCGATGCGGAAGTCGTAGCTCGGGCCGCCGTCGGGGCCGACCGTCACCATCGCCATCGACGTCTGCTCGGTGGCCGGTGCGACGTGCTCGAGCTCCACCCCGTTGTCGAGCAGGTGATCACGGACCCGGCGGCCGAGCACGTCGTCGGCGATGCGGGCGAGCATCCGGACCGGGATGCCGAGCCGGGCCAGCCCGACGGCGACGTTGGCCGGGCTGCCGCCCGGAGCCACCTCGAAGTACTCGGGATCAGGAGCCGGAACGAGATCGACCAGGGCCTCGCCCGCGACGGCGACGATCCCTTCGTTGGGTGTGCCGATGACCTGCTCCTCTCTCCGCGGCGGGCCTGCGCCTGCCGTCGGACATGCTGCCAGTTCTCAACCCGTTACGGTCGAATCCAGTTTGGCCAGCACGCCGTCGTGGATCCGGGCCAGGCCCCGGGGCGCGAAGGTCCGCTCGAAGAACCCGCCGACGCCGCTCGCGCCGTCCCATGTGGTCTCGACGGTGACGGTGCTGCGCTGCGGGCCCGCCGGCGTGACGGTCCACGTGGTGACCATCGACGAGTTGGCGTCGCGCTCGACGATGCGCGGCCCGTCCACCTCGACGGCCACGAGCTGGTCGCGCACGCGCTTCTTCGTGGCCTGCAGCGTCCAGTGCACGCGCCGGTCGGGCTCGACGCGGTAGTCGCCGTAGGCGTCGGTCAGGATCTTCGGCCGCACCGTCTCGTAATCGGCCAGCGCGGCCTGGACCTGCTCCACCGGGGCCTCGATCGTCCGCTGCGTCGTCGCCGTCACCTGTCCCATGGGTGCCATCCTGCCCCACCCGCCCGGGATGGCACGCTCGGCGCATGCAGCCCCTGTTGCACGACCTCGCCGTGACGCTGCGTGCCCCGACGGTCTGCCTCTCCGGCGCCGACGGGCAGATCCGCGACGTCGGAACGCAGGGCGTGCTGACCGGCGACGTGCGGGTGCTCGGGCGCGCGGTCGTCACCGTCGACGGCGTGGAGCCCGTGCCCGTGGCGCACGGCGTGGACGGGGCGTCGGCCGAACACTTCGTCGGGCTGCTCCGCTCCCTCGGCGACGCCGGCGACGATCCGACGGTGTGGCTGCGCCGCGACCGGGCACTCCGTCCCGACGGCATCACCGAGACGTTCACGCTGTTCAACCGCACCGACGCGGATCTGACCGCGCGGCTCGAACTGGCCGTCGGCACGGACCTGGCCCCGGTGGAGGCCATCAAGACGAGCGCGGCGGAAGGCCCTGCCGAGGTGGTCCGCACCGAGGGCGGGGTGAGCTGGTCGGGCTCCGGCGTGCACGTCGCGCTCGACGCGCCCGGCGCCGTCGTCACGCCGGACGGCACGCGGCTGCGCTGGACCCTCGCGACGCCCGCCCGCTCGTCGGCGTCGTGCCACTACGCCGTCACGGTGCGCGACGACGCCGCGATCCTCGCCGGGCCGTCGTCCGGGCTCGACCGCACCCTGGCCGTGCACGCGGACGACCCGCGCCTGGCCCGCCTGCTCGGCCGCGCCCTCGACGACCTCGACGCGCTGATGCTCACCGAACGCGGCCACGCCGACCTGTTCGCCGGCGCGGGTGAAGTAGTGCAGTTCGTAGGGCAGGCTGGATT
>CAXTTN010000394.1:0-3627 GCA_964247105.1 uncultured Pseudonocardia sp.
GCGGTGTCCGGTTGCCGCGGGCGCCGGAGCTGGGGCCGTGGTCGCTCGCGGAGATCCACGCGGTGGCCAACAGCGAGAGCCGCCGCGTGATGATCGAGTCGCTCGGGTGGGACACGTACCTGCGCGCAGCGCAGCTGGACCTGGTCGCCGAGGCGCCGGACCCGGGCAACCCGCCGCACCGCCTCGAGCTGTACGAGCTGCCGTTCGACGTGTTCGGCGCGGTCCGGCTGCTGGTGATGGCGAATGGCAGCCCCGACCGGACCGGCGCGACCCGCCGCTACGCCGAGTTCGTGCCGGACGGCCTCGACGACCCGGTCGAGGCCGTCGCGTGGCAGTACGGCGTCGACGTCGAGGTGTACCGGATCCTGGAACGGCGCACCTGAGCGGCCCCCGGTCCGCCGGAGCCCGCTGCGGGTTCCTAAGCTCGTACCCGCCCGATCGGATTACGGAGGATGTCACCCGAATGAGCAGTTTCGCCTCGGTGCGCAAGGCGGTGACCGGCTCCAAGCCCGCCCAGGTCGCCTACGGCTGCGCCGTAGCGGGCCGGCTCGGCGTCGAGCGGTACGCGCTCGGGTGGCGCGAGCCCGGACCCGGCCCCCGGCCGGCCCGGATCGTGGCCTACCACTCCATCGGCACGCCGTCCTGGGGAGTGAACGACGTGAGGCCGCGCGATTTCGAGCGGCACCTGCAGGTCGCCGTCGACGAGGGCTGGACCTTCGCCACCACCGCCGAGGTGATGGCCGAGCCGCACAAGCAGCTGCTCGCCCTCACCTTCGACGACGGCGTCACCAGCGTCCTGGAGAACGCCGCTCCGGTGCTGCGCCACCACGGCATCCCGGCCACGATGTTCGCCGTGTCGGGCTGGGCCGACGGCGGGCACCACGCCGGCCTCGAGCACGTGCTGGACTGGAAGGGCCTCGCCGCCCTGGCCGCCACCGGCATGACCATCGCCAGCCACTCCGTCACCCACCCCGACTTCGGGAAGATCGACGCCGGGCAGGCCCGCTCGGAGCTGGAGGAGTCGCGGCGGCGGCTGGAGCAGGGGCTCGGCGTCACCGTCGAGGAGTTCGCGATCCCGTTCGGCCAGTCCGACAACTGGTCGCGCGCGGCCCGCGAGGCCGCCGCCGACGTCTACACCACCGTGTACGCGCAGTCGGTGTACACCCGTCCCGCGGGAACCGTCCCGCGCACGTTCATCACCCGCATCGACAGCCCTCGGCTGTTCCGCTCCGCGCTGGCGGGCAGCTTCGACCACTGGGAGGAGTGGCACCTGTGACCACGCAGACCGGCCCCGTGACGATCGAGTTCCAGGCGGAGGCCCGACAGCTCCTGCAGCTGATGGTGCACTCCATCTACTCCAACCGCGACGTCTTCCTCCGCGAGCTGATCTCCAACGCCTCCGACGCGCTGGACAAGCTCCGCCTGGAGACCTACCGCGACAAGGACCTGCAGGTCGACGTGTCCGACCTGCACATCGACATCGAGACCGACGCCGAGGCGCGCACGCTCACCGTGCGCGACAACGGCATCGGCATGACCCGCGACGAGGTCGTCTCCCTGATCGGGACGATCGCCAAGTCCGGCACCGCGGAGATGTTGGCGTCGCTGCGTGCCGCGGGCGACTCGGCTGCCGACGAGCTGATCGGCAAGTTCGGCGTCGGTTTCTACTCGAGCTTCATGGTCGGCGATTCCGTCACCCTCGTCACGCGCCGGGCCGGTGCCGGTTCCGGCGTCCGGTGGGAGTCGGCGGGCGAGGGCAGCTACACCGTCGACGACGCCCCCGACGCCCCGCAGGGCACCTCGGTGACGATCGCGCTCAAGCCGGCCGATGCCGACGACGCTATGCCCGACTACACCGAGGCCTCGGTGGTCCGGCGCATCGTCACGCGCTACTCCGACTTCATCACCTGGCCGATCCGCCTCGACGGCGACACCGAGCCGATCAACCGGATGAAGGCGCTCTGGGCCCGGTCGAAGGACGAGGTCACCGACGAGGAGTACGCCGAGTTCTACCGGCACGTCAGCCACGACTGGCAGCCCCCGCTGGAGACGATCCGCCTGCAGGCCGAGGGCACGTTCGAGTACCAGGCGCTGCTGTTCCTGCCGAGCCACGCCCCGATGGACCTGTTCATGCGCGAGCGCCAGCGCGGCGTGCAGCTCTACGTGCGCCGGGTCTTCATCATGGACGACTGCGAGGCGCTGGTCCCGGAGTACCTGCGGTTCGTCAAGGGCGTCGTCGACGCCGCCGACCTGTCGCTCAACGTCTCCCGCGAGATCCTCCAGCAGGACCGCCAGATCCAGCTCATCCGCAAGCGGCTGGTGCGCAAGGTGCTGTCGAGCCTCAGAACCCTGCAGTCCTCCGAGCCCGAGAAGTACGCCACGTTCTGGGGTGAGATGGGCCGCGCCCTGAAGGAGGGCCTGCTGGAGGATCCGGACAACCGTGCCGACATCCTCGCGCTCTGCTCGTTCCCCTCCACCCACGACGCGGCAGGAGACTCCGCTGGGTCGACCACCCTCGCGGCCTACAAGGAGCGCATGCCCGAGGGCCAGGAACACATCTACTACATGACGGGGGAGTCGCGCACCGCGATCGAGAACTCCCCGCACATGGAGGCGCCGCGCGCCAAGGGCTACGAGGTGCTGCTGCTCACCGACCCGATCGACGAGGTGTGGGTCGACTCGGTCACCGAGTTCGACGGCACCCCGCTCAGCTCGATCGCGAAGGGCAAGGCCGAGGCCGACGAGGACGTCGACGGCGCCGAGCAGTTCGCCGGGCTCCTCACCTGGATGGGTGAGACGCTCGACGACGAGGTGCGCGAGGTGCGGCTGACGTCCCGGCTCACCACGTCCCCCGCGTGCCTGGTCGGCGACGCCCACGACATGACCCCGACCCTGGAGAAGATGTACCGGGCGATGGGCCAGGAGATGCCCACGATCAAGCGGATCCTGGAGCTGAACCCGCAGCACCCCCTGGTGGTGGCCCTGCGCACCGCCCACGAGCAGCGCCCCGACGACGCCGAGCTGGCGGGCACCGCCCGCCTGCTGCACGGCATGGCCCTGCTCGCGGAGGGCGGCGAGCTGAAGGACCCGGCCCGCTTCGTCGGCCTGCTGGCGCAGCGCCTGCAACAGGCCCTCTGAGCGCACGCCCCCCTGGGCGCGTCGAGCCCGCGCGATGCGCCCAGGGCGGCCCCTCAGCAGCATCGAGCCCGCGCGATGCGCCCAGGGCGGCCCCTCAGCAGCATCGAGCCCGCGCGATGCGACGGACGGGGCGGGTCAGTGGACGAGGGTCGAGCGCTCCAGGGCGTGCTCGACGAGCGTGACCAGGGTGGTCAGGCACGACTCGGGCCGCCGGGCGTCCATCCGGACGACCGGCGTGTCGCCGGGCAGCGCGAGGGCGTCGCGCACCACGTCGGGGGTGAAGCCGTCGGTGTCGGGGAAGCCGTTGACCGCCACCACGAACGGCAGCCGCCGGTTCTCGAAGTAGTCCACGGCGGGGAAGCACTCGTCGATGCGGCGCAGGTCCACCAGCACCACCGCGCCCACCGAACCGCGGGCCAGCTCGTCCCACATGAACCAGAAGCGGTCCTGCCCCGGGGTGCCGAAGAGGTAGAGGATCAGCGCGTCGTC
>CAXTTN010000395.1:0-3591 GCA_964247105.1 uncultured Pseudonocardia sp.
TCGGCAAGCGCCGTGGTGGACCCACCCTCGGCGGCCGCGAGCACGATCCGGCTCCACAACACCACACCTGCCGCGCTCGTCCTGCAACGTGCCCAGGACTCCAACTGGGCCCGTTCATCATCGGACAGCACGATCACCTGCGGATGCCGGAACGGCGTACCGCACCCCGACGACCGAGCAGGAACTTCCGACTCAGGACACCAGATCACGCCCCTCGCCGTGCGACGAGGGCGTCGATGTCGACGCGGAGCGGGAACGGCTCGGCGACGGCCAGCTCGCCGGTGGCGGCCTGGCTCTCCTCGTACCCGTCGCCCGGGGCGCCGAGCCCGAACACGGTGATCGACGGGACCGGCGGATCGAGGTCGATCACCCAGTAGTGCGGGATGCCCGCATCGGCGTACTCGAAGGACTTGAGGTGCGTGTCGACGTTCCGGGTGCCGGGCGAGATGATCTCGACGGCCAGCCGCACCTCGCCGGCCGTGACCCGGTTCTCGGGGCCGCCGGTGCGTACGACGACCAGATCGGGTGCGCGGAGGATCACCGGGTGGTGGCCGCGCACGATCACCTCGAAGTCGATCACACACTCCCACTCCGGTGGCAGCTGATCGCGGATCTGGACCGCGAGTTCGATCAGCGCCTGCTGATGCTTGCGGGCTGCTCGCGGCGACACGACGAGGATCCCTTCCTGCAGCTCGTAGTGAGCCGTGGTGTCCTCGGGGAGCGCGTCGTACTCCTCGAGCGTCATGAACCCCCGGTGCAGCGGCATGGCCATGCAGGCAGTGTGCCGCACGGCACCCACGGTTCGTGGGAGAACGGGAGAACTCAGCCCGCCAGCGCCCGCACCACCCGCGACGGGGACGGGCGGCCCAGCTGCTCGGCCATCCACGCGCTGGTGGCGACGAGCGCGTCCAGGTCCACCCCGTGCGCGACGCCCAGCCCGTCGAGCATCCAGACGAGGTCCTCGGTGGCGAGGTTGCCGGTGGCCGACCCGGCGTACGGGCAGCCGCCCAGCCCGCCCGCGCTGGCGTCGACGGTGGTGACGCCGCGCCGCAGCGCGGCGAGCGTGTTGGCCAGTGCCTGGCCGTAGGTGTCGTGGAAATGGACCGCGAGCTGGCTCACCGGGACACCGTCGGCGACGCAGGCGTCGAGCACGGCGTCGACGTGGCCGGGGGTGCCGGTGCCGATCGTGTCGCCCAGCGAGAGCTGCCCGCACCCCATCTCGACCAGCCGCCGTCCCACCGTGGCGACCTGCGCCGGCTCGACCGCCCCCTCCCACGGGTCGCCGAAGCACATCGAGACGTAGCCGCGCACCCGGAGCCCCTCCTTGCGGGCCCGGGTGACGACCGGCTCGAACATGGCGAACTGCTCGTCGAGGGTGCGGTTGAGGTTGCGGTTCGCGAACGTCTCGGTGGCACTGGCGAAGATCGCGACGTGCCCGACGCCGGCCGCGAGCGCGCGGTCGAGGCCGCGGTCGTTGGGCACGAGGACGGGGTAGTCGAGGCCCGCGCGGCGTTCCAGGCGCTTGAGCAGCTCCTCGGCGTCGGCGAGCTGCGGCACCCACTTCGGGTGCACGAAGCTGGTGGCCTCCAGGACGCCCAGGCCGGCGTCGGCGAGGCGGTCCAGGAACCTGGCCTTGACCTCGACGGGCACGACGGTGGCCTCGTTCTGCAGCCCGTCGCGCGCCCCGACCTCGTAGATCGTGACCTCGGCCGGCAGCCCGGCGGCCGGGACCGTCATCGGCAGGTCAGGTCTCATCGGCCACCTCCTGGTACAGCAGCGCGTGCACCCGCTCGACGCCCGGCACGTCGTCGAACTCCAGGGGTTCGTCGGACGCCGACTCGATGATCAGGGTGCCGCAGCCCAGCATCCGCTCCAGCAGCGTGTGGCGGAACTGCACGCTGTTGATCCGGCTCATCGGGATGTCGATGCCGTTGCGGGTGAACACGCCCTCGCGGATCAGCACCCGCCGCGTCGTGACGACGAAGTGCGTGGTGCGCCAGCGCAGCACCGGGAGCAGCGTGAACCGGAACGCCAGCCCCAGCCCGATCACGCCGAGCGCGAGCCACGCCCACGGCGCCCACGTCTGCGCGCGGACCAGCGCCGCGAGGAAGGTGCCGACCCCGACCACCAGCAGCAGCACGATCACCGGCCCGACCAGCATCTTCCAGTGCGGATGCCGGTGCATGACGATCTGCTCGCCGGGAACGAGGAGATCGTCCGGGTAGGCCACGGGCGCAACGGTAGCGGCAGGATCTTCCGCCGTCGGCGGGACCGGTCAGGTCGACCCCTGGTCCAGTGGCCTGACGTGCACGACGTCGCCCGCCGAGACCGCCCGCCGGTGGCCCGCGGGATCGAGCAGCAGCAGCCGCCCGTCGCGGTCGACGTCCTCGGCGATCCCGGTGTGGACGGTGCCCCCGGGCAGCTCCACGCGCACCTCCGCGCCCAGGCTGGCGCAGCCCGCCCGGTAGTCGGAGCGCAACCGTGTGGCGTCGGGGTCGCCACGGCCGGCGCGCCAGACCCGCTCCCGCTCGTCGAGGCGCTGCAGGAGGGCCACGAGCACGTCGGAGCGGTCGACGTCGATGCCCTCGGCGGCCAGCGACGTGGCCCCGGCCTGGTCGGCGGGGGCCTCGGCGACGTTGAGCCCGATGCCGACCACCACCGCCGGGTGTGCGGGATCGGCGACCTCGGCGAGGATCCCGGCGGCCTTGCGCTGGCGCGGGCCGAGCAGCAGGTCGTTGGGCCACTTGAGGCCGGCCCGCGCCGGGCTCAGGCCGCGGACGGTGTCGAGCAGCGCGAGGCCGGCGAGCAGCGGCAGCCAGCCGAACCGCGACGCCGGGACGCCCCCGGGCCGCAGCAGCACGCTGACCGTGATGCCGGAGCCGGGCGGCGAGACCCACGAGCGGGCCAACCGCCCGCGTCCGGCCTCCTGGTGCTCGGCGACGAGCACCGTGCGGTCCGGGGCGCCGGCCGCGACGGCGGCGAGGAGATCGGCGTTGGTGGAGCCGGTGGTCTCGACCACCTCGACCCGCGCCCAGGACGCGCCCAGGGCCTCGCGGAGGGCGCCGGCGTCGAGCGGCCGGGTGGTCCGGTTCATGCGTCGGACGCTACCGGCGGGAACGCGCCCTGTGCAGCGAACACGGCGGACGGGCCGAAACCGTCGCCGGGCGAACGGCGGCTTCCGACGGCCGGACGTGACGCAGACCGCTCCGCACGCGGTTACCGGCCGGTTAGGCTGCCTGACCATGAGTGCCGCAACGGAGCCCGCACCGGACATCCACACCACCGCGGGCAAACTCGCCGACCTCTACGCGCGGCTCGACGGCGCCGTCGACTCCGGTGCCGGGGCGGAGCGCCAGCGCGCGAAGGGCCGCCAGACCGCCCGCGAGCGCATCGACCAGCTGCTGGACCCGGGCTCGTTCGTCGAGATCGACGCGCTGACGCGCCACCGCTCCACCAACTTCGGGATGGACGCCAAGCGCCCGTTCGGCGACGGGGTCGTGACCGGCACCGGCACGGTCGACGGGCGGCCGGTCGCCGTGTTCAGCCAGGACGCCACGGTGTTCGGCGGCGCGCTCGGCGAGGTGTACGGCG
>CAXTTN010000396.1:0-3581 GCA_964247105.1 uncultured Pseudonocardia sp.
CCGGACTGCCCGAAGTGGCCGAACGTGCGCGGCGAGCTGCCCGCGCCCGTCCAGTGCGGGGACTTGCCGTCGCGGATCTCGAACCCGAGCCCCCAGTCGTTCGGCCGCTGCCGCCCGTAGCCGGGCAGGATCCCGTCCAGACCGGGGAACGCGACGGTGACGGCCTCGGCCAGGGTGTGGGTGAGCGACGGGGCCTGCAGCTCGGCGGCGAAGCGGGCCAGGTCGGCGGCCGTGGACACGCCGCCGGCCGCGGGGGAGCCGTCGAGGTGGGTGGCGCTCATGCCGAGCGGCTCGCACACCCCCTGCCACAGGTACTCGGCGAACGGGATGCCCGCGCCCGCGGCGACGGCGTCCGCGAGGGCCTCGAACCCCACGTTGGAGTAGATCCGGCGCGTGCCCGGCCGGGCCTGCACCGTCGTGTCGGAGAACGAGAGGCCGGACGCGTGGGCGGCGAGGTGCCGGACCGTCGACCCCTCGGGACCGGCGGGCGTCTCCCACTCGACGGCGCCCTCCTCGACCGCGACCAGCGTCGCGTAGGCGGTGAGCAGCTTGGTCACGGACGCGAGCCGGAACGACCGGCCCTGCTCGCCCGCCGCGGCCAGGATGCGCCCGTCGGCGGTGACGACGGTGGCGGCCACGTGGTCGACGGGCCAGTCGAGCACCGTTCCGGCGGCGGTGTGCAGGTCGTCCACGCGGCTATCCTGCCCTGCCGGCAGCGTCGTGACCGCTCCGGCCGGCCACGCCGCCGGGACAGGTGCGCGGCCAGGAGCCGAACGCCCTCCCCACCGCATCGCGCGGGCTCGTTGCGATTCCGGGGCCCCCGCGGTCGCACTGCGCGGGCTCGTTGCGGTTCTGGGGCGCTCGGGTCAGCCGCGGATACGGCTCGTGTGGCCGCTCCACTCCTTCTCGCGCAGCTCGAACTTCTGCACCTTGCCCGTCGACGTCTTCGGCAGCTCGGCCACGATCTCGACGGTCTTGGGCGCCTTGTAGCGGGCGATCCGCGTCTTGACGTGCTCGATCAGCTCCTCGGGGGTGGCGCTCTCCCCGTCGGCGAGCACGACGAACGCCTTGGGCACCTCGCCCCACCGCTCGTCGGGCACCCCGATGACGGCCGCCTCCAGCACGGCGGGGTGCGACACGACCGCCTGCTCCACCTCGACCGTCGAGATGTTCTCACCGCCGGAGATCACGACGTCCTTGGCGCGGTCGCGCAGCTCCACGTAGCCGTCCGGGTGCATGACGCCGAGGTCGCCGGAGTGGAACCAGCCGCCCGCGAACGCCTTCTCGGTGGCCGCCGGGTCCTCGTAGTAGCCGGTCATGACGTTGTTGCCGCGCATGACGATCTCGCCCATCGTCACGCCGTCGGCGGGGACGTCGACCAGCTCGCCGTCGGCCGGCTCGGTCTCCACGACGCGCAGGCGGTCGGCGCAGACCATGCCGACGCCCTGCCGCGCCTGGTGCTTCGCCCGCTCCTCGGGCTCCAGCGCATCCCAGGCGTGCTGGTAGGCGTTCACCGAGTACGGCCCGTAGGTCTCGGTGAGGCCGTAGACGTGCACGATCCGGAAGCCCTTCTGCTCCATCTGGAGGATCGTGGTGGGCGAGGGCGGGGCACCGGCCGTGGTGATCACCAGCTGGTAGTCGAGCTGCTCGGCCTCGGGCGCGCGCAGGATCGTGGTGACGACGGTCGGCGCGCCGTTGAGGTGGGTCACGCGGTGCTGCGTGATCAGCTTCCAGATCGTGTCGCCGCGCACCTCGCGCAGGCAGACGTGGGTGCCGCCGATCGCCGTGACCGCCCACGGCGTGCACCAGCCGTTGCAGTGGAACATCGGCAGCGTCCACAGGTAGACCGTGTCGGCGGTGTGCGTGGAGTGCACGATCTCGCCGAACGAGTTCAGGTAGGCGCCGCGGTGGTGGTAGAGCACGCCCTTGGGCTTGCCGGTGGTCCCGGAGGTGTAGTTGATCGAGATCGTGCCGGTCTCGTCGGCGACGGTCCACGGCAGCGCGTCGTCGCGGCCGCGGGCCAGCAGGTCGTCGTAGCGGACGCCGCTGCCGATGCCGTCGCCCGGGTTGGCCGGGTCGACGATCGTGATGATCTCCTCGACGGTCTTCAGCTCGCCCGCGACGGGCGCCACCACCGGGTACAGCGCGGCGTCGACGACCAGCAGCCTGGAACCGGAGTGGTCGAGGATGTAGCGCACCTCCTCGGTGGACAGCCGCGTGTTGATCGCGACGAGCACCGCGCCCGCGAGCGGCACCGCGAAGTGCGCCACCAACATCTCCGGGACGTTGGGCAGCAGGTAGGCCACGCGGTCGCCGGGCTCGACGCCGGAGCCGCGCAGCGCGTGCGCCACGCGGGTGGCCTCGGCCGCGAACTGGGCGTAGGTGTGCGTGCGATCGCCGTAGACGATCGCCGTCTTGTCCGGGTAGACATCGGCGGAGCGGCGCAGGAACGCCAGCGGGGTGAGTTGCGTGTTCCAGACCGACGGCGTCATGACGCCGATCCTGAACGCTGCGGTGCCGCCCGTCCAGTGGGTCAGTCGTCGACGAGCGTGATCGCCGCGCGGGGGCAGGCCGCCACGGCCTCCTCCAGCTTCGGCCGCAGGGCCTCCGGCGGGTTCTCGTCGAGGATGTAGAGGAAGTCGTCGTCCCTCACCTCGAACACCTCCGGCACGATGCCCATGCAGACGGCGTTGGACTCGCAGAGATCGAAGTCGACCTGGACCTTCATGGCCGCCATCGTGCCGTGCTGCCTCCGCGTCCGGTAGCCAGGTGAGCCTTACCGGTTCGACAGGACGACGAGCGGGGTCGTCGGGACCGGACGGGTCGGGGCGACGAGGAGCGTCTCGACGACCCCGGACGACGGCTCCGGGCCTGGGGGGCTCGCGACCACCGCCGCGGCGGCCATGGCGAGCACGCACAGGCCGCTGACCACGGCACCGGACACGGCGAGAACAGGGGGGCGGATGGCGGGCATGAGAGTCGGGGTCCTCTCGGTGGGGCGGTGGCCGCGAGGGGGAGCGAGGCCACTAGGACCATCCCCGGGCCGTTGCCACCCGTTACGATCCGCGGCGAAGTTGGGCCGTTCAGCCCAGTGAACCTCCCTGCTCAGGGCGAACGAGTGGCACTCTCGTCGCATAGGTTCCGACGAGAGTGCCACTCGTTGTGAGGGGGGCGGGCTCAGCGGCGGAGGATGGGGCGGAGGTCGTCCAGGACCGCCGCGTTCTCGATCGTGCCGGGCACCGGCTCGTCCACGCCGTCGGCTATCCCGCGCATCGTCTTCCTCAGGATCTTTCCGCTCCTGGTCTTCGGGAGCGCGGCCACCACCGCGACGTCCTTGAGGCTGGCGACCGCGCCGATCTGGTCGCGCACCAGCTGCACCAGTTCGGCCCGCAGCTCGTCCCCGCTGCGGTCGACGCCGGCCTTGAGCACCACGAAGCCGCGCGGGACCTGGCCCTTCATCGCGTCCGCCACGCCGATCACGGCGCACTCGGCGACGTCCGGGTGGCTCGCGAGCACCTCCTCCATCCCGCCGGTGGACAGCCGGTGCCCGGCCACGTTGATCACGTCGTCGGTGCGGCCCA
>CAXTTN010000397.1:0-2449 GCA_964247105.1 uncultured Pseudonocardia sp.
TCGTGCTCGGCACCGAGGAGCTGATGGCGCTGCCGCTGCGGCTGGCGCAGACCCTGGCCGACGCCGGCCACGACGTGGCGTTCTCCACCACCACGCGCTCGCCCGCCGTGGTCGTCGACCAGCCCGGGTACGCCCTGCGCAGCGGCATCACCTTCCCCGCTCACGACGACCCGGCCGACGGGCCGGGCCCCCGCTTCGCCTACAACGTCGCGCAGGCCTGGGATCACGTGCTCGTCGTCGTCGACCCGCCCGCCGACACCCCCACGCTGCACACCGGGCTCCTCGCGGCCCTGGCCCCGCACACCGGGCGCGTCTCCCTGGTGGTGAGCCCGTGACCCCCCGCACCGGGACACCCGAGCCGTTGCGCGGGCCCGCGTTCGGCAGCTACGCCCCCGACGAGGTCGCCTGGCTGATCACGGACCTCTCCGGCGTCGCGTTGGAGGCGCCCACCGAGGAACGCGAGGAGGCCGTGCAGCAGGGCGGGGCCCACTACGCCGAGTCGCTGCCGCACGAGTACCAGCCCGACGCCGCCTACCTGGAGCTCTACCGCGACGCGCTCGCGGCCTCGGCTCCGCGCGTCGCGCAGGCCGTCGGCACGGTCGCGGAGCTGGTGCTGGCCGAGCGCGGGCGCGACGTCGTGCTCGTCTCCCTCGCCCGCGCCGGCACCCCGGTGGGCGCGCTGCTGCGCCGCTGGGCCGCCCACCGCCACGGCCTCGACCTGCCGCACTACGCCGTGTCGATCGTGCGCGGCAAGGGCATCGACCGGCTGGCCCTGCGCCACCTCGCCGAGCACCACGACCCCGCGCGGGTCGTGTTCGTCGACGGCTGGACGGGCAAGGGGGCCATCGCGCGCGAGCTGGCCGCCGCGGTGGAGGGCACCGGCTTCGACCCCGACCTCGCCGTGCTCGCCGACCCCGGCCGGTGCGTGCGCACGTTCGGCACCCGCGACGACTGGCTGATCCCGTCGGCCTGCCTCAACTCGACGGTGTCCGGGCTGGTGTCGCGCACGGTGCTCAACGACCGCCTGATCGGGCCCGGTCGGTACCACGGCGCGAAGTTCTACGCGGAGCTGGCGGGCAGCGACGTCTCGGGCGCGTTCCTCGACGCCGTCACCGCCGAGTTCCCCGGGGTGCGCGCCACCACCGCCCCGGCCGACCGCGAGCCGGACTTCGCCGGGTGGGCCGCCGTCGACCGGATCGTCGCCGACTACGGCATCGGCGACGCCAACCTCGTCAAGCCCGGGGTCGGCGAGACCACCCGCGTGCTGCTGCGGCGCGTGCCGTGGAAGGTGCTCGTGCGGGCCGGTGCGGCGGCCGCGGACCTCGCCCACGTCCGGCTGCTCGCCGAGCGCCGCGGCGTGCCGGTGGAGGCGGTCGAGGGGCTGCCCTACAGCTGCGTCGGCCTGATCCACCCGCGGTACACCCGGGGCGCGACCGGCGCCGACGGGCTGGCGGCCGTCACGTGAGCGTCGTGTGCCTGGACCTCGACCGCACGATCATCTACTCCGCCGCCGCGCTCGACCTGGACGTCCCCGACGCCGATGCCCCGCGCCTGCTGTGCGTCGAGCTCTACCGCGGAACCCCGCTGTCGTACCTGACGGAGACGGCCGCGGGCCTGCTGCAGGAGCTGCAGGGCATCGCCACCGTCGTCCCGACCACCACGCGCACCCCCGAACAGCTCGCCCGCGTCCACCTGCCCGGGCCGCCGCCGCGCTACGCGATCGCGAGCAACGGCGGGTACCTGCTCGTCGACGGCGTCCCCGACCCGTCCTGGACGGCCGCCGTGCGCGCGCGGCTCGCCGGCTGCGCGCCGCTGTTCGAGATCGACGACCACCTGCGCGCGGTGGGCGGCCCGTTCGTGCTGAACCAGCGGGTGGCCAGCGAGCTGTTCGCCTACGCCGTGGTCGACCGGGCCGCGCTGCCGGCCGGCTGGGTCGACGACCTCGCCGCCTGGTGCGCGCCGCGGCAGTGGACGGTGTCGTTGCAGGGCCGCAAGGTCTACGCGGTGCCGCGGCCGCTGACGAAGTCGGCCGCGGCCGCGGAGGTCGTCTCCCGCGTCGGCGGGGGCCCGCTGCTCGCCGCGGGCGATTCGCTGCTCGACGCCGAGCTGCTCGACGCCGCCGGCGCCGCGGTCCGGCCCGCGCACGGCGAGCTGCACGACTCGGGCTTCACAGGGGACCACCTGGCCGTCACGACGGCGACCGGGATCAGAGCCGGTGAGGAGATCCTGCGGTGGCTGCTCGCCGCGGCTCCCGACCGGCACCATCACCAGAGAAGGGACGCCCCATGGCGTTGTGGGACCAGCTGAAGAGCCGCATCTCCGACATGACCTCGACGACGAAGACGCAGGTCGCGAAGTTCCAGAGCAAGGACTTCGCCAAGGCCAGCATGGCGATGTGCGCCCTGATCGCCGCAGCCGACGGCACCATCACCGCCGACGAGCGCCGCAA
>CAXTTN010000397.1:2459-3580 GCA_964247105.1 uncultured Pseudonocardia sp.
GGGAGTACAAAGGACATGAGCGTGCGCTCGCGGATCTGCTCCACGGACTCGGCCTCGAAGAGGGCCAGCCCCGCCGGGTTCATCTCCAGCAACGACGCGCTCTCGGTGTTCGACCCCGCCGAGCTGCAGGGCCACTTCGAGTTCTACTCCTCGAAGCTGGAGAAGGACTTCGAGTTCGGCAAGGTCGAGGCCATCGCGACCATCGGCAAGCTGAAGTCGAAGCCCGACGCGGCCCGCGCGGTGATCCAGGTCGGCATCATCATCGGCGGCGCCGACGGCAACTTCGACCCCGACGAGAAGCAGGCCGTGCGCGCTGCGTGCAACGCGGTCGGCATCTCCCCGGCGGAGTTCGACCTGTAGGAGGGCCGCTCCGCGATTGCAGCATGGTGGCTTTGCTCCAACCTGGTTGGAGCAAAGCCACCATGCTGCGACTCAGAGGTAGGCCGCCGTGGCCGGCAGCAGGTCCTGGAAGGTCCTGCCGTTCGCGATCGCGCCGATCGCCGTCATCGTCCACTCGCCCGCACCGCCCCGGCTGACCTTCGCCATGATCTGCGCGTTGTGTCGGCCGGAGCCGGTGAGGTCGTAGCGGGCGAGCTCCTCGTTCGTGGTCTCGTCGACCAGCCGGCAGAACGCGTTCTCGATCTGCGAGAAGTCCTGGCCGGTGAACGAGTTCACCGTGAAGACGATCTGGGTGACGGCCGGTGGCAGGCGGGTGAGGTCGACGATCACCGACTCGTCGTCGCCGTCGCCGGCCCCGGTGAGGTTGTCGCCGGTGTGCTGCACCGAGCCGTCCTTGCTCCGCAGCTGCCGGAACCACACCGCGTCGACGAGCCGGCCCGCGCCGTCGAAGAGCAGCGCCGACGCGTCGAGGTCGATCTCCTGCGTCTTCGAGCGGAACAGGCCGCGCTTCTTCGTCGCATCCCAGCCCAGGCCCATGCGCACCAGCGAGAGGCTGCCGCCGCCGCGCTTGGCCAGCGAGACCTTCTGCCCCTTCTGCAGCGATACCGTCATGACCGGGCCAGCTCGTCGGCCGTCTCGGGCGTCTCGACGCCCCGCGCGGCCACCTTGCGGTTGCGCAGGATGCTCGACAGGAACGCCGCGCCGATGAACGCGACGCCGAT
>CAXTTN010000398.1:0-3561 GCA_964247105.1 uncultured Pseudonocardia sp.
ATCGCCGGCTGGAGCCCGCCGACCGCCGCCGCCACCCCGGCCACGATGAGCGGGCACAGGAACTGCCCGACGAACAGCGACCCCGTCCAGATCCCGGTGCCGCGGCCGCGCTGGGCGAACGTCAGGCGGTTCATCGCCCAGGTCAGCAGCGTCGGCAGCAGCATGCCGGTGCCGAACCCGGCCAGGACCGCCCCGACGGTCACCTGGGGCAGCGCCCCGGCCGTCGCGACGATCCCGAGCCCGACGGCGGTCAGCCCGAACTCGGCGGGCAGCAGGATCCGCGGACCCCGGCCCGCGACGCGGGAGAACGCGACCGCCCCGGCCGCGGTGGCGAGCGACATCGCGGCCGACACCGCCCCGATCGTGCCCGGCGCGCCGCTGCCCAGCGCGGTCAGGACGAAGGAGAGCTGCACGATCAGCACGTAGAACCAGACCCCGCCGAAGAACGTCACGGCCACCGGCCCGGCGAGCGCACCCCACGGCACGGGCTCCAGCTTGCGGCGGACCGGTTCCGTGGCCGGCCGGACGGGCTGCCACAGCGCCACGGCCATCGGGATCGCGATGACGATCGCGGCCGCGTACAGCCAGAACGGGGTGCGCCAGCCCGACGCCCCCAGCACCCCGCCGACGGCGAAGAAGGCGGTGGCCGACAGCGCCGCCACCAGCGTCTGCAGGCCCAGGTAGCGGGTGCGCTTCGCGCCCGACCAGTAGTCGCCGATCAGCGTGGTGCAGCAGGTCATGATCGCAGCTTCACAGAGGCCCACGCCGACCCGGCTGGCGACGATCGCACCGAGCGAGTCGAGGTAGAGCGGCGCTGTGCCCACCACCGAGTAGACGGCCATCGCGCCGATCAGCAGCCGCTTGCGGTCGATCGCGTCCACGACGATCCCGGCGAACGGGGCCGTGAGCCCGATGAGCAGCGCGGGGATCGTCAGTGCGATCGGCACCAGGATGTCGACGCCCGACGTGGTCGCGAACTCGGTGGCCATCTGCGGCAGCACCGGCGCGATGAGCACCGAACCCAGCACGGCCATGCAACTGCCGGCGAGCAGCAGGACGAGCTGCAGCGGCCCGGCGACCTGCTGGCCTCTGCCCACTCGATGAAGGGTCTCGGACATCGGCGTCAAATCCTCACGTGAGCAGTGATGCTTCTCACGATTCGAACACCTCGCACGGAATTCGGGAACGCGATTCTGCGTATGCCGGGTATCAGGTCTACTGATGCCCGGCGTTGTACGAGCGCATCGAGCGCGCGGCGAGCCGCAGGTAGCGCACGACGGCGTCGCGCTCCTGGTCGGTGAACTCGTCGTCGAGGTCGTCCAGGGCGGTGAACAGCGGGCCGAGCTCGCCGAGGATCTGCCGGACCGCCGTGTCGGTGGCCCGCAGGGCGACGCGCCGCCGGTCGTGGGCGTCGCGCTCACGCCGCAGGTGGCCGGAGCGTTCGAGGCGGTCGACCAGCTCGGTCGCGGAGCCGGAGCTGATCCGCAGTCGCGCGCTGAGCTCGTGGGGACCGATCCCGCCGTCGGCGGTGAGGACGTGCCCCATCGCGACGTAGTCGAGCGGGCGCATGCCGAGGCGCTCGGCGAGCGCCTGGTCGACCTCGGCGGCGGCGCGGTTGACGTCCCGCAGGGCCCAGGACGTCTCGGAGGCGGCCATCCGGGCTCGCTCGGCCTGCTCGACCGCGTCGTGGGGTCGTCGACTTGCCATGCGCTGATCCTACCCGCAAACTCCTCCGTAGCGGAGTTACTCGGCAACGGAGGTAATTGTGAGAGCACTCCTGGTGGTGCTGTGTTCTGCACTGGCGCTGGTGGTGGCGGGCAACTCGGCCCTGGCGATCGCCCTGCCGCAGCTCGCCACCGACATCGGTGCCGGCCAGACCGAGCTGACCTGGATCATCGACGCCTACGCGTTGAGCTTCGCCGCCCTCCTGCTGCCGGCCGGCATCGCGGCGGACCGGGTCGGGCGGCGGACCGTGCTCACGGCCGGCCTGGTGGTGTTCGGCGGCGCCTGCCTCGCGTCGGCCTACGCCGCCGATCCGACGATGCTCATCGTGCTGCGGGCCGTGGCCGGGATGGGGGCGGCCGCGGTGTTCCCGGTGACGCTCTCCGCGCTCGTCGACAGCTATCCCGTGGAGCGGCGGGCGTTCGCCGTGGCGGTCTGGTCGGCGGTCAGCGCGATCGGGGCGGTGGCCGGCACGGTCGTGGCCGGGGTGCTGCTGGAGTTCTTCTGGTGGGGCAGTGTCCAGCTGCTCTTCGGCGCGCTCGCCGTGGCGCTGATCGTGCCGGTGGTGCTGCTCGTGGCCCAGCAGCGCAACCCGCAGCTGTCGCTCGACCCGCTGGGAGCGGTGCTGTCGGTCGTCGCCCTCGGCGGGATCGTCTACGGGATCGTCGAGGCGCCGGTCACCGGGTGGGGCAGCGCGACGACGGTGGGCGCGCTCGCCCTCGGTGTGGCGGCACTCGCCGGGTTCGTGGTGCACGAGCTGCGCTCGCGGACCCCGTCGCTGGACGTGCGGCTGTTCCGCTCGCGCGGCCTGAGCACCGGCTCGCTGATCGTGAGCGCGCAGTTCTTCGCCTCGCTCGGCCTGTTCGTCCTCGCGCCGCAGTACCTGCAGATCGTGCGCGACCTGGCTCCGCTGCAGGCGGCGCTGGCCCTGCTCGTCATCCCGCTCGGGGTGGGGGCCGGGACCGGGCTGGCACCGGGGTTGCTGCGACGGCTCGGCACCCGGGTGGTCGGCGCCGCCGGGCTCGCGGCGATGGGCGCGGGGTTCGCGACGATCGCCGCAGGCCTGCTGGTCGCCGACGGATCGCTGCCCGTCCTCGCGGCCGGGTTGCTGGTGTTCGGCCTCGGCTTCGGTGCGGCGATCACGCCGGGCACCGTGCTCATCCTCGACGGGCTGCCGGCCGAGCGCCGGTCGGTGGCCAGCGCCGTCAACGACATCACGCGCGAGGTCGGCGGGGTGCTGGGGATCGCCGTGCTGTCCAGCGTCCTCATCGCCACCTACCGCAACGAGATCGCGACGGCCGCGGCAGCCCTGCCTCCGGAGCCGGCGGCCGCCGTGGACGGCAGCGCGGGCGCGGCCCTCGGGGTGGCAGCGAGCCTGGGCCCGGCCGGTGACGGCCTGGCCGCCGCCGCCCGCACGGCGTTCGCCGCCGGGACCGGGGCGGCGATGGCGGTCGGCGCGGTCGTGCTCGTAGCGGCCGCGGTGCTCTGCGCCCTGGCCGGACCACCAGGAGGAGTGCAGCAGGCCACACCGGCCGCCGGCGGGACGGGGGCGGCCCGATGACCGCGAGCGGCGCCGCGGCGGTCTACACCGACCTGCCCACGCCCCGGGGCGTGTTCGGGGTCCGTCGCTCGGGTACCGACGGTCCGCTCGTCGTCTGCCTGCACGGCTTTCCCGACGACGCCTCCACCTACGACGGTCTCGCCGCCTCGCTGGTCGATGCCGGGTTCCGCGTGGCCGCGGTGAACCTGCGCGGCTACGCACCCTCCCCGCTGGACGGGTCGCTCGACCTCGGCGATCTCGTCGAGGACCTGATGGCCGTGGTCGACGCGCTGTCACCC
>CAXTTN010000399.1:0-3550 GCA_964247105.1 uncultured Pseudonocardia sp.
ACAACCTGCTGCTCCCCGGCCCGGCCCGCTCCATGGGTGAGGGCTGGGAGACCTCGCGGCGCCGTGACGACGGCAACGACTGGGTCGAGGTGACCCTCGCCGCGCAGAGCACGGTGGCCGTCGTGGAGCTGGACACGAGCTGGTTCCTGCACAACGCGCCGGGCTCGGCCGCGGTCCGCGGCTGTGACAGGTCCGGGGACGGGGACGGCGAGTGGCGCGAGCTCCTGCCCCGCACCGCGATGCAGCCCGAGACCCGCCACCGCTTCCGGCTGCCCGCCGTGCCGGTCACCGCGGTGCGGGTGGACATCTTCCCCGACGGCGGCATGGCGCGGCTGCGGCTGCACGGCACCCCCACCGGCCCCGGCCGGACAGCCTTGGAGCAGCGCCGGGCCGCAGCCCTGACCTCTCACGGTACGAGTGGCACTTTCGTGTGAACCTGTGCGACGAGAGTGCCACTCGTTCGGTGGGTTGAGCTGTGCCCGGGCCCAGCCCGCGGGGGCTCAGCCCGGCTTGCGCAGCAGGTGCGGGGCCAGCACCGAGCCCTCGGCGAGCACCAGGGGCGTCAGCTCCTCGGCCGGCGCCGGGCGGGCCACGAGATGGCCCTGCACCAGGTCGCAGCCCAGCCGCGCCAGCTCGCGCAGCTGGCCCGGCCGCTCCACGCCCTCGGCCACGGTCCGCAGCCCCAGATGGCGGGTGAGCTGGAACAACCCGACGAGGAAGCGGCGTTGACGCAGGTCGTGGTCGATGTCGGCCACGAAGAACCGGTCGATCTTGACGGTGTCCAGCGGGACGCTCGCGAGGCGGGCCAGTGAGCTGTAGCCGGTGCCGAAGTCGTCGAGCGCCAGCCGGACGCCGACCCCGCGCAGGCGGCTCATCACGTCCAGCATCTCCTCGGGGCGGTTGCTCATCCCGGTCTCGGTGATCTCCAGCACGAGCTGCCCGGGGCCGAGGCCGAACCGCTCGATGAGCGCCACGATGCGGTCGGGCAGCTCGGCGTCGGTGAACTCGGTCGGGTCGACGTTCACCGCCACCCGCAGCCTGCGGTGGCCGAGCCCGGCGTTCCAGATCGCGAGCCGGCCGCACGCGTGCTCGAGCATGACCGCCGTCAGCCGCTCCGACAGCCCGGTCTGCACGCTGATCGGCACGAACGTGTCGGGCGGCACCTCGACACCCTCGTGGGTCCAGCGCGCCAGCGCCTCCAGCGCGCCGATCCGCCCGGTGACCGGATCGACGACCGGCTGGTAGGCGGCCTGGACGGCGCCGCTCTCGAGGGCGACGGGGAACGCCCGCGCCAGGTCGGTGACGCCGCCCGGGTGCGTCATCGTCGGGGTGTGCACGGCGAGGCCGCTCTTGCCCGCCGTCTTGACGGTGTACATCGCGACGTCCGCGCGGTGGAGCAGGGTGGCGGCCTGCGCGGAGCCCCCGCCCCTCTCGGCGGTGGCGATGCCGATGCTCCCGGCGACCGACACCGTCCGGCCGTCGAGCCGGAACGGCGTGCGCAGGGTCTCGAGCAGCGTCGCGGCGACGACCGCCGCGTCGGCCTGCTCCACGAGCACCGCGAACTCGTCGCCGCCCAGGCGCGCCAGCGTGTCCGACGCCCGCAGCGCGCCCCGGAACCGCTCCGCGACGCGCACCAGCAGCGCGTCGCCCGCGGCGTGGCCGAGCGAGTCGTTGACGGCCTTGAACCCGTCGAGGTCCACGAACGCCACCGACACGCGCCGCTCCTCCCGCTCGGCGAGCTCGAGGGCGTGCTCCAACCGGTCGAGGAACAGCGCGCGGTTGGCCAACCCGGTGAGCGCGTCGTGGAAGGCGAGCCGGTGCAGCTCCACCTCGCGCATCGCCACGGTGCGGGCGAGCTGCTGGTTCTCGCGCACGGTCATGTACTGGCGGGCCAGCGCGAGCAGGACCAGCGCCACGACGAGAGCCACCGCGACCGGCCCCAGCAGGACGCCGCGCATCGAGTCGACCGAGGCCACCAGCACGGCGGCGGCGAGGGGGACGTAGGGCAGCAGCCCGGCGCGGGCCGGCGCGCGGGGGAGGGCGCCCACCGCGCGGCCCGTGTGGCCGCCCGCGAGCAGGCCCGCCGCGCCCATCAGCGCGAACGCCGTCCACCAGCCGTAGTCGGCGGCCGAGCCGGTGGCGTAGGTGTCCATCCCGATCGTGAGGGCGAAGAGCCCGTCGGACACCGTCATCGCCAGCACGGAGGCACCGAGCAGCCCCCACAGCAGGGGATCGTTGCGGGTCTGGGCGACGGTGAGCAGGGTGACGGTGAGCAGCACGACGTCGGCGATCGGGTAGGCGAGCGACACCGCCAACCCCAGCTCCGAGCCGTCGGCGCTCTCGACGGCGGCGGCGATCACCGCGATCCACGACAGCAGGCCCAGCGCGCACCCGACCATGAGCGCGTCCAGGACCCGCCGCGGCCGCGCCAGCCCGCGGTCGGGCGGCGCGAGCAGCACCAGGCCGACCAGCGCGACGACGGGGAACACGAGGTAGCCGACGTCGGCGAGCGACGGGTAGGGCGTCGGCACGTCGAGGACTTTCTCTTAGAACGTCCACGCCACCTGGCCCCCGCCCCAGGCCGAGCACGCGACGGCCAGCGCGATCCAGCCGCGCCGCGGCGGGCCGGAGCGCTGCGCGGCGCCCCGCGCACAGCCGATCGCGCCGGCCGCGGCGAAGGCGCACCCGACGAGGTTGGTGGCCAGCGTGCGGGCCTCCCCGTGCATCGTCGCCACGAGCGCGACGGATGCCAGCAGGGCGATGGCGACGCCGAGCACGGCCGCGGCGGCGCGCCGTGACGCCCGTCGGTCCGGCCAGGCGTGAGGGGCCGCAGGCACTGCCGCATCCTGCCATCAGCGGTGATCGCGCGGTGCGACGCCCACCGATCATACCCGTTGTGATGTGTGAGAGATCACTCCGGCTGGAGCTGCACGTGACGGAGATCCACGTCGTGAAGGGCCTGGTGCCGGGGCGGCTCACCACCGTGCCGGCCGGCACGGTGGTGCGGGTGGACTGACACCCGCCGGGTTCAGCCGCCCCCGGCGGCAGCGCTGGCGTTGTTCGCGGCGTCCGAGGCGGCGTCGGAGACCGTCGCGAGCAGGTCGACGGTGAGGGAGCTGCCGCCGTCCGCGGCCGCGTCGGTGGTGCCGCCACCGGACGTGTCGGCGGGGGTGTCGGCGGGCGCGACGTCGGCGGGGGCCAGTGCGGGCGCCGCGCCGCCGCTGTCGGCCGCACCGACGTCCGCGCCTCCCTGGCCCGCGGTGTCCGCGGGGGGCGGCGGATCGGTCGTGGCCGCTGGTGGATCGCTGGTGACCACCACCGGCGGCACCGTGACCGGATCGGCCGGCGTTGTGTCCGAACCGGGCGGGCTCGTGGCGGGATCCGGCGGCGGTACGACGGGATCGGGAGCCACCGGACCGGGCGGCACGGGATCGGGCACGACCGGCGGCACCGGGGCCGGCGGATCGGGAGCGGGCTGCACCGGGGCCGGCGGATCGGGAGCGGCCGCGGCCGGGGCGACCGCATCCGGGGACACCGCATCCGGGGACAC
>CAXTTN010000400.1:0-3521 GCA_964247105.1 uncultured Pseudonocardia sp.
GCCGACGACGAGACCCCGGTCGGGGTCTACCGCAAGCTGGCCGGTGACCGCCCCGGCACGTTCCTGTTCGAGTCGGCCGAGAACGGCCGGTCGTGGTCGCGCTGGTCGTTCGTGGGCGCGCGGTCCGCGGCCACGATGACCGTCGTCGACGGCGCGCTGACCTGGACCGGGGACGTCCCCGCGCAGCTCCCCACCACCGGTGACCCGATGGCGGCGCTGCGCACGGTCGTCGAGGAGCTGCACAGCGAGCCGCTGCCCGGCCTCCCGCCGCTCACCGGCGGCATGGTCGGCTACCTCGGCTACGACGTCGTCCGGCGCCTGGAACGGCTCCCGAACCTCGCCGTGGACGATCTCCGGATCCCGGAGCTGGTGATGCTGCTCGCCACCGACCTGGCCGCCGTCGACCACCACGAGGGCACGATCACGCTGATCGCCAACGCGATCAACTGGGACGCGAGCGACGAGCGCGTCGACGAGGCCTACGACGACGCGGTGGCCCGGCTGGACGCCATGACCGCGGCGCTGGCCGCGCCGTCCCCGTCGACGGTGGCGGTGTACCGGTCCGCCGAGCCGGTCTTCACCCGCCGCCGCACCCCGGCCGAGCACCACGCCGCCGTCGAGGTGGCGAAGGAGCAGATCCGGGCGGGCGAGGCGTTCCAGGTGGTGGTGTCGCAGCGGTTCGAGACCGCGTGCGACGCCGATCCGCTCGACGTCTACCGGGTCCTGCGCGCCACCAACCCGAGCCCCTACATGTACCTGCTCCGGCTCGAGTCCGCGGCCGGAGAGCGGTTCGAGATCGTCGGCTCCAGCCCGGAGGCGCTGGTCACGGTCCTGGACGGGGTCGTCACCACGCACCCCATCGCCGGCACGCGCTGGCGCGGGGTCACCGAGGAGGAGGACCTCCAGCTGGAGAAGGACCTCCGCACCGACGAGAAGGAGCGGGCCGAGCACGTCATGCTCGTCGACCTCGGGCGCAACGACCTGGGCCGCGTGTGCGAGCCCGGCACGGTGAAGGTCCGCAGCTTCTTCTCGGTGGAGCGCTACAGCCACGTCATGCATCTGGTCTCGACGGTGACGGGCACGCTGCGCCGCGACCGCAACGCCTTCGACGCCGTCACCGCCTGCTTCCCGGCCGGCACGCTGTCGGGGGCACCGAAGCCGCGGGCGATGGCGATCATCGAGGAGCTCGAACCCACGCGGCGCGGCCTCTACGGCGGCATCGTCGGCTACCTCGACTTCGCCGGCAACGCCGACACCGCCATCGCCATCCGCACCGCCCTGGTCCGCGACGGGGTGGCGTACGTGCAGGCCGGCGGCGGGATCGTGGCCGACTCCGACCCCGTCGCGGAGGACACCGAGTGCCTGAACAAGGCCCGCGCGGTCCTCTCCGCCGTGGCGACGGCCGCCACGCTGACCCCACCCCCGTGACGCCGCGCCCGGCTCTCGCCCGCGTGAGCACGGAAGCGACCGCCGCCGCCCGGGGACGGCGCGCGCTGGGACTGGCCTGCGTCGCGCCGGCCGGGGCCGCGGGGCTGCTCTGGGGTTCCTCGGCCCTGGCCGGCGCGCAGGCGTCCCCGTCGCTGTCCGGTTTCGCCTGGGTGGCGCTCGCGGGTGTGGCCGGCCTCGTCGCCACCGGCGGCGTGGTGCGGCGGGTGCTGGCGGCCCTGCTCGGGCTCGCGGGTGCGGCCGTCGCGGTGATCGGGCCGAGCGGCGGGACCCGAGCCCCGGCCGCGGTCCTCGCGGTCGCGGCGGGGGTGGTCCTGCTCGCCGCCGGGGTGTTCGTGCTGCTGCGCGAGCCCCGCCTGGCCCGGCTCGGCGCGCGCTACGCCGCGCCGGGCGCGCGCCCCGTCGAGGTCGATCCCGATCGGGCCGCCTGGCAGGACCTCGACGCCGGACGGGACCCCACCGCCGACCCGGTGGGGGACGAGGGGGACGATCCTGACGACGGCGCCGGCCGCGGGGCTGGCTAGCATGGCTCGTCACTGATGCTCGGGCCCGCGAGCGGCCCGTCGTCGGGCCGGCCGATCCGAAGGAGAGGACCACCGCATGGAGCGCAGCGGAGGCAGCGTCCTCGATTCCATCGTGGACGGCGTGCGGGCGGATCTCGCCGTACGCGAGGCAGCCGTGGACTTCGCCGAGATCAAGCGCCGCGCCACGGCGGCCGCGCCGCCCCGGGACGTGATGGCGGCGCTGCGCGCGCCGGGCATCGGCGTGATCGCGGAGGTGAAGCGGCGCAGCCCGTCCAAGGGTGATCTCGCCGCCATCAGCGATCCCGCGGAGCTGGCGGTGTCCTACACCGAGGGCGGCGCCCGGGTGATCAGCGTGCTCACCGAGCAGCGCCGCTTCGGCGGCTCGCTGGCCGATCTGGCCGCGGTGCGCGCCGCCGTCGAGGTGCCGGTGCTGCGCAAGGACTTCGTCGTCACGCCCTACCAGGTGCACGAGGCCCGCGCGTTCGGCGCCGACCTGGTGCTGCTGATCGTCGCGGCGCTGGAGCAGAACGCCCTCGACGCGCTGCTCGACCGCGTCGAGTCCCTCGGGATGACGGCGCTGGTCGAGGTGCACACCGAGGAGGAGGCGGATCGCGCGCTGGAGGCCGGGGCCAAGGTCATCGGCGTCAACGCGCGCAGCCTGCACACCCTGGAGGTCGATCGGTCGATCTTCGGCCGGATCGCGCCCGGCCTGCCCAGCGACGTGATGCGGGTGGCCGAGTCGGGCGTCCGCGGCCCGGGCGACCTGCTCACCTACGCCGGCTGGGGCGCCGATGCCGTGCTGACCGGCGAGAGCCTGGTGACCAGCGGCGATCCGCAGGGCGCCGTCCGGAGCCTGGTGGCTGCGGGCTTCCATCCGTCGTGTTCCAGAATGGTGCGGTGAGCACCTCCGTACAGGCCAGCGACGGCATCGAGACGCCGTCAGGACACGAACCCGATGCGAAGGGACATTTCGGGCGCTACGGTGGCCGGTTCGTCCCGGAGGCGCTGGTGGCCGCGCTCGAGGAGCTGACCACCGCGTACGAGAAGGCCCGCGGCGACCGCGAGTTCCTCGACGAGCTCGACCGGCTGCACCGCGACTACTCCGGCCGCCCGTCCCCGCTCACCGACGCCGCGAAGCTGTCGGAGCACGCGGGCGGCGCCCGGATCCTGCTCAAGCGCGAGGACCTCAACCACACCGGCTCCCACAAGATCAACAATGTGTTGGGGCAGGCGCTGCTCACCAAGCGGATGGGCAAGTCGCGCGTCATCGCCGAGACCGGCGCGGGCCAGCACGGCGTGGCCACGGCCACCGCGTGCGCGCTGATGGGCCTCGAGTGCGTCGTCTACATGGGCGAGGTCGACACCGAGCGGCAGGCGCTCAACGTCGCGCGGATGCGGCTGCTCGGCGCCACCGTCATCCCGGTGAAGACCGGGTCCCGCACCCTGAAGGACGCGATCAACGAGGCGCTGCGTGACTGGGTCACGAACGTCGACGGGACGCACTACCTGCTCGGCACGGTCGCGGGGCCGCACCCGTTCCCGATGATGGTG
>CAXTTN010000401.1:0-3516 GCA_964247105.1 uncultured Pseudonocardia sp.
TCGATTTCCGGCGAGCGGACAAAGATGGCGTGCCGGCCAAGGTCGCGCACATCGAGTACGACCCGAACCGCACCGCGCGGATCGCGCTCCTGCACTACGCCGACGGCGAGAAGCGCTACATCGTCGCGCCGGAGAAGCTCAAGCAGGGCGACAGGGTCGAGGCAGGCCCGAAGGCCGACATCAAGGTCGGCAACAACCTGCCGCTGCGCAACATCCCCACCGGCACCGTGATCCACGCGATCGAGCTCCGCCCCGGTGGCGGCGCGAAGATGGCCCGCTCGGCGGGCGCGAAGGTCCAGCTGGTGGCGAAGGACGGCCCGTACGCGCAGCTCCGGCTGCCCTCGGGCGAGATCCGCAACGTCGACGTCCGCTGCCGCGCCACCATCGGCGAGGTCGGCAACTCCGATCACTCCAACATCAACTGGGGCAAGGCGGGCCGCATGCGGTGGAAGGGCAAGCGCCCGACCGTCCGCGGTGTCGCCATGAACCCCGTCGACCACCCGCACGGTGGTGGTGAGGGCAAGACCTCCGGTGGTCGCCACCCGGTCAACCCCGCGGGCAAGCCCGAGGGCCGCACCCGCCGCACCAAGCCGTCCGACAAGTTGATCGTCCGTCGCCGTCGCACCGGCAAGAACAAGCGCTGAGCAGGGAGGTAAAAGATGCCACGCAGCCTGAAGAAGGGCCCCTTCGTGGATGACCACCTGCTCAAGAAGGTGGACGTCCTCAACGAGTCGGGCAAGAAGACCGTCATCCGTACCTGGTCCCGTCGGTCCACCATCATCCCCGACATGATCGGCCACACGATCGCGGTGCACGACGGCCGCAAGCACGTGCCGGTGTTCATCTCGGATTCGATGGTCGGCCACAAGCTGGGGGAGTTCGCGCCCACGCGGACCTTCCGGGGCCATATCAAGGACGACCGCAAGGCGCGCAGGCGCTGAGCGGGCTGGCAGAGGAGGAGAGAGACAATGGCTGAGACAGCCACAAGCTCCGCCGACGCGCCCGCCCGGGCGCGCGCAGTCGCGCGGTACGTGCACATGTCGCCGACCAAGGTCCGGCGCGTGGTCGCGCTCGTCAAGGGCCGGCCGGTGCAGGAGGCCCTCGACATCCTGCGGTTCTCGCCGCAGGCCGCCGCGGAGCCGCTGTTCAAGGTGATCGCCAGCGCTGCTGCGAACGCCGCGAACAACCACCAGATGGACGGCGAGTCGCTGTTCGTGGCTCTGGCCACGGCCGACGAGGGTCCGACGCTCAAGCGCATCCGTCCGCGGGCCCAGGGCCGCGCGTACCGGATCCGCAAGCGCACCAGCCACATCACCGTCGAGGTGCAGGAGCTGGCCGTCAAGAGCGGCCGCGGTGCGCGCGGCGCGAAGGGGAGGACCCGCTAATGGGTCAGAAGATCAACCCGCACGGTTTCCGGCTCGGCATCACCACCGACTGGAAGTCGCGCTGGTACGCCGACAAGCAGTACGCCGAGTACGTCAAGGAGGACGTCGAGATCCGCAAGATGCTCTCCAAGGGCATGGAGCGGGCCGGCATCTCCAAGGTCGAGATCGAGCGCACCCGGGACCGCGTGCGGGTGGACATCCACACCGCGCGTCCGGGCATCGTGATCGGCCGGCGCGGCGCCGAGGCCGACCGCATCCGCGGCAACCTCGAGAAGCTGACCAAGAAGCAGGTCCAGCTCAACATCCTCGAGGTCAAGAACGCCGAGTCCGACGCCCAGCTCGTGGCGCAAGGCGTGGCCGAGCAGCTGTCCAACCGTGTGGCCTTCCGCCGCGCGATGCGCAAGGCCATCCAGTCGGCCATGCGCTCGCCGCAGGTCAAGGGCATCCGGGTGCAGTGCTCGGGCCGTCTCGGCGGCGCGGAGATGTCGCGGTCGGAGTTCTACCGCGAGGGTCGCGTCCCGCTGCACACGCTGCGCGCCGACATCGACTACGGCCTTTTCGAGGCCCGCACCACGTTCGGACGCATCGGCGTCAAGGTGTGGATCTACAAGGGCGACGTCGTCGGTGGGCGCCGTGAGGGTGCTCCGGCTGGTGCCGCCGCTCCCGGTGGCGACCGCGGCCCGCGCCGTGAGCGTCCGGCCCGCCGGCGCTCGGGTTCCACCGGCACCACGGGCACCAGCACCGAGGCCGGTCGCGCCGCGGCCGAGCAGGCCTCCGGTGGCGGCACCGCCACGGCGACCGTCGAGGCGCCCGCTCCCGAGTCGACCGGTGGGGAGGCCTAGTCATGCTGATCCCCCGCAGGGTCAAGCACCGCAAGCAGCACCGGCCGCACCGCACCGGCGCCGCTTCGGGTGGCACCCGCGTCAACTTCGGTGACTTCGGCATCCAGGCTCTCGAGCCCGCCTACGTCACCAACCGGCAGATCGAGTCGTCGCGTATCGCCATCAACCGGCACATCAAGCGTGGCGGCAAGGTGTGGATCAACGTCTTCCCCGACCGTCCGCTCACCAAGAAGCCGGCCGAGACCCGCATGGGTTCCGGCAAGGGCTCCCCGGAGAAGTGGATCACCAACGTCAAGCCCGGCCGGGTGCTCTTCGAGATGAGCTACCCCAACGAGCAGACCGCCCGCGAGGCCCTGCGCCGCGCGATGCACAAGCTGCCGATGAAGTGCCGGATCGTGACCCGTGAGGGTGGTGACATCTGATGGCCGCCTCGACGACCACCGCAGCCGAGCTGCGGGAGCTCACCGACGAGGAGCTGGTGCTCCGCGTGCGGGAGGCCAAGGAGGAGCTGTTCAACCTCCGCTTCCAGATGGCCACCGGGCAGCTGGACAACAACCGGCGGCTGCGTACCGTCCGGCACGACATCGCGCGGATCTACACGATCATGCGCGAGCGCGAGCTGGGCCTCTCCGTGGCGCCGACCGAAGATGAGGGCGCGGCATGAGTGAGGCAACTACCACCCGCGGGGAGCGGAAGGTCCGTGAGGGCCTCGTGGTCTCCGACAAGATGGACAAGACGATCGTCGTGTCCCTCGAGGACCGCGTGAAGCACCCGCTGTACGGCAAGGTCATCCGCCGGACCACCAAGGTGAAGGCGCACGACGAGGCCAACACGGCCGGCGTCGGCGACCGCGTCCGGCTGATGGAGACCCGCCCGCTGTCGGCCACCAAGCGCTGGCGGCTCGTGGAGATCCTGGAGAAGGCGAAGTGATCCAGCAGGAGTCGCGACTGCGCGTCGCGGACAACACCGGTGCCAAGGAGATCCTGTGCATCCGGGTGCTGGGCGGTTCGGGCCGGCGCTACGCGGGCATCGGTGACGTCATCGTCGCCACCGTGAAGGACGCCATCCCCGCCGCCGGGGTGAAGCGCGGTGACGTCGTCAAGGCCGTCATCGTGCGCACCGTCAAGGAGCGGCGCCGTCCGGATGGTTCCTACATCCGGTTCGACGAGAACGCCGCCGTGCTGATCAAGCCGGACGGCGAGCCGCGAGGGACCCGCATCTTCGGACCGGTCGGTCGCGAGCTCCGCGACAAGAAGTTCATGAAGATCATCTCCCTCGCGCCGGAGGTG
>CAXTTN010000402.1:0-1808 GCA_964247105.1 uncultured Pseudonocardia sp.
TCTCCTGCGTCGCGTGCTCGGATGGCGTCCCGGCGGGAAGCGTCGGGATCCACGGACGAGCGGGTGCGGAACTGTCCCGTGTGCAGCGCGTCGGAGCGCTCCAGGAAGACTACGACCTCGCCGAAGGTGTCCCATCCCTGGTCGGCGAGTTGTTCGGTGACTGAGCCAGACAGCGACTCCACGATCTGGGCCCGGTCACCGGCCATGCGTACGAGATCGGACGGGCTGAGCAGCACGGTGAACCGGTTGGGCACCAGGCGGCGACCTCCCGGGAGCTGCTCGATGTGGTCCTCGGCTTCCCTGAGCAGTGCTTGCACGACTTCCTGGGGAACGACACTGCCACCGAAAACCCGCGCGAAAGCATCGCCCACCATCCCCTGGAGACGGCGCTCGAACCTGTCCACGCGGCCCAACCGATCTTCCTCCGTACCCATCGGCGTGTTGCTGACAGCGACGATCGTATCTGTGCTACCCCGGAGCGCCACGTCCCCCGGGCGGGGGCCCGCGGGAGGTCGTCCGGGGCCGTGCTAACTTTCCTCCCGTCAGGGCGAGTGGCGGAATGGCAGACGCGCACGGTTCAGGTCCGTGTGTCCGTAAGGACGTGAGGGTTCAACTCCCTCCTCGCCCACAACTCTTTTGTACAGCAGGTCGGTCCGGATGATCGGCCAGCACCAGTAGATCCACCTCCCCCACGCGTTCCCGTTCGTGACGGTCGTGTGCCGGCAGGGTCCAGGCCGCCTCCCCGTTCCTCGCCAGCGCGGCCGTTCCCATGCGCAGGTGCACGGTGAGCTCGGCCGGCAGCCCGCGCCCCAGCAGCAGCGCGCCGTGCAGCAGCACCACGCCGTCCGCGGGGAGGTCGACGTATCCGCCGCGGAACGCGCGGTCGGCGGCCGCGTCCCAGAGCCGCGGCAGCACCTGCCCGGACGCGGCCCGGTCGAGCACCTCGCGGCGCAGGCCGGCCACGTCGAGCCAGCCGTCGAGGAGCTCGTCGGGATCCTCGCGCCCGTACTCGAGCCGGACGGACGCCGGGCGCAGGAAGTCGCCCGCGTCGACGACGACGGCCGCCCGCCCCCGCGCCCGCAGCAGCACGGCCGCGCGCTCGGCGAGCGGCCCCGGCCGGGTGGGCGCCGGCCCGTCGAGGACGACGCGGACGATCCCCTCCCGCGCCAGCACGAGCGAGGCGACCTCGTCGCCGAGCCGCTCCGGGGTGGTCGCCTCGACGTGCACGGGGCGAGTGTGCCCGGGATGCGCCACCCCATCCGAACGAGTGGCACTTTCGTTGCACAGGTTCGTACGAGAGTGCCGCTCGTTGCGGGGCTACTGCTGGTACCCCTCCACCGTGTTCCCGGCGCGCTCCTGCGCCGTGTCGGGGTCGTAGCCGGCGTTCCTGCGGGCCGCGCGCTGGCGCAGCAGGTCCCAGTAGCGGTCCAGCTCCACGCCGAGGTCCTCCAGCCGGGCCTTCTCGGCGTCCGACAGGCCCTGCCCGACGTGGGCCCGCTCCAACCGGTGCTCCTCCGCGACCAGGTCGTTGATCCGTTGGTGCAGCTGCGCGTCGTCCATCGGTTCTCCTTTTGAGACATGTCCTGCCCGTGCGGGACAGGTCTACCCGACACTGGCCCCCGTGGCACCGGAGCGCACCACCGGTTCCTCGATCACGCGAGCCCTGCGCGTCGTCGAGGCGGTGGCGGCTGCCGGTGACGGGGTCACGGCCAAGGCGATCGCCCGCCGGCTCGGGTGCCCGCTGCCGACCGTCTACCGCGCCCTGGGGACGCTCGTCGAGGAGGGCTACCTCGTGCGGTTGCACGACG
>CAXTTN010000402.1:1818-3497 GCA_964247105.1 uncultured Pseudonocardia sp.
CGCGGCTACGGGCTGGGCTACCGCGTGGCGGAGCTGCACCGCAGCCTCACCGAGCAGGTGCTCCCGCCCTCCGCGGTGCGGGCGGTGCTGCGCGAGCTGCACACCACCGCCGGAGCGGCCGCGCACCTGATGGTGTTCCGCGACGTCGAGCTCGTCGTCGCCCACGTCGACGACTGCGTCGACCACCCCCGCCCGGCGGGCCTGCGCGTCGGGGAGCCCACCGCGGCCCACGCGACGGCGGCCGGGAAGGTGATGCTCGCCGGGCTGCGGCCGGCGCGGCTGTCGGAGCTTCTCGCGCGCACCGGGCTGCCGCGGCTGGGCCCGCACACCGTCGACGACCGCCGCGCGCTGGACCGCGAGCTGATGCGGATCCGCTCCGACGGCGCCGCGGTGGAGGTGGAGGAGTTCGAGCCCGGCGTCGCGGGCGTGGCCGCTCCGGTGCACGGCGCGGACGGCGAGGTGAACGGCGCGCTCGGCGTCTCCGTCACGCGGGCGGAGTTCGCCGAGCGGCGCTGGCAGCTCGAACGCGCGGTGCGCGCCGCGGCCGACCGCGCGAGCCTGCTGCACGACGGTGAGGACCGGCGGGCGGCGAGCGCGCGCCCCTGAAGTCAGGTCCGCAGCCGTCAGGTTCGCAGCGCCGCGTAGCCGTCGAGGAGGGCCAGGGTGGCGTCGGGGTCGCCGTCGGGCACCTCGAACAGCACGCGGTCGACGCCCGCCCCGGCGTACGCCGCCACCGCCTCGGGTGTGGGCTTCGCCCCGTACACCGTGACGTCGAACGGCCGGTCGGCGCGGCCGCGCAGCTCGGTGATCCGCGCCGCGAACGCGTCCAGACCGGCGGTCGGCACGCGCAGCGGGATCCAGCCGTGGCCGTACTCCACGACGCGGTCGAGCACGGTCGGCCCGTCGCCGCCGATCAGGATGGGGGGCGTCCGCACCGGCTTGGGCCAGGACCAGATCGGGTCGAAGTCGACGAACTCGCCGTGGAACTCCGCCTCGTCCGCCGCCCAGATCGCCTGCATGGCGAGCACGTGCTCGCGCATCCGCGCCGTGCGCCGGGCCGGGTCGACGCCGTGGTTGGCCATCTCCTCACGGTTCCAACCGGGCCCGACGCCGAGCTCGAACCGTCCGCCCGAGATCCGGTCGACGCTCGCGATCGTCTTGGCCAGCACGATCGGGTCGTGCTGCGCCACCAGCGACACCGCGGTGCCCAGCGCGATCCGCTCGGTCACCGCGGCCATGGCGGCGAGCGCGGCGAACGGGTCGTAGGTGTGGGAGTAGCGGCGCGGCAGCTCGGCGCCGCCCGGCCACGGCGACTCGCGGCTCGTCGGGATGTGCGTGTGCTCGGTGAGGAACAGCGCGTCCAGCCCGCGCCCCTCGACCGCGCGGGCCAGCGTCAGGGGGTCGATGCCGTAGTCGGTCAGGAACGTCACGACGCCGTAATCCATGCGCCGAGCGTAGGTTGCGACCCATGCACCGACGCACCGAACCGCCGTTCCGGGCCGACCACGTCGGGAGCCTGCTCCGCCCGGCCGCCCTCCTCGACGCCCGCGCGCAGTTCGCCGCCGGCACCCTCGACGCCGAGGGCCTCCGCGCGGCCGAGGACACCGCGATCGCCGGTGCCGTGGCGCTGCAGGAGGAGGTCGGGCTGGCGGCGGCCACCGACGGCGAGTTCCGCCGCA
>CAXTTN010000403.1:0-3454 GCA_964247105.1 uncultured Pseudonocardia sp.
GCCGAAGTTGCGGTGGTAGAAGCCGAAGCCCTGCTTGGTCTCGGTGAACAGCCGCTCGTGGTCCATGTGCGGGGCCAGCGAGGCGCGGCAGTACAGGCCCAGCGGGATCTCGTACGCCTCGTCCGTATCGATGCTCGACCCCGCAGGCGGGTCTTCGGTGTAGGTGTCGTGCCACGACGCGTACGGCCCGGCGACGAGCGCCACGAGGTAGGTGGAGAACACCTCGGTGCGGGCGAAGCGGTGCACCCCGTTCTCGACGCTCGCGGCGGCGGCGTTGGAGACGACCGTCCAGTCCTCGGGAGCGGTGACGGTGAGCGTGTAGCGGGCCTTGAGATCGGGCTGGTCGAAGCAGGCGAAGAGGCGCTTCGCGTCGGCCGTCTCGAACTGGGAGTAGAGGTAGACGCCGCCGTCGACGGGGTCGACGAAGCGGTGCAGGCCCTCGCCGGTGTTCATGTAGCGGCCGGTGGCGACCACGCGCAGCTCGTTGTCGGCGGCCAGGTCGGCCAGCACGATCCCGTCGTCCTCGCGGTAGCCGGAGACGTCGAGCGCCACGCCGTTGAGCGTCGCGGACTCGACGTGGGCGCCGACGAAGTCGATCCAGCTGCCGGCACCGGGCTCGCGGCAGGAGAACGTGACCACGGTGGTCGTCGCGAACGTCTCGGAGCCGGGCTTGCCGCTACCATCGGTGAGGTCCAGGTCCACGACGTACTCGGCGACGTCCAGCAGCGACGAGCGCCGCTGCGCGTCGGTCCGGGTCAGGTTGGGCGGTGCCATCCGACGATCCAACCATGCGGTTCTGCCCATCGCTCACGAGATGGGAACAGGGTTGCGGCCTCACCCGTTGCACGGGTCATGACGAGCACCGAGACCGCCCGCGTCGACTTCTGGTTCGACCCCCTCTGCCCCTGGGCCTGGATCACCTCCCGCTGGATGCTGGAGGTCCGCGAGGTCCGCGACATCGAGATCCACTGGAACGTCATGAGCCTGGCCGTGCTCAACGAGGGCCGCGACCTGCCCGAGAACTACCGGGCCATGATGGAGAAGGCCTGGGGCCCGGTGCGCGTGGCGATCGCCGCGGCCAAGGAGAGGGGCGAGGAGATCCTCGAGCCGCTCTACACCGCCATGGGCACCCGGATCCACGACCAGGGCAACAAGGACTTCGACGTCGTCATCAAGGAGTCCCTCGCCGAGCTCGACCTGCCCGCCTCGCTCGCCGAGGCCGCGTCGGTCACCACGTTCGACGAGGAGCTGCGCGCCAGCCACCACCGCGGCATGGACCCGGTGGGCCTGGACGTCGGCACCCCGACCATCCACATCGACGGCGTCGCGTTCTTCGGTCCCGTGATCTCCCGGATCCCCCGCGGCGAGGTGGCGGGCCAGGTCTTCGACGGATCGCGGCTGCTGGCCAACTACCCGCACTTCTTCGAGATGAAGCGCACCCGCACCGAGGACCCCGCCTTCGACTGAGGCTCAGGAGCGGGCGATCTTCACGTCCCGGCTGGGCCGTGCCGCGCGCACGTGCTGTGAGCCGCGCTCGTGTTGCTGCGCGCGCGGCGTGACGAGACGGCGCGCGCCGCGGCGCGGGCCCCGGGGGTAACGATCGGGAACGGTGTTGCTCCGCATCCACCGCTCCGAGCTGCGACGGCGCGGCCCACGGCGGCCCGGTGTGCGCAATCGGCCACGGGGCGGTGCACCGCGTTCCTAGCGTCGCGCGGATGGACAGGTTCCGCAGCTGGGGCGTGGTGGTCGTGGTGTCGGGGGTGCTGCTGGCGGGTGCGGCCGCCGGCGGCGCACCGGTGGTCGTCGTGGGCCGCGCGCACGCGGCGCCCACCGTCGCCGTACCCGACCGTTGCTCCCCGGTCCAGGCGCGCGGCGGCGGGCCGGGGCTGCTGGACGCCGTGGTGACGGCCGCGGTGCAGGCGGCGTGCCGTCTCGGCGGATCGTCGCCCGCCGATGCGGGACGCACGGGCGCGGCCGGGGTCGACCTCGACGCCCCGGTGCGGCGCCCCGGCGCCGCCGTCCCCCGAGCGGGCGACGCCGTGAAACCCCGGGTCAGGGCCGAGCCGCCGCCGGCGCCGGTGGTCGCCTCGCCGGTGGACGCGGTGTGGGACCGGCTCGCCCGCTGCGAGTCCGGCGGCGACTGGGCGATCGACACCGGCAACGGCTACTTCGGCGGGCTCCAGTTCGACGTCACCACCTGGGACGGCTTCGGCGGCCGGGCGTTCGCGCCGCAGGCCGACGGGGCCACGCGCGAGCAGCAGATCGCCGTCGCCACCCGTGTTCGCGACTCCCGCGGCGGCTACGGTTCGTGGCCGGCATGCGCGGCGAAGCTGGGCCTGCTCCGGTGATACCCGGCACAGCGGAGGCCCGTGGGCCCCCGCGTTCAGCAGTCTCTCAGCGCCCATCGCTACTCTCTCCCAGGATGTGCGCGCGTGCGGGACCGCGCGTTGCGCTGCACGTACGCAGCGAAGGAGGACGATGACGGCGCCCGAGGGCCACCCGATCCGCATCGGTGACCGGTATCGGATCGAGGAGCGGATCGGCGCCGGAGCGATGGGCGCGGTCTGGCGGGCCACCGACGAGCTGCTCAACCGCACGGTCGCGGTGAAGGAGCTGCTCGCCGTCGCACCGGGCACGAGCCCGGAGGCCGTCGAGGAGTCGCGCCAGCGGATCCTGCGCGAGGGGCGCATCGGCGCGCGGCTGCAGCACGCCCACGTCATCAGCATGTTCGACGTGGTCGTGCACGACGAGCGGCCCTGGCTGGTGATGGAGTACCTGCCGTCGGACTCGCTGGCCACGGTGCTCAAGCTGAAGGGCCCGCTGGCGCCGCTCGAGGTGGCCGACATCGGCCGCCAGGTCGCCGACGGGCTGGCCGCCGCGCACCTGGCCGGGGTCGTGCACCGCGACATCAAGCCGGGCAACGTGCTCATCGCCGAGGACGGCCGCGTCAAGGTCGCCGATTTCGGCGTCTCCCGCGCTGTCGACGACGTGCAGCTCACCCGCACCGGCCTGATCGCCGGCACCCCCGCGTTCCTCTCGCCGGAGGTGGCGCAGGGCCGGGAGCCACGGGCCGCGTCCGATGTGTTCGCGCTCGGGGCCACGCTCTACGCCGCGGTCGAGGGCGTTCCGCCGTTCGGCCTGGACGACAACGCCTACGCGCTGCTGCACAAGGTGGCCACGGCCGACGTGGAGCCGCCGCAGCACGCCGGGCCGCTGACGGGCGTGCTCATGCGGCTGCTCGCCACCGATCCCGACGCCCGTCCCTCCGCCGCCCAGGCGCGCGACCTGCTGGCCGCGGTCGCGGACGGTCGTGTCGTGGCCGGCCCGACGCCCACGTCCACCGCGGTGCTCGCAGCGCCCGCGCCGCCGGTCGCCGATCCGGGCCCGCGCACGATGACCGACATCCAGGTGATCGCCTTGCCGCGATGGTTGGCGAGCAGCGCATGGTGGGCGA
>CAXTTN010000404.1:0-3417 GCA_964247105.1 uncultured Pseudonocardia sp.
TCGCTCGGCATGGATCCAGCAGACACGTCCTAGGATCGAGTGGTGATCGACGCCGAGTACACCACGTGAGCACCCCCGACCGCTGGTTGCAGCTGGAGGGCATCGAGAACGTCCGCGACGTCGGCGGCCTCCCGCTGCGCGACGGCGGCACGACGCTCCCCGGCGTGCTGCTGCGCAGCGCGTCGCTGGAGTACGTGACACCAGCGGACGTGCGGCATCTCGTCGAGGTGTTCGGGCTGAAGCTCATCCTCGACCTGCGCACGCCCCGCGAGGTCGACCGCGACGGGCCGACCGCCCTCGCCGCGGCCGGCGTCGAGACCGTCGCCCTGAACCTGATCGGCGACAGCCGCAACTGGCTGCCCGAGACCGGTGACGACACCGACCCGCTGGTGCGCAACTACCTCGGCTACCTCGAGGACCACCCCGGCAACATCGTGCACGCCGTGCGCAGGCTCGCCGCCCAGGACGCGGGGCCCGCGCTGGTGCACTGCGCGGCGGGCAAGGATCGCACCGGGACGGTCGTGGCGCTGGTGCTCGACGCGATCGGCGTCGAGCGGGACGCGGTGGTGGCCGACTACGCGCTCTCCGCCGAGCGGGTCGAGGCCCTGTTCCGGCTGTGGACGGCGGCGGCGGGCGAGCCGATGCCCGACGACCTGACGCGCCACATGCCCCGCGCGGAGGCCATGGCCGCGGTGCTGGCCCACCTCGACGAGGCACACGGCGGCACGGCGGCCTGGTTGACGGCCAACGGCCTGACGGCGGCGGAGCTGGACCACCTCAAGGCCCGCTTCACGGGAGCTCCTCGATCGTGACCCGGGCGTCGAGCTTGCGGAGAGTGCCCGGGTCGCCGGTCACCGCGGGCCACCCCCGCCGGCGCGCGCTCGCCGCCACCTGTCCCGCCACGATGTCGTCGCCGCCGGAGGCGGCCATGAGCAGACCGGACTCCTGGGCCGTGGCGGTCCCCAGGTCGTCGATCACGGTGTTGGGCAGGTTGAGCAGCACCTGCAGGGCCGGGTGGTGCTCGGGCGCGAGCAGGGCCCAGGCCCGGCCGAGCGCGGCGCTGGGGACCGCCAGCACGAGGTTCTCCTCCACGGCGGCCCAGACCAGCGCCCGCATGTAGACCGGCCGGCCGACGGCGAACGCGGCGAGCGCGGAGCTGTCCAGGACGCGTCCTCCGATCACACCGCGGCCCCGGGGAGGAGCGACCGCCGAGCCTGGGCCAGCACGTCGGGGGGTGGCGGGCCGCCGTAGAGGTCGGCCAGCACGGCCAGCGAGCGCTCGCGTGCCTGGCGGGCCGACATCGCCTCGGCGACGTAGCCGTCCAGGCTCTCCGACGTGCCCCGCTCCACCGCGTCCCGGGCCGCGCCCAGCAGGTCGGCGGGCAGGTTCAGCGTCACGCGTTCCGTACGCATGCGCGGAGGGTACCCGTCCACCTGGTTGGTTACCGGTGAGTATGCCAAGGTGGAGCCATGGACCTGACCTACACCGCAGCCGAGGAGGAGTTCCGCAGCGAGCTGCGGTCCTGGTTGCAGGCCAACATCCCCGACGAGTGGAAGCGCCCGGGCTTCTGGGAGTCCCTCGGCGACGACGAGAGCTTCCGCCTGCGCCGCGACTGGGAGCGTGACAAGGCCCTCGCCGGCTTCGCCGGCATCCAGTGGCCCACCGAGTTCGGCGGCCGCGGCGGCACGCCGGGCATGAAGGCGATCTACGACGTCGAGATGGTGCTCGCGAACGCGCCGCGCACCGTCAACCCGCTCGGCCTGACCTTCCTCGCGCCCACCGTGATGGCCATCGGCACCGACGCGCAACGCAAGGAGATCATCGGCCCGATGCTGCGCAACGAGGTGATCTGGTGCCAGGGCTTCTCCGAGCCCGGCGCGGGGTCCGACCTGGCTGCGCTCGCCACGAAGGGCGTCCGCGACGGCGACGACTTCGTCGTCAACGGCCAGAAGGTGTGGACCACCAACGCCGTCCACGGCGACAAGATCTTCACGATGGTGCGCACCGAGCCGGGCTCGCAGAAGCACCGCGGCATCTCGATGCTGCTGATCGACATGCACCAGGACGGCGTCGACGCGCGCCCGCTCAAGCAGATGAGCGGCGCCAGCGAGTTCGGCGAGGTGTTCTTCTCCGACGCCCGCGTCCCGGCCACCGACTGCCTCGGCGAGATCGGCGACGGCTGGCGTACCGCGATGCTGCTGCTGTCGTTCGAGCGCGGCGCGTCCGGGATCGCGCAGTACACGGAGTTCCGGCGGCAGTACGACGAGGTCGTCGAGGTGGCCCGGAAGCTCGGCCGGGACGAGGACCCGGTGATCCGGGGCAAGCTCGCGCGCGTCCTCACCGACCTGGAGTGCCTGCGGCTGCACGCCATGCACGTCCAGACACAGGTGGAGCAGGGGCGTGACCTGGGGTTCGAGGCGTCGATGACGAAGCTGATCTGGTCGGAGCCCTCGCAGGACCTCTGGGAGGTCTTCGACGACATCCTCGGTGACGACGCCACCCTGAGCGAGATCGACGGCCTCGACCTGACCCCCCTGCACGCCCAGGCCCTGTGGTCGCGGTCGGTCACGATCTGGGGCGGGTCCTCGCAGGTCCAGCGCAACGTCACCGCCGAGCGCGTGCTCGGCCTGCCGCGATAGGGGAAGCCATGTTCTTCGCACTCGACGAGGACCAGCTGGCCTTCGACGCCGCGGTCCGTTCCTACCTGGCCGAGCGCTTCGACCTGGCCGCCGTGCGCGGCGTGTTCGAGGACGCGTCGGGCGACGGCCACCCGGCGTCGCTGTGGAAGGCCGCGGCCGAGCAGGGCTGGCTCGCCGTGACCGTCCCCGAGGAGCACGACGGCCTGGGCCTCGGGCTGGTCGAGGCCCAGGTGATCGCCCGCGCGCTCGGCGCCGGCGCGGCGCCCGGGCCGTGGCGCGGCACCGTGCTCGCCGCCGAGGCGGTCCGGCTCGCGGGGTCGTCCGAGCAGCAGGCGGCCTGGCTGCCGAAGCTCGCCGCCGGCGACGCGGTCGGCGCGTTCACGCTGCGCGGTTCGGCCCCCGGCACCCTGCCGGCCGTCGAGTACGGCGCGGTGGCCGACGTGGTCGTCGCGCGTTCCGGGAGCGGCCTCGCGCTGGTCACGGGCGGCACGGCCACCCCGCGGGGTTCGTACGACGGCACCACCCGCCTCGCGTCGGTCGTGGCCGGGGCGGGGGAGGCGCTCCCGGGCGCCACGCCCGAGGTGGTCGCCCAGCTGGAGGCCCGGGCCACCGTCCTCGTCGCGGCCGACCTGGTCGGCATCGCCCGCGAGGCGATCTCGCGCACCGTGGCCTACGACAAGGACCGCCAGCAGTTCGGCGTGCCCGTCGGCTCGTTCCAGGCGATCAAGCACGCGCTGGCCGACCTGCACGTGGCCGTCACGCTCGCCGAGCACGCCGC
>CAXTTN010000405.1:0-3398 GCA_964247105.1 uncultured Pseudonocardia sp.
CTTCGAGGACGCGGTCACGCGCCCGCGCCTCCCCGCTACCCTCGACTCCGAGGAGATCAAGCTCGACGCTGGCGACCGTCACACCGACCCTGGTGACGTGCCCGAGGTCGACGCCACGTCCCCCGACGAGGTGGTGTGGGGTGCCGGCGTGCTGGCCGACGTGGGTGTGCCGCTCGCGCAGCTGGTGCCCGCGGGGCTGGGGCCCGACGGGCAGCCGTCGCGCGCCCGCATCGTCCTCTACCGCCGCCCGCTCGAGTCGCGGGCCAAGGGCGGGATGGAGCTGGCCGACCTGCTCCACGAGGTGCTCGTGGAGCAGGTGGCGGAGTACCTGAACATCGAGCCCGACGCCGTGGACGGCGGGCCGGGGTGAGCCCTCAGACCGCCGCTGTGATCTCCCCGCGGCGCAGACGGCGGCGCTCGCGCTCCGAGAGACCCCCCCAGATGCCGAAGCGCTCGTCGTGGGCGAGCGCGTAGTCGAGGCACTCCGCCCGCACGTCGCAGCCCGAGCAGATGCGCTTGGCCTCCCGGGTCGATCCACCCTTCTCCGGGAAGAACGCCTCCGGGTCGGTCTGGGCGCAGAGCGCGCGCTCCTGCCAGCCCTCCTCGTCGTCCTCCTCGACACCTCCCCCGACCAGGACGAGCGGTTCCAGCACCGACCCCGCCACCGGCATCGGCGGATCCAGAAGGTCCTGTTCCGACGTCTCGACCAGCGTCAGAGTGTCTGTTATCACGTTCACTCGCCCACCTCCCCATACCCCGGCGAATGGCTGCCACAGCTGAATGACAGCGGTGTAAGTACAGCGCTGTAGGCTGGTCCTTGGCAAGCTGAAGCTTCCATCCGGGTGATGCTCTCCACCCGGACGCTCCCCCGTTCAGCAGAGTGGTTAAGTGCAGGGCGTGTCCAACCGAGTAAGCCCGTGGTTCCTGCTGCTCGTGGCGGTCGCCGCCGCGGGCGGGGTGCTCGCGGCGCAGGCGACGCAACGGCCGTCGGCCCTGCTCACGACGGGCATCGTGCTGCTCGTGCTCGGCGGCTGGGCGGTGTCGCTGTGCCTGCACGAGTTCGGGCACGCGGCAGTGGCCTACCGTGGCGGTGACCGCTCGGTACGCGAGAAGGGCTACCTCACCCTCGACATCCGCAAGTACGCCGACGTGGGCCTTTCCTTCGTCCTGCCGGTGTTCTTCCTCCTGCTGGGCGGCATCCCGCTGCCCGGCGGGGCGGTGTGGATCGACCAGGGTGCGCTGCGCTCGCGCGCGATCCGCAGCCTCGTCTCGTTCGCGGGACCGGCGACGAACCTCGTGATCGGCGCGCTCTGCACGGTGGCCGTCGCGGTGGTGCCGATGCCGCTGGGGCTGGCGTTCGGGCTCTCCGCGCTCGCGCTGATCCAGGTGCTCGCGTTCGTGCTGAACATCCTCCCGATCCCGGGCCTCGACGGGTTCGGGATCCTGGAGCCCTACCTGTCCGCACCCGCGCGCCGGCTGGCCGCGCGCGTGCGGCCGTGGGCACCCGTCGCCCTGTTCCTGCTGATCATCGGCGTGCCGGGGGTCTCGTCGGCGTTCTTCCAGCTCGGCCAGCTGATCTTCGGTGCGGTCGGGGGCGACGTCGGGCTGGCGTACACCGGCTACAACGAGCTGTTCTTCTGGCGGCGGTGACCCGACATCTCACCCGAACGCATCGCGCGGGCTCGATGCGGTTAGGAGGGCCGTCCAGACGCATCGCGCGGGCTCGATGCGCCTAGGAGGGCCGTCCAGACGCATCGCGCGGGCTCGATGGGGTGACGAGTGCCCGTCGCCGGGCAGCGGCGCCCAGCGCGGCCAGCGACGGGTCGCCGGGCGGCAGCGCGTCCAGCGGCCACCACGCCACGTCGTCGGACTCGTCGCTGATCACCGGCTGCGCCGCGGCCGGGGCACGCACCAGGAACTGGACGTCCAGGTGCCGGGTCGGCACGCCCAGCGAGCAGGTGAGCGGATGCACGTCCACCCGCAGCGGCACGGGGTCGATCACCAGCCCGGCGATGCCGGACTCCTCCCCCGCCTCGCGCAGCGCGGCCGCGACGAGCGTGGCGTCGTCGGGCTCGCAGTGGCCGCCGAGCTGCAGCCAGCGCTTGAGGCGGCTGTGCAGCGTCAGCACGGCGTTGCGGCCCGAGGCGTCGATCACCAGCGCCGAGGCGGTGAGGTGCCCGGGGACGCAGGAGCGGTCGCAGGCGTCGGGACGCGCGTCGAGGTAGGCCAGCAGCGCGTACTTCAGGGCGCGCTGGTCGGTGTCCTCGGGCTGCCACGCGGCCAGCTCACCGGCGGCGACGGCCGCGGCTACCACTCCAGGAGCCCCTCGCCCGGCGCCCGCGGCGCGAGCGGTTCGAGCGGCACCCCGACCGCGACGGCGCCGAGCGGCTGCCAGTCCTCGGGCAGCTCCAGGACCCGGCGCACGACGTCGGCGGCGAAGATCGTGGAGCCCACCCAGCACGACGCCAGGCCCTCGGCGGCCAACGCCACCAGCAGCGACTGGACGGCGGCTCCGCCCGCCACGGTGAACATCGTCCGCTCCCCCGCGCTGCGGGCCGCGTCGGGATAGTCGTGCATGCCGTCGCCGGTGCGGAACGCGAGCACCAGCTCGGGCGCGCGGCGCAGCAGGTCGCCGCGGGCCGTGCGGCGCGCGACCTCGTCGGCGGGGCGGCCGTCGGCCTCCAGGTCGGCGCGCCAGCGGGCGGCCATCGCGTCGAGCAGCGCGGTGCGGCGCTCCCGGACGAGCGCGAACCGGAACGGCGTGCTGTGGTGCGGCGCGGGCGCGGTGAGGGCGGCGCCGACGGCCCGGCGCAGCGCCGCGAGGTCCACCGGCTCGGCGGCGAAGGACCGCGTGCTGCGGCGCAGCAGGACGGCCTCGCGGCGGCCGCGGGCGATGGCCTCCTCGGTGCCCAGCCAGAACAGGTCCTCGTCGACCGGGCGGACGAGGTCGCGGGCCGTCGAGCCGTCGTCCGTGGCGGCCAACCCCCGCACGACCGCGACCGGCAGCCCGCCGAGCTTGCCCTTGACCAGGTCGGCGGCGCCGGCGATCTCGTCGGCCAGCGCGACCTCGGTGACGAGCAGCTCGTTGCCCTCCGCGTCGACGGCGCCGCCGTAGCGGTGCAGCACCGTGAGGCCGGCGCTGCCGATCGCGACGTCGGTCTGCCCGACGCGCCACGAGCGGCCCATCGTGTCGGTGACGACGACCGCGACGTCGACGCCGAGCAGGCGCTCCAGGTCCCCGCGCAGCCGGGCGGCGCTCGCGTCGGGATCGGCCGGGAGCAGCGCCAGCTCGTCGCGGCGGACGTTGGAGCCGTCGATGCCCGCGGCGGCCTGCACGATGCCCAGCTTGCCCGCGACGATCAGCGTCCTCCCGCGGCGCGCGAGCACGCGCTCGGTCT
>CAXTTN010000406.1:0-3392 GCA_964247105.1 uncultured Pseudonocardia sp.
GAAGTACTTGGAGAACGAGTTGACGATCACGGCTTCACGCGAGGTGCTCCACGCCGAGGAGGTCGCGGGCGCGGCGTCGTAGGAGATGCCGTGGTAGATCTCGTCGCTGATCAGCTGCACCCCGGAGCGCTCGCACCAGGACGCCAGCCCGGCGAGCTCGGCGGGGGCGATCACGGTGCCCGTCGGGTTGGCCGGGCTGGCCACGATCAGGCCCTTCACCGGCTCGTCGAGGGCCTCCAGCATGGCGACCGTCGGCTGGTAGCGCGTCTCCGGCCCGCACGGCAGCTCGACGACCTCGCAACCCAGCGCCGAGAGGATGTTGCGGTAGCAGGGGTAGCCGGGGCGGGCCATCGCCACCCGGTCGCCCGCGTCGAACGCGGCGAGGAAGGCGAGGAGGAAGCCGCCGGACGACCCGGTGGTCACCACCACCTGCTCGGCCGGGACGTCGAGGCCGTACGTGCGGGCGTAGTGGCCGGCGATGCCCGCGCGCAGCTCCGGGATGCCCAGCGCCACGGTGTAGCCGAGGACCTCCTCGGCCAGCGCGCGCGTCGCCGCGTCCCGCACGGCGACCGGCGCCGGGGTGGAGGGCTGGCCTGCCGAGAGGTTGACCAGGTCGCCGTGGGTGCGCTGCCGCTCCCCCGCCGCGGCCCACACGTCCATGACGTGGAACGGGGGGATCTCGGCGCGGCGCGCCACCGCGGGGGTGAGGGGTGGGGTGGTCACCGGTCAAGGGTAGGCGCGGCCCCGTTGCCGAGCTCTGCGCGCGTTGTGCCGCCCACGCACGCGCTGCAACACGCGCGCCGAACGCAGAACGCGCGCGCGACCCGGCACGGACACCGCCCGACCATCACATCCCACGACCCGCGCGCGCGGTGTGCACCCCACGCACGCGCTGCAACACGCGCGCCGAACGCAGAACGCGCGCGGCTCGGCACGGACACCGCCCGGCCCACAGCCCACGCGTTGCTACGCGCGCGCCGGGACGGCGACCTCGTCGCGGATCGCCTTCAGCGCGATGTCCGTGCGGTGGTGGGAGCCGGCCAGGTGGACGCCGGCCAGCCGCTCGTAGGCGTCGTCGCGCGCCTCGGCCAGGCTCGCGCCGGTCCCGACCACCGAGAGCACCCGCCCACCCGCCGAGACGACCGCGCCGTCGTCGCGGCGGCGGGTGCCGGCGTGCAGCACGCCGTCGGCCTCCGAACCGGTGATCACGTCGCCGAGCCGGGGGGTGGCCGGGTAGCCCTCCGCCGCGACGACGACGGTGACGGCGGCGCCCTCGGCCCACTGCAGCGGGGGCTCGGCCGCGAGCGTCCCGGCCGCCGTCGCGTGCAGCACCTGCGCGAGCGGCGAGCGCAGCAGGGCCAGCACGACCTGCGTCTCCGGGTCGCCGAAGCGGCAGTTGAACTCCACCACCGCGGGTCCGGCCGAGGTCAGCGCGAGCCCGGCGTAGAGCAGGCCCGAGAACGGGGTGCCGCGGCGCACCAGCTCGGCGGCCACCGGCGCCACGACGTCCCGCACCAGCTCGTCCACCAGCCCGGACGGCGCCCACGGCAGCGGCGCGTAGGCGCCCATGCCGCCGGTGTTGGGGCCGGAGTCGTCGTCGCCGACGCGCTTGAAATCCTGCGCCGGCGGCAGCGGCACCACCGTCGTGCCGTCGACGAGGCAGAACAGCGACACCTCGGGACCGTCCAGGTAGGACTCCAGCAGCACCGGGTGACCGCCGTCGAGCAGGGTCATGGCGTGGGCGCGGGCGATGTCGAGGTCGGTGCTGACCACCACGCCCTTGCCGGCCGCCAACCCGTCGTCCTTGACGACGTAGGGCGGGGCGAAGCGGGCCAGCGCGGCGTCGAGGCGGGCCGGGTTGTCGACGATCTCCGCGGTGGCCGTGCGCACCCCCGCCGCCGCCATGACGTCCTTCGCGAACGTCTTGGAGCCCTCGATGCGGGCGGCGGCGGCGCTCGGCCCGAAGCACGGCACGCCGGCGGCGCGCACGGCGTCGGCCACCCCCGCGACCAGCGGCACCTCGGGGCCGATCACGACGAGATCGGCCTTCCAGTCCAGCGCCAGCGCGGCGACGGCGGCCGGATCGGCCGCGGCGACGCCCCGTTGCTCGGCCACCGCGATCGTGCCCGCGTTGCCGGGCGCGCACGCGAGTGCGGTCACCTCGGGGTCCTGCGCGCACGCGAGGACGATGGCGTGCTCACGAGCACCGGACCCCACCACGAGGACGCGCACGGGGCGCCATCGTAGGACCCCGGGAACCGCCCCGTCCGTTCACCCCGCAGGCGTAGCGGGCCCGCCGATCCGGATCGGAGGATGGCGACCATGTCCCCCGCTCGTGGATCGCTCGCCCGGCGACCCGCCGCCCCCCTCGTGATCGGCCACCGCGGCGCCGCGGGTTACCGCCCCGAGCACACCCTCGCGTCCTACGAGATCGCGGCGCGGCTGGGCGCCGACTACATCGAGCCCGATCTCGTCGCCACCTCCGACGGCGTGCTCGTCGCGCGTCACGAACCGGAGATCGGGGGCAGCACCGACGTCGCGCGGCGCCCCGAGTTCGCCGACCGCCGCCGCAGCGTCACCGTCGACGGCGTCGAGCACACCGGGTGGTTCACCCACGACTTCACCCTCGCCGAGCTGCGCACGCTGCGCGCCGTGGAGCCGCTCCCCCAGATCCGCCAGCCCAACACGGTCTACGACAACCGGCTCGGCATCACGACGTTCGACGAGATCCTGGAGCTGGCCCGGCGGCTGTCGGTCGGGGTGTACGCCGAGGTCAAGCACCCCGGCCACTTCGCGGCGATCGGGATCCCGCTGGAGCCCGTGGTCGCCCGTACGCTCGCCTCGGCGCCGGACGGCATCCCGCTGGTGGTGGAGTCGTTCGACGCCGGGTTCCTGCGGGCGATCCGTGACGAGCTGAGCGTGTCGATCACCCTGCTCGTCGAGGAGGAGGACGGCGGCGTGCTCACCCCGGACGGGCTGGAGCGGATCGCGGGCTACGCCGAGGGCATCGGCCCGGCCAAGGGCCTGGTGATCCCGCGGGACGCCGGCGACGACCTGGGGCGGCCCACGTCGCTGGTCGCCGATGCCCACGCGGCCGGCCTGCTCGTGTTCCCGTGGACCTTCCGCAACGAGAACCGGTTCCTGCCCGCCGGCCTGCGCCGGGGGACGGACCCGGCGCACCACGGCGACGCGTTCGGCGAGTACGCGGCGTTCCTCGCCGCCGGGATCGACGGGTTGTTCACCGACCATCCCGACACCGCCGTCGCGGCGATCGCGGCCTACGGGTGATGATGGGGCCGTGACCGCCGACGCACTCGCCCCCGCGGAGGCGGAATCATGACCGCCGACGCACTCGCCCCCGCGGAGGCGGAATCATGACCGCCGACGCACTC
>CAXTTN010000407.1:0-3375 GCA_964247105.1 uncultured Pseudonocardia sp.
CGTGCAGCGCGTTGCCCAGCGACGGGTCGAAGTTGATCCGCGAGACGTAGGGCTCGGACGCGTGGGCCAGCACGTCGAAGCCGCACTGGGCGGTGTAGTCGACGGGGCAGCTGTAGTAGAGCACCGGGTCGTCGATGGCGAGGGTGGTGACGCTCGCGTCGTCGAAGGCCACGTACTTGTGGGGGTTGTCCGGGTCGGTCGTCGTGTCGGTGATGACGTACGCCCAGGACGTCTCCGAGCCGGTGCCGGCCGTGGTGGAGACCGCGATGTGCGGGGGGTTCTTCGGGTTCTCGGACTTGTTGAAGCCCTCGAACTCGTTGACGTTGCGGCCGTCGTGGGCCACCGAGACGCGGGCGCCCTTGCAGGCGTCGTGGGAGCTGCCGCCGCCGATGGAGACGAAGCTGTCGCAGTTGTTCTGCTGGTAGAGGCCCACAGCGTCCATGACGTTGTAGTCCTTGGGGTTGGACTCGACCTTGTCGTAGACCACGACCTCCAGGCCGTGGTACTTCATCGACTCGACGATCTTGTGGACGATGTCCGAGCCGCGCAGGCCCGACGTCATCACGAGCGTCTTCTTGAAGCCCAGCTTGAGGGCTTCCGGACCGATCAGCTCGTGCGCGCCCGGACCGATGAGCGCCCGGGGGAACGGGTGGAACTCCTTGATCGGAAACTGCGGAAGCATCTCTTCGACCTGCATGGCAGCCCTTTCTGGTGCAGGGGAATGTTCCCGCCCGACGCTAGGGGGCTGTGGTCCCGGGCACACCGTCGCGGAGACGGGGCCCGGGACCCTCCGATCGGGTAGGTCACCCGCGCCGGGCCGCCGACCAGCCGCGGCCGACGTCGGCGAAGCCGAGCCGGGCGTACCAGTGGCGGGGCCAGTCGGACGCGGCCGCCTCCAGCGTCACGAGGTCGCAGCCCGCCGCACCGGCCAGCGCCAGCGCCTCGGTGATCATCGCGGTGCCGTGGCCGCGGCTGCCGTGGTCCGGGTGGGTCTCCACCGCGTCGACGACGGCCGTGCCGCCGTCGATCTTGAGCAGGGACGTGGCGACGAGCTCGCCGCCATCGTGCACGGCGAGGCAGCGCAGGTCGACGACCTGCGCTTCGAGGGCGTAGCGGTCGGTCAGCTGGGTGAGCGTGGCCGCGTCGGCGGTGGGGATGGTGCGCCGCCAGCTCGCGTCCCAGAACGCGCGGGCGTCCTCGACGCCGATCTGCCGCACCCGCCCGGTGGCCGCGCCGCCCGCCGGGGCCGCCATGTACACGAGCTCCTCGACCTCCCAGCCCAGCGCGGCCAGTCCGGACGCCGTGCGCGCGCTCGTCAGCAGGGCCATGCGGTGCGGCATCCCGTCGAGGACGCGGTCGGCGTCGGCGGCCACCGCACCCGCGTCCACGTCGCGGTCGACGAGCAGCTGGTTGTGCTGGTGGGAGCGGGGGACCGGGTCGGTCAGCACCGCGACCCCGCCCGACACCGGGATCTCCCGGGTCGCCGTGCGGCGCAGGTGGGACGGGGTGGCGAGCGCGGCGCGGGCGCCGGCGTCGAGGGTGGGGAGGGCCGGGGCGTCGAACCCGCCGTCGGGGCGCGGGCGGTACGGGAGGACGGCGAGCACGGCGCTCACCGGCACCGCGCCGTAGGCGTGCGGGAAGCGCATCGACGCCGGATCGGTCGGCAGGCCCGGCTCCCACTTCACCGGGACGCCGATCCGGTCCGGGTCCAGCACGAGGAGCATGAGGTCCGGGGCGCCGGGGTGGAGCCGGTACGCGGGCAGCGCCACCTGCTCGGGGGCCGAGAGGTGCACGAACTCGGCGACCGAGGGGGCGATCACCCCGGCCGTGAGGTGGGCCCGCCACTCGGCGGGGGTGGCCATGTGCAGCAGTGGTGCGGTCACGGTGTCGATCCTGCCCGCTGCGGTTCGGGACGGCCCCTTCGATCGGAGGGGAGCCCTTGTCTTTGGCACCCGGTGCCAATTAGCGTCGCCCCTGCCCGTGCCCCGCGACGACAGGAGATGCCCATGGCCCCCGCACAGGATGTCCAGGCCGCACCCGACGAGCCCGTGGTCGAGGAGACCCTCGTGGAAGAGGTCTCGATCGACGGCATGTGCGGTGTCTACTAGCGATCATCCGGACGCCGGGCCCGCTTCGGCAGGCCCGGCGTTCGACCCCGCCCGGCCGTTCCGGTGCAGCCCGAGCGTGGCGCTGCGGCCCGAGCCGTTCGGCGCGCTGGTCTACCACTTCGGCACCCGCAAGCTCTCGTTCCTGAAGACGCCCGAGCTCGTCACCGTCGTCTCCGGGTTGGAGAACCACCCCGACGTGCACGCGGCGATCGAGGCCGCTGGTGTCGAGGAGTCGCAGCGCCCGGCCTATCTGCGCGCACTGGCCGGTCTGGCCGCCAACGGAACCATCCTCGCGAGGGAGACGCAGTGAAGCTGGTCGACCACTTCCAGTACGGCCTCAACTCCCCGATCTGCCTGACCTGGGAGCTCACCTACGCCTGCAACCTCGCGTGCGTGCACTGCCTGTCGTCCTCGGGCCGCCGCGACCCCCGCGAGCTCTCGACGGCCGAGGCCAGGGCCGTGATCGACGAGCTGCAGCGGATGCAGGTCTTCTACATCAACATCGGCGGCGGCGAGCCGACCGTGCGGCCGGACTTCTGGGAGCTGCTCGACTACTCCATCGACCACAACGTCGGGGTCAAGTTCTCCACCAACGGCATCAAGCTGGACCCGACGCGGGCGGCACAGCTCGCGCGCACCGACTACGTCGACGTGCAGATCTCCCTCGACGGGGCCACGGCCGCCGTCAACGACCACGTGCGCGGCCCCGGCTCCTACGACACCGCGATCCGGGCGCTGGAGAACCTCGCCGAGGCCGGGTTCGGCCAGCCGAAGATCTCCGTGGTCATGACCAGGCAGAACGTCGACCAGCTCGACGAGTTCAAGGCCATCGCCGACAAGTACGACGCCCAGCTGCGCATCACGCGGCTGCGCCCGTCGGGCCGTGGCGCCGACGTGTGGGACGAGTTGCACCCGCTCCCGTCGCAGCAGCGGCAGATGTACGACTGGCTCGTCGCGAAGGGCGACCAGGTGTTGACCGGCGACTCGTTCTTCCACCTCTCCGCGTTCGGTGAGGCGCTGCCGGGGCTGAACCTGTGCGGGGCCGGGCGCGTGGTGTGCCTGATCGACCCGGTGGGCGACGTCTACGCCTGCCCGTTCGCCATCCACGAGAACTTCCTGGCCGGCAACGTGCGCTCGCCCGGCGGCTTCCAGGAGGTCTGGGAGCACTCGGAGCTGTTCAGCGAGCTGCGGCAGCCGCAGACCGGCGGCGCGTGCGCGTCGTGCATGCACTACGACTCGTGCCAGGGCGGGTGCATGGCGGCCAAGT
>CAXTTN010000408.1:0-3270 GCA_964247105.1 uncultured Pseudonocardia sp.
GGTCGTGTCCGACAACCCGCGGGTTGCGTGAGAGCGAGGCGAGGGACGGAATGCTGCTCGGACCCTGGACCTGGACCTGCGGTGTCCCTCGAAGGTCGCTGGGACGTTGTGAGTACTCTTCAGAATTCATGAATCTTTGCTCCATTTGTTGAGTTGAGATCGGGTCCGCTGAAGACGGGAGACGTGGGTTGACGCTCGGCGTCGTACGAGATCTGCGTTCGGTCCGGGCACCGGTCGATGCGGAGGAGCTCGCGGCGTTCGAGACCGACGTGTTGGCCGAGTTCGTGATGGCACGCTCGGCGGCTGGGCTGGCCGACAGCACGATCCGTGGTGAGGTCGGTCAGCTCGACAAGATCCGCGGCTGGTTCGGCCGCCCGTTGTGGGAGATGGACCCGTCCGACGCCGACCGCTACTTCGGCCACGAGCTGCGCTCGGGGTCGAAGGCGACCCGGATGGCGCGGGCGCAGGCGATCCGGGTCTTCTTCGCGTTCCTGCAGCTGCGCCACGCCGCCGAGATCCACGTGATGACCGGCCGAGTCGTCACCTGCCCGGTCGACGAGATGAACCAGCCCCGTGGGACCAAGGACGCGAAGCTGCGGGTGCCGCCCGGCGACGCCGAGATCGAGGACCTGTTCAGCCGCTGGGCCGCGCAGCTGACTACGTGCCGCAAATTCGCCCCGACCGCGCGGAATTACACGGCCGCCCGGCTGATGGCCACCGTCGGATTGCGCGTCAACGAGGCCCGCCATCTCGATCTTGCCGACCTCAAGTGGGACCTCGGGCGGCTGGGCAAGATCCATGTCCGGCACGGGAAGGGATCGCGGGGATCGGGCCCGCGCGAGCGGATGGTCCCGATGATCGGCGGCGCGGACCGGTTGCTGCGCTGGTACGTGCAGGACGTATGGGGCCATCTCGACGACGACCACACCCGACCCGGGGCTGCCCTGTTCTGCTCCGAGCGTCGCAACCTTGACGGCACGAAGGCCCGCGTCGGCGACGACGTCCTGCGTGAAGGCCTCGCCAGGGCCGCAGCGACGCACCTGCCGGCGTGGGCGTCGCGGCTGACCCCGCACGTGCTGCGCCACTATTGCGCGTCGCAGCTGTACTGCACCGGAATGGACCTGATCATGATCCAGGAGCTGCTCGGGCACGCCTGGATCGCGACCACCATGGGTTACGTCCACGTGCACCGCAGCCATGTCGAGGACGCGTGGATCGCCGGACAGGCCCGGGCCGCGGCACGGCTGGAAGGGTTGATCTGAGTGCGCTGGAACCTGCGGCTGGCCGCGGCGAACCGCGGCATCTGGAAGGCCTCCGAGCTGCAGCGCAGCCTCGCTGAGCACGGCCTGGTGATCTCGGCGGGCAAGATGTCGGGGCTGTGGTCGGGTCGGCCGATCTCGCTCAAGCTCGCCGACCTCGACGTCATCTGCGTTGTGCTCGGCTGCGAGGTCGGGGAGCTGCTGATCCCCGAGCCCGACACCGTCACCCGACCCGCCGGCGACGCCACGGGCACCGCGGCGTCGGCGACCGCGGGCGATCGCGGCGGGCCGAGCGGTGTCGTCCCGCGTCGCCGTGACGGCCGCACCCTTCCCCCGGCCTGAGCGGTGGACCGCCGCGCGAACCGCCCGGTGCTCAGCTGCCCTGACTGCCTGGCCTGGGGCGTGACCGGCTACCGGGATCGATGCATCCCGTGCCTGCGCTACACCCGGACCTACCCGGTCGGGCCGTGCGAGGCCTGCGCCCGCGTGGTCCCGCTGCGGGTCGGGCACTGCCGGCTGTGCTGGGACCAGGCCCGTCTCGACCGGCCCTACATCGAGCGGCACACCGTGCTGCTCCCCCACGTCCGCCAAGTACGAGCCCACCAGCTGTTCTTCGCGGGCATGACGTTCAAACCCCGCAGCGACCTGATCGCCCAACGCCGAGCCCAGCGACAACATGACGATTCCGCAGGCCACCCGCTGCGGCAGCCCGACCCGCAGCTGCGGTTGTTCGACGGGCTCGCACGCAGCTACCGCTACGGCCGGGTCGATCTGCGCCGCGAGCCGCTGGGCGACAACCCCGTGCTGCGTGCCGCTCTCGCCCTCGCCGCCCGCCAGGCCCAGCTTCGCGGTTGGAGCGACGCCGTCGTTTCGACCCTCAACCGCAACCTGGTCATGGTGCTCTCCCAGCTCGGTGCGGGCGAGCAGGTCCGCTACTCCGACTACGCCCAGGTCCTGCGCGCCCGATCGGCCTCCCTGCGGCGCACCACCGACATCCTCGCCGGCGTCGGGGTCCTGCTCGACGATCGGGTGCCGGCGTTCCACGCCTGGGTCGACCGACAACTCGCCGACCTCGCCCCCGCCATCGCCGCCGACATCCGCGAGTGGGCGCTCACCCTGACCACCGGCGACGCCCGGACCCGTCCACGCGACGAGCGATCGATCCGCGGCTACCTCGCCGCCGCACACCCCGCACTGCTGGCCTGGTCCTGCGCACACACCCACCTGCGCGAGATCACCCACGACGACCTGCTCACCGCCGTCGCGGACCTGCACGGCCACCAGCGGATCACCACCCTGGTCGCGCTGCGCTCCCTGTTCGGATGGGCCAAACGCGCCGGCAAGATCTTCACCAACCCCGCCGCCCGCCTCCGGGTCGGCACAGCCTCCGTCCGGCTGCTGCAGCCGCTGCCGTCCGGGCAGATCGGGCTCAGTCTCGCTGCCGGTGCGACCCCGCAGGCGCGGGTGTTCCTGGTCCTCGCCGCGGTGCACGCCGCCCGTCCCAGCGACGTCCGCGCCCTGCAGCTCAGCGACGTCGACCTGGGCAACCTGCGGCTCACCGTCAACGGCCACGAGCGGCGCCTCGATGACCTCACCCGCACCGTCCTGCTCGCCTGGCTCGACCATCGCCGTCGGCGCTGGCCAGTCACCGCGAACCCGCACCTGCTCATCAGCCGCGCCAGCGCCCTCGGGGTCGGCCCGGTCAGCCCGCCGTGGGTCGACCGTGAACTGCGCGGGCTCCCCGCGACCCTCGACCGGATCCGCAGAGACCGCCACCTCGAGGAAGCCCTCGTCCAAGGTCCCGACCCGCTGCATCTGGCCGAGGTGTTCGGTCTCAGCTCCAAGACCGCGATCCACTACGCCCGCTCCGCACGCGAGCTGCTCTCCGAGCCACCCGACCCCGCGGCGCCGGGATCACCCGGAACCCCGGACCCGACATCCCCAGGAACGCCGACACGCCCCTCGGGTTCCCCGTGAGAACCCTTCAGTTCGCCTGAACTTCGGGAGGAAT
>CAXTTN010000409.1:0-3269 GCA_964247105.1 uncultured Pseudonocardia sp.
TGCTGCCCGGCAACGACGCCACGCCCGGCCACGGCCTGCTCGGCTTCTTCCTGTTCGACTGGCCCACGGGTCCGACGTGGCTCTACCGGATCACCCAGGGCAGGCACGTCGCGCTCGGGATCACGCTGGTGCCGGTGGTGCTGGCCAAGCTGTGGTCGGTGATCCCGAAGCTCTTCGAGTGGCCGCCCGTGCGCTCGGTGGCGCACTCGCTGGAGCGGCTCACCCTGCTGCTGCTGGTGGGCGGGCTGCTGTTCGAGTTCGTCACCGGGATCCTGAACTCCCAGCTCGACTACCTCTTCCCGTTCTTCTTCTACACCGCCCACTTCTACGGGGCCTGGGTGTTCATCGGCGCCTTCGTGGGCCACGTGCTGGTCAAGTTCCCGATCATGGTGCGGTCGCTGCGGCGGGGCCCGGGCCAGCCCTTCGCGACGTCGACGGCCGCCACGCGGGCCGAGCCCGTCGAGAGCGGGCTGGTGGCCACCGACCCGGCCCCGCCGACGGTGTCGCGGCGCGGCGCGCTCGGGTTCGTCGGCGTCGCGTCGTTCGTGCTGCTCGCCACCTACATCGGCCAGACGCTGGACGGGCCGCTGCGCCGGCTCACGCTGTTCGCCCCGCACGACCGCGACCGCGGCGAGGGGGCCAACGCGTTCCCCGTGAACAAGACGGCGGCGACGGCGGGCGTCACCGCGGCGATGACCGGCGCCGCCTGGCGCATGGAGCTGGTCGGCCCGACCGGCACCACGCGGCTCTCACGCGACGACCTGGCCGGCATGCCGCAGCACACCTACGCGCTGCCGATCGCGTGCGTCGAGGGCTGGTCGGTCGGGCAGACCTGGACCGGCCCGCGCCTGGCCGACCTCGTCGCCCGGGCCGGCGGTCGGCCGACCGACCGCCTCTTCGTGGAGTCCATGCAGGACGGCGGCGGGTTCGGCGCGGTGAGCCTGTCGGTGCGGCAGAGCCAGGCCGAGCAGTCGCTGCTGGCGCTCCGGGTGGGCGGCGAGGACCTCGCCCTCGACCACGGCTTCCCGGCGCGCACCGTGATCCCCGCCGCGCCCGGGGTGCACTGCACGAAGTGGGTCAAGCGGCTCACCGTGGTGGACGGGGGCTCGTGATGTTCACGGATCGGTACGGCGAGCGGCCGTTGCACCTGTTCGCGCAGATCATCGCGATCGCCGTGGGCGGGTACGCGGCGAGCCGGGTGCTCGTCGACGGCGGGGCGTGGTTCGCGATGCTCGTCTGGTTCGTGGGTGCCGCGCTGGGCCACGACCTGGTGCTCTACCCGCTCTACGCGCTGGCCGACACCGGGGCGCAGTTCCGGCTGTTCCGCCGGGCCCGGCCGCTGCCGGCCGTGGCCGGGGTGCCGTGGATCAACCACCTGCGGGTGCCGGTGGGGCTCTCGCTCCTGCTGCTGCTCGTGTGGTGGCCGCTGATCCTGGCGGACGCCCCGGGCACGTACTTCGCCGCCACGGGCTACCTGCCCGACGTGTTCCTGGGCCGGTGGCTGGGTGTCACGGCCGTGTTCTTCGTGGTCTCGGCAGCGGCCTACGCGATCCGGGTGCGCCGGTCACCAGACCGTCAGGAGCAGGTGGTTGACCGCCAGCGCGAGGACGGCCTGGGCGAGCAGCCACCACCGGACGTGCGGGCGCGGCAGCAGCGCGCAGGCCACCACGAGCCACGTGCCGAACGGCAGCCAGATGCGCTCGACCTCGGCCTTGCTCAGGCCGGAGAGGTCGGCGGCGAGCACCGCGCCGGCGGCCGCGGCGACGAGCAGGGCCGCGGCCACGGGTAGCGCGCGGGGCGACGCGGCGACGCGGCGCAGGCCCGCAACCACCGCGGGGCCGGTGGCGAGCGCCAGCGCGGCCAGGTTCGCCCACGCGAAGTAGGAGTAGGGCCGGGCCTTGGCGGCGCTCTGCGCGTAGATGACCTGCACGTCCGCGTAGCCGGTGAACCACCAGAACCCGGCCAGCGTGAACGCCGCCGCCACCGCCAGCGCCCCCGCGACGGCGAACGCGGCCGCTCGCGCAGCGCCGCGCCGCCGCGCGACGAGGACGCCCAGCGGCAGCAGCCCCCCCAGCACGAGGCCGTAGGAGAGGTAGAGGGTGTAACCGAGCAGGACGCCCCCGGCCAGCGCCGCCGCATCGGCGCCCGCCCCGCGCCGGGTGGCGCCGACCGCGAGCAGCGCCACCCCCCAGGTCAGCACCGCGGCGAACATGCCGTCGGCCGAGACCCCGACCCACACCGCGCCCGGGAACAGCACCGAGAACGGCAGCACCGCACGGGCCGTCGGCTCGTGGCCGAGCGCCCGCAGCGTCACGGCCACCGCGGCGCACGCCGACGAGCCGGCGAGCACCACCGCCACGCCCGCCGCTCCCCCGCCGCCGAGCCCGATCCGGTCCAGCCACAGGAACAGCAGGAACACCCCGGGCGGGTGCGCACCCACGTGCGTCGTCCAGAACACCGGCTGGTCGGTGAGGATGTGGTCGGTGAACGTGCGCAGCATGGCACCGATGTCGGCGACCCGCGGCACGTCGTGGAGGTACTCCTGGCTGCTGGTGAGGCGCTCGACCACGCCGCGCTGCCAGCCGTCGACGAGCGCGAGCCCGAGCGTCCACGCGAACGCCGCGGCCCACGCGACCAGCAGCAGTGGCCGCCAGGACAACCGCTCCGCGAGCGCGGGCCCGCGAGCGACGACGGCCACCGCGACCGCGACGGCCACCGGCGTCCCGGGGCCCACGTGCGGCAGCCAGGAGGCCAGCAGCGGGGGGAAGCCCAGGAAGAGTTCCTGGCCCGAGCCGATCAGCTGCCAGCCCACGACCGCGGCGCCCCCCACCAGCACGGCCGCCGCCACGGCGGCGAGGAGGTCACCGCGGGACGAGGGGACGACCTTGCGGAGTTCGGTCATCGGGCCATGATCGCGGCCCGGGCCCGGCGGTCGCGCCCGGGCCCGGGCGCCGTCCGCGGACGGTAAGCGTTCGCACCCCCCGTCGACCGGGGGTGTGGACGCCCACACCCCCGGTGTGACGTCACACTCCGCGTCGACGAGGGGTGCGGAGCCGCCTGGGGGTGTGCCGCGGCCGAGGAGGGGTGCGGGCGCCCCCCGCGAGCCCACACCCCCCGAGCACTCCCGCACCCCCCATCGACGCGGAGTGTGGGGACCGCTTGGGGGGTGTGGGCACTGCCAGGGGGTGTGAGCACCGCCAACGGAGTGTGGGCGCCGCCAACGGAGTGTGGGCGCCGCCAACGGAGTGTGGGCGCCGCCAACGGAGTGT
>CAXTTN010000410.1:0-3258 GCA_964247105.1 uncultured Pseudonocardia sp.
CCCATCGGCCGCGAGATCCTGGAGCGCCTCACCGGCGAGCGCATCGCCCCGCTGGGTCAGGCATGAGCTTCGCCGACGTCCCGGACGGCTACCGCTCCGGGTTCGCGTGCTTCGTCGGGCGTCCCAACGCCGGCAAGTCCACGCTGACCAACGCGCTGATCGGCTCGAAGATCGCGATCACGTCCAGCCGCCCGCAGACCACCCGCCACGCCATCCGCGGCATCCTGCACCGGCCCGACGCGCAGCTCGTGCTGATCGACACCCCCGGCCTGCACAAGCCCCGCACGCTCCTGGGCAGCCGGCTCAACGACGTCGTGCGCGAGACGTGGGCCGAGGTCGACGTGATCGGGTTCTGCGTGCCGGCCGACGTGCCCGTCGGCCGGGGCGACGAGTTCATCGTCAACGAGCTGAGATCGGTGGCCGACCGCACCCCGGTGATCGGGATCGTGACCAAGACCGACCTGACCCCGCCCGAGCAGATCGCCGCGCGGCTCACCGAGCTGAACGCGCTGATGACCTTCGCCGAGGTCGTGCCCTGCTCCGCGCAGGACGGGTTCCAGGTCGACCTCGTCGCCGACCTGTTCGTCGCGCGGCTGCCCGAGGGCATGCCGCTCTACCCCGAGGGCGAGCTCACCGACGAGCCCGAGGAGACCCTGGTCGCCGAGCTGATCCGCGAGGCCGCGCTGGAGGGCGTGCGCGACGAGCTGCCGCACTCCATCGCCGTCACGATCGAGGAGATGGTTCCGCACGAGGGCCGCGAGGGCCTGCTCGACGTGCACGCGGTGATCCACGTCGAGCGGTCGAGCCAGAAGGGCATCGTGATCGGCAAGGGTGGCGCCCGCCTGCGTCAGGTGGGCACCGACTCCCGCCGGCAGATCGAGGCGCTGCTGGGCACGAAGGTGTATCTCGACCTGCACGTCAAGATCTCGAAGGACTGGCAGCGCGACCCGCGCCAGCTGCGCAAGCTCGGCTTCTAGTTGGGGATGTTCGGGATCGTGCTCGCCACGCTCGCGATGAACACGATGATGAACACGAAGTAGAGCACGATCAGCACGGTGAAGATGCCGCCGATGATGATGCCGGCCAGCGCGAGGCCGTCGCCGCTCTCACCGGTGCGCTTGATCTGGCTGCGCGCGATGAACCCGAACACGACGCCCAGCGGCGCGAGGATGATGCCGAAGATCAGCGCGAGGATCGCCATCGTGTTGGTGGCGGGCGGCGCCGCGTAGGCCGGCTGCTGCGGGTAACCCGGGTACGCGCCGGGCTGGCCGTACGCCGGCTGCTGAGGCGGGTACTGCTGGCCGTAGCCGGGCTGGGCGTAGGGCTGCTGTTGCCCGTACGCGGGCTGGCCGTAGGGCTGCTGCTCGTAACCCGGCTGCTGCTGGCCGTAGGGCTGCTGGCCGTAGCCCGGCTGCTGCTGGTTCCCCGGGTCGTAGGCCCCGCCCGCGGCGCCCGACGACTTGCCCAGCGACACCGGGCCGTCGGAGCCGCCGCCACCGGGCTGGAACGAGGTGGTCTTGTCGTCGTCGAGCGGGTTCTGGGACATGCGGTGTTCTCCTCCGGCGCGCGTGAGAGTCGATCGTAGGGTGCGGCGCCGTAGTGTGGGCCCATGACCCTGTACCGCGACACCGGCGTGGTGCTGCGCGTGCAGAAGCTCGGCGAGGCCGACCGGATCGTGACGATCCTCACCCGCCGCTACGGCAAGATCCGCGCGGTGGCCAAGGGGGTGCGGCGCACGAGGTCCCGGTGGGGTGCGCGGCTGGAACCGTTCAACCACGTCGACGTGCAGTGTTACACCGGCCGCTCGCTGGACATCGTCACCCAGGCCCAGACGGTCGACGCGTTCGGCGCGGGCCTCATCGGCGACTACTCCCGCTACACCGCGGGCTGTGCGGTCCTGGAGACGGCCGACCGGCTCGTCTCCGAGGAGGGTGAGCCCGCGCTGCGGGTGTACCTGCTGGTCGTGGGCGCGATCCGGGCGCTGGCCGGCCGCGAGCGCGATGCCTCGCTCGTGCTCGACGCGTTCTTCCTGCGCGCCATGACCCACGCCGGCTGGGCCCCGGCCATCCACGACTGCGCCCGCTGCGCCGCGCCCGGCCCGCACCCGGCGTTCAACATCGCCGCCGGGGGAGCGGTGTGCGCGGTCTGCCGCCCACCCGGCTCGGTCCTGCCGTCGAGCGAGACTTTCGTCCTGCTCGACGCCCTCCTGCACGGCGACTGGGACGTGGCAGACGGCATGGGCGCAGCCACCCGCCGCGACACCAGCGGGCTGGTGGCCGCGCACCTGCAGTGGCACCTGGAACGGCAGCTGCGCTCCCTTCCGCTGGTGGAGCGCAGGAGCCTGGCGCCGCGGCCGTAGGCTGCGACCGTGTTCCAGCCCCCCGCGCCGCACCCGTCGGGTGCCCGGCCGCCCGCGATCCCGCGTGAGCTGGTGCCGAACCACGTCGCGCTCGTCATGGACGGCAACGGCCGCTGGGCCAACGCGCGCGGCCTGCCGCGGATCGAGGGCCACCGCCGCGGCGAGGCGTCGCTGATGGACGTGGCGCGCGGGTGCATCGACATCGGCGTCCGCTGGCTCTCGGCCTACGCGTTCTCCACCGAGAACTGGAAGCGCAGCCCCGACGAGGTGCGGTTCCTCATGGGCTTCAACCGCGACGTCATCCGCCGCCGCGTCGACGAGATGCACGCGATGGGCGTGCGCGTGCGGTGGGCCGGCCGCCGGCCGCGGCTGTGGCGCAGCGTGATCAAGGAGCTGGAGATCGCGGAGCAGAAGACGCTGCACAACGACGTCCTCACGCTGACCATGTGCGTCAACTACGGCGGCCGCGCCGAGATCGCCGACGCCGTCAAGCAGATCGGGCGGCTCGTCGCCGAGGGCAAGGTCAAGCCCGACAAGATCGACGAGCGGATGATCGCGCGGTACCTCGACGAGCCGGACATGCCCGACGTCGACCTGTTCGTGCGCAGCTCCGGCGAGCAGCGCACGTCGAACTTCCTGCTGTGGCAGTCGGCGTACGCGGAGATGGTCTTCCTCGACACGCTGTTCCCCGACTTCGACCGCAGGCACATCTGGGAGGCGATCGAGATCTACGCGCGACGCGACCGGCGCTTCGGCGGCGCCCTCGACAAGCCGGGTGCGTCATGACGATGCTCGACGTCGCACGCGCCGCACTGGAGCGCTACCACGACGTCACCGTGGACGACGACGGCGCGATCACGTTCGCCCACGGCGGCGTGCTGTGCGTGGTGCAGGGCCTG
>CAXTTN010000411.1:0-3256 GCA_964247105.1 uncultured Pseudonocardia sp.
CGTTCGCCAACGTCGAGAAGAGCTGGGCCTACCGGCAGGACCAGCTGCCCTCCACCCACCCGGTGGCCGCCGACATCCCCGACCTGCAGGCCGTCGAGGTCAACTTCGACGGCATCACCTACGCCAAGGGGGCGAGCGTCCTCAAGCAGCTCGTGTCGTACGTGGGGCTGGAGGCGTTCCTCGCGGGCCTGCGCAGCTACTTCGCGGCCCACGCCTGGGGCAACGCCACCTTCGACGACCTGCTCGGCGCCCTGGAGTGCTCCAGCGGCCGCGACCTGTCCGGGTGGGGCGCGCAGTGGCTCAAGACCACCGGGCTCAACCTGCTCCGCCCGTCGTTCGACGTGGACGAGGCGGGCAGGTTCACCCGCTTCGACGTGGTGCAGGGCGGCGCCCGCCCCGGCGCGGGCGAGCTGCGCACCCACCGGATCGCGGTCGGCGTCTACGACGACGACAGTGACGATTCTTCGGGGGGAAAGATCGTGCGCACCCACCGCGTCGAGGTGGACGTCGAGGGCGAGCGCACCGCGGTGCCCGAGCTGGTCGGGGTGTCGCGGGGCAAGCTCGTGCTCGTCAACGACGACGACCTCACCTACTGCGCCCTGCGCCTGGACGCGGGCTCGCTCACCACGCTGATCGACCGCATCGGCGACATCGCCGAGCCGCTGCCGCGCACCCTGTGCTGGTCGGCGGCCTGGGAGATGACCCGCGAGGCCGAGCTGAAGGCCCGCGACTTCGCCACGCTCGTCGGGTGCGGGTTCGGCCGCGAGTCCGAGATCGGCGTGGTGCAGCGGCTGCTGCTGCAGGCCCAGACGGCCGTGGCCTCCTACGCCGACGACCAGTGGGCCGCCGAGCGCGGCTGGCCGCTGCTCGTCGACCAGCTGCGGTTCCGCCTCGACACCGCTCCGGCCGGGTCGGACATCCAGCTCGCCGTGGTCAACTCGCTGGCCGGCAGCGTGCTGCCCGCGTCGGTACTGGAGCGGATGAAGGGGTGGCTGCTCGACCCCGACAACCTTCTGGGGGACGTGCCCGCCGGGCTGACGGTCGACACCGACCTGCGCTGGCGGCTGCTGCACGCGCTCGTCGCGCACGGCGCCGCCGCGGAGGCCGAGATCGACGAGGAGCTGCAGCGCGACCCCACGTCGACGGGCCAGCGGCAGGCCGAGCGGGCCCGCGCGCTGATCCCCACGCCCGAGGCCAAGGAGAGGGCCTGGCTGCGGGCCGTCCACGACGACGATCTGCCCAACGCCGTGCAGGAGTCGATCATCTCCGGCTTCGCGCACCCGGCTCAGCGCGGGCTGCTCGGCGGCTACGTCGAGCGCTACTTCGCCGAGGTCGCGGAGGTCTGGCAGCGGCGCACCAGCGAGCGGGCCCAGTCGGTGGTGGTCGGGCTGTTCCCGTCGCACGCGGTGGAGAAGTCCACTGTGGATGCAGCCGACGCCTGGCTGGCCGGCGGCACCCGCCCGCCCTCGCTGCGCCGGCTGGTCTCGGAGGGCCGGGCCGGGATCGTGCGGGCGCTCGCCGCGCGGGAGTTCGACCGGAGTTAGGGCCTGGCCGTCACCCGGTGGACAACTCTCTTGGGTAACGGCGATCGGCGCGCGACTCCGTATCGTGGGCGGGGATGACCCTCACGCTGACCGGCCCCGTCCTCCTGCCCGTCGCGCTGCGCCGCTCGTGCGCCGCGACCGCGGGGGCGGCGGCGTTCGTGCTGGCCGTGCTGACCGCCCGGCTCGCCGGCACCTCGGCCGCGAGCGGGGTGGACCTGCGCGTCGACCACGTCGTCGATCCGGTGGGCGCGGCGCACCTGTGGCTGATGCGCGCCACGATGCGGCTCGGCTCGCCGCCGACGGTGGTGATGGTGGCGTTCCTGCTGGCAGCGGTGTGCCTGGTGCTCGGCAGGCACCGGCTGGCGCTGCTCGCGATCGCCGGACCGGGGATCACCGGGGTGGCCACGACCACGCTGAAGCCGCTGATCGGGCGCACGCTGGACGACGCGTTCGCCTTCCCGAGCGGTCACACCGGCGGCGCCACGTCGCTGGGCCTGGTCACGGCGCTGCTCGTGATCAGCGTGGCCCGGCCGGGCCGGAAGGTGTCGCTCCTCGTGATTGCGGCCGGCGCGCTCCTGGCCGGGGGCGGCGTCGGGTTCGCGCTGGTGGCGGCGAACGCGCACTACCCGACCGACACGATCGGCGGATTCTGCACGGCGGTGGCGGTGGTGCTCGGCGGCGCGCTGGTGCTGGACCGGCTGGACGAGCGCGGGGCGGACTGACCACCACTCAGCCGCAACGAGCCTGCGCGATGCGCGACCAGCGGCCCCGAGATCGCAACGAGCCCGCGCGATGCGGATGGGGGGTGCGGTCGGGCTTCTCAGTCGGACAGGCCGAGCCTGCGCAGCAGGCGGCGCGCCGGGCCGCCGACCGGCCGGAACGTGGCGCAGCCCGTGGCCCCGCAGGCCCCGCAGTCGTGGCCGCGGCGGTAGTGCTGGTGGGCGGAACGGGCGTGCCCGCACACGCACGGCTCGACGACGACGGCCGGCGGCGGGCTCGGGCGGTGGTCGTCGGGGGTGCGCTGGGCCGGGATCAGCCCGTCGAGAGCGGGGACCGACGGCACGCCCGTGGGCGGTGTCAGCACCGCCGAGCCGGGCGAACTCGGCCGGCGGCGGCGCGGCGCCACGCCGCCACCCTGGACCGATGTCGGGTCGCCCATCAGTGTTCCTGCCCTTCTCCGTCGAACCGGCTCCGCGAGCCTGTGAACCACACTATGCGACAAATGGCCCTATCGGGCATCACCAACCCTGATGAATGTCAGCGCTCAACCGTCACTCCGAGTGGACCCACGACACCCGGCACGGTGACGGTGGCGAGACATCCCGGCGGGCCGTCGACCGAGGTCAGCGTCACGGTGCCGCCCTCGTCGCCGAGGAGGCGACCGAGGCTTCAGAGGCCGAGCCCGGTGCCGCCCGCGGACTCGTCGTGCACCCCGCGACCGAGCGCCGCGACCGGATCGGCGCCGTCGGGCAGCCCCGGCCCGCCGTCGCGCACCTGCACGACCGGGACGGGGAGCGGGTGGCACCGTCGGTCACCGAATGGACCCTCCGAGTAGTGGAAGTTCGCATCATAAGGGTGACGCGGCGCTCCCGCTCAGCGGCCGGTGGCCCTCCGGTACAGCGCCACGGCCTCCAGTTGCGGCCCGCACTGCATCGGCCCGGCCGAGGCCGTGCGCGCGTCCCCCTCCTCGAACGAGTGGCACTCTCGTCGCA
>CAXTTN010000412.1:0-1527 GCA_964247105.1 uncultured Pseudonocardia sp.
GTCGGGGAACTCCTCGCGCAACGCCGTGTCGATCTCGACGCAGGCGCGTTCGAGCTCGGCGGCGCCCAGTGCGTCGTCGAAATCGAGGCGGGCGCAGACCAGCACGCGGTCGGTGCCCAGCATCATCGTCAGCAGGTCCACCACCTTCTCCACCTCGGGGCGGGCCAGCAGCCGGTCGCGCACCGCGAACACGAGCCGCGGGTCGGCCTGGCGTCCCACCAGCAGGCCCTTGTTGGTGCTGCCGAGGATGTAGGCCACCACCGAGAGCAGTACGCCGATCAGCAGCGACGCGAGGCCGTCCCAGAAGCTGGAGCCGGTGAGCTGGTGGATCCCGATGCCCGCCAGGGCCAGCACGAGCCCGACGAGCGCGGCGCTGTCCTCGAAGAACACGGTCTTGACCGTGGGGTCGTCGGTGGAGCGCAGGAACTCCCACGCCGTCTGGTGGTGGGTCCTCGACTCCGTGCGCACCTGCCGCACGGCCTGCAGCCACGAGATGCCCTCCAGCACGAACGACGCGCCGAGCACGGCGTAGGCGACCCAGATCAGCGTCTGCTCCTCGGCCTCCCCCACGATCGTCGAGATGCCCTCGTAGATCGCGAACACCGCACCGGAGACGAAGATGCTGACCGCCGCGATGAGCGCCCAGAAGAAGCGCTCCTTGCCGTAGCCGAAGGGATGGAGCCGGTCGGCGGGCTTCTCCGACCGCTTCAAGGCCGTGAGCAGCAGCCCCTCGGTGGCGGTGTCGGCCACCGAGTGTGCCGCCTCCGCGAGCATCGCCGCCGAGCCGGTGAGCAGCCCCGCCACCAGCTTGAGCACGCCGATCAGCGCGTTCGCACCCAACGCGACGAGCACGGTGAGCGTGCTCTCGCTCCCCTCGGTCTTCTCGGCCACGGCGACGAGGCTACGCGAGCGTACGGTCGGGCGATGGCTGTGATCACCCACCGCACCGTCGACGTCAACGGCGTGACGCTGCACCTTGCCGAGGCGGGCCCCGCCGACGGCCCGGTCGTGCTGCTGCTGCACGGCTTCCCGGAGTGCTGGTACTCCTGGCGCCACCAGCTGAGCGCCCTGGCCGAGGCGGGCCTGCACGTCGTCGCCCCTGATCAGCGCGGCTACGGCCGCAGCGATGCACCGGCCGCGATCGAGGCGTACTCGATCCTGCACCTGGTCGGGGACGCGATCGGTGTGCTCGACGCGGTGGGCGCCGAGCGGGCCGTGGTGGTCGGGCACGACTGGGGCGCTCCGGTGGCGTGGCACACCGCGCAGCTGCGGCCCGACCGTGTGCGCGGCGTCGTCGGGTTGTCGGTGCCGTTCCTGCCGCGGTCGAGCGTTCCTCCCACCGAGGGCCTGGCCGCGCGGTTCGGACCGGGCTTCTACCAGCTCTACTTCCAGGAACCGGGCGTCGCCGACGCCGAGCTCGGCGCCGATCCGCGGGCGACGTTCCGGCGGCTGCTGTCGGCCACCTCGGGCGGCGGCCGACCCGCGGCGCTGACGGTGGCGGCCGGCGGCGGGTTCCTCGACGCGCTC
>CAXTTN010000412.1:1537-2013 GCA_964247105.1 uncultured Pseudonocardia sp.
GGGCAAGTGGCTGTTGCGGCAGGTCCTCGCCCGGCACGTGCCGCCCGCCCTGTTCGAGCGGCGCAAGCAGGGTTTCGCGCCACCGCTGGCTGCCTGGCTGCGAGGTCCCCTGCGTGCCTATGCCAACGACCTGTTGCGGGCACCCGGTGCCGGCGGCGGGTTCCTCGACGCGCTCCCGGAGCCGGCGCGGCTGCCGGCGTGGCTCACCGACGCCGACCTCGACGTGTACGTCGAGGAATCTGCCGGTTTCACGGGTGGGCTCGACTGGTACCGCAACCTCGACCGCAACTGGGAGCTCACCGCCGCCTGGCACCGGGCGCCGATCACCCCGCCCGCGCTCTACCTCGCGGGCGACCAGGACGTGGTGGTCGCCGGGGTGCCGTTCGACGCGCTGGTGTCGACGCTGCGACGCACCGTCGTCGACCTGCGCTCGGCCGTCTCGTTGCCCGGCTGCGGGCACTGGACGCAGCAGGAGC
>CAXTTN010000412.1:2023-3236 GCA_964247105.1 uncultured Pseudonocardia sp.
GTCGCCATGACACGCCGAGGAGCGGCTCGCCCACATGGCGCCTGCCGGTCGCCGCCGGTCGCTCGATGGCTACCGTTGACCGTGCAAGCGGACGCGACCGGTCACCGCCGGTGAGCATCCGTTCGACGGAGCGCAGGATTTGGGCGAAACCGACCGCCCACATGGCCGTTGATCCCACTGACCGGTGCCGGCGGAAGCGGGGAGCCTCCGCCGGCACCGGTTGATCATGCGAGTCGGAAGACCGGGTAGCCCGGTGCGATCGCCCGCAGCGTCTCGTCGCTCGCCGAGGCGTCGACGCCGTCGAAGAACACGCCGACCTCGAACTTCCAGCGCCGCAGGTACGGGCGCAGGATCGCGGGCTTCTCGTCGTCGGCCAGCTCGACTGCGGTGAACGCCTCGACCCGGCGGCCCACGCGCAGCTCTCCCCCGCCCGCGACGCGGACGTTGCGCACCCACTGGGTCACGCCGCGCGGGGCCACGAGGTAGCGCTCGCCATCGACGGTGAGCAGGTTGACGGGTGTGGTGCGCCATTCGCCGCTGGTGCGGCCGCGCACGGCCAGCACGCGGCTGCCCCACACGCTGACGCCCAGGCGGGTCAGGCGGGAGACGACCGCGTTGAAGATCTCGGTGGCGCGGTCCGGGCGGATGTAGCGGGCGGCGGTGGTCATGTCGGTGCTCCGATCCTTGGGGAGAGCAGTGCTCTCGGCAAAGAACAGTGAACACGTCCGTCCGCCCGACGTCAAGAGCAGTGCTCTCGTTTCAGCTCTCGTGGAGGACGAGCTCGAACGCGTCGTCGCCGATCCAGATGCGCAGGCCCTCGCCGTCGTCGGTGATGAAGCCGTCCTCCTCCTCGCCCATCTCCCGGATCGCGCCGAGCGCCAGCCTGCTGAACTCGACCTTCCCGTCACCGAGATCGACGGGCCGGTACTCCCGCGCCAGCATCGCGGTACGGCCCTGCGTCGCCAGCCAGCCGGAGTTGTCCACGCCGACCTCTGCCACCCACCTGTTCTCCATGGCGGAAGACTATGCGGGAAAAGCGGCAGGGCGACGGCTCCGGACCTGTCCCGCGAGCGCGAAGACCCCCCGTGGGCACCGCCGTCACGCGACGAACAGACCCAGCACCGCGAGCATGTCGCGGCAGCCAGGTTGGTCGTGGACTCGCCGCAGCCGGACACCGCGTCACCCCCACCCTGTCGGGTGACGTTCGCCCTCC
>CAXTTN010000413.1:0-3205 GCA_964247105.1 uncultured Pseudonocardia sp.
TGCGCTCCGGACCGGCGGGCGCGCGCCGGGCCGGCGGCCCCGGTGGCGGAGCCGGCACGCGTCGGGGCGCTCGGCGCATCCTGCTCGGACGGCGACGCGGCGATGGCCCGGCGCGCCGCCGGGGATCCGCCGGGCGCCGCGTCGGCAGCCGCGCGGGGCCGGGGGATGGCGGGGCCCGGTTCCACGACGGTCCGGCTCTCGTCGGCGTCGGGCAGGCGGTGTCTGGACATGCGTCAGTTCCTCGGGTCCGGGGGTCGGTGACCTCCTGCCCGATGTCGTCAGGCCGCCGGTGGGGAGTGTCGGCGGGCAGGATCCCGGAACCGACCAGGCGCACCGGGCGTCACTCTCGACGTCGCCCGGCCGGATGACCGTAACCATGCCGTGACCGTCCCGCGTAGGGCTCGACGCGGGACTGCGATGACCGGAGCGCTCGCGTCCACGAACGGGTGAGAACGGCTCAGGTTGCGCGGTGAACCGTGTTTTCCGTCGGACGGTCGAAATGAGGCGACGAGCGGTCTTCACGGCAGGTGGTCCGCAGCGCCACGGCCAGCTCCAGCCGAGCCGCCGGGTCGTCGAGGGCGCCGTCGAACGCCTCGCGCAGCCCGGCCAACCGGTACCGGACGGTCTGCGGGTGCACGTGCAGGGCCGCGGCGGTCGCCGTGACGTCGCCGTGCGCGTCCAGCCAGGCCCGCAGCGTCTCCTCGGCGCGGGCCGCGGCGCCGTCGGGGAGGGTCGACAGCGGGCGCAGCGCGCGATCGCACAGGTCGGCCGCGAGCTCGGGCTCGGCGGCGAGCAGCAGGGCCAACAGGTGCTCGTCGGCGCGCGCGAGCGGGTCGTCGGACGCGGGGAGCAGCATCCCGCCGACGTGCAGCGGCCACGCGGCCTGCGCGAGGGCGATCGACCGGGGGGCCTGCGCGGGCTCGACCACGGGACCCAGCACGCCCGGTCGCCCGCGCAGCCCGGCCCGCACCTGGTCGAGCCAGCCCGCCCGGTCGGGCACGGCGACCAGCACGACCCCGACCGGGTCGAGGTCGGCCCCGATCGCGGCCGGCATCCGGGTGGCCACGTCCACCGCGTCCTGGACGACGAGCGCGGCGACCCGCGGCGGCGGCCGCCAGCCCGCGGCGGCCGCGGCGCGCTCCACCTCGGCGGGGGTGGCCGGGATGGGCCGGGACAGCAGGTCGATCAGCGCGTGCCGCCGGGTCTGCAGCGATCCGGCCCGGCTCGACTCCTCCGCCGCCCACCCGGCGACGGACGCCGCCGACAGCTCCTCGATGTAGGTGAAGAGCGCCTCGGCCAGCCGGAAGATGACCTCCTGGGGGAGCCGGCGGGCGGTGTCGCTCTCGCCGAGCCGTCGCCAGAGCGTGCGGCTGCCGACCTGGTAGGCCGACTGCAACGCGGCCAGCGTGCGGCCCTCGCGGTGCTCCAGCTGGCCGAGCGCGCGGTAGACGCGGACGTCCTCCAGCGGCTCGTCCGAACCCAGCAGGTCGAGGAACTGGCCCAGGGCCACCGAGACCCCCTCGGTGATGCGGGAGCCGAAACGGCCGGTCAGGGGCCGGGAGTAGTCGGTGACGTCGGCCCGTACGGCGGCGATGATCTCGTCGGTGGAGCCGGCCAGCTCGGGGCGGAGCGCGGCCCCGACCCACTCGGGCACCCGGGCCCAGGGCCGGTCCAGCCCCCCGGTCACCAGGCCGCCTCGGGAGTCACGCGCCCAGCACGGTCGTCACGATCCCCGCGAGATGCGCCAGCCGGGCCAGCTCCGACGGGCGGAAGACCGGGCCGCCGGGCCGCCCGACCACCAGCGCCTGGGCCGACGCGCCGAACGGCGCCGCGGCGAGCTCCGTGTCGAGGCTGCACCACGGCTCGGGCACCCAGTGCACCACGGGATCGACGACGACGGCCTTCTTCAGCGGCAGCCACGGCAGGTCGCCCGCGATCGTCTCGGGAGCGGCCGAGCTCTCCGCGAGCCGGTAGGACCGCGTGCCGTCCCGCACCACGACCAGCGCCCAGCCGGCCCGGAAGATGCGGGGCACGCCCACGGCGAGCAGCTCGAGCCCGTGGGCGGGGTCGGCGGTGATCTCCTCGATCAGCTCCAGCTCGTGGTGGGTCTCCAGCTGGCCCGAGTGCGGGCGCACCGACTCCACCTGGACCCCCGGCACCGACTCGGCCGCGGTGATCAACACGTCCGGCGGCCGGCCGTTGGGCAGTTCGACCGCGAGGTCGTCGACCGCGTGGCCGGGCGAGCGCTCGACGACCGTGACGCCCAGGATGTCGGCCCCCGCGTTGCCCAGTGCCGTGGCCACGGCACCCAGGCTGCCGGGCTTGTCCGGGAGCACGACCCGGAGCAGGTACGACACGCCACACGCCCTCTCACCCTACGAATCGACCGCCAGGTCGCACGAGGAGTGGATTGTGTCAGGCCCGGCGCCGTCGGGCACAACGTCGGCACGGAGAGTGCTGACACATCACGTGCCCGGTGGGAATCCCCGTGGTGGGGGCGGCCTAAACTCGGGTCCATTCCATTGATGATCGCTCCGGGAGGGCGCAGTTGAGTTCGAACAGTGCGATCACGCGGGACGAGGTCGCGCACCTGGCCAGGCTGGCCCGCCTCGCCGTCACCGACGCGGAGCTGGATCTCTTCGCGGGCCAGCTCGACGTGATCCTCGGCTCGGTGGCCAGGGTCGGTGAGGTCGCGGCCGACGACATCCCGCCCACCTCGCACGCCGTGCCGCTGGAGAACGTCTTCCGTCCCGACGAGCTGCGCCCCGGCCTCACCCAGGAGCAGGCACTGGCCGGCGCGCCCGCGTCGGAGGACGGCCGGTTCCGCGTGCCGCAGATCCTGGGGGAAGAGTGAGTACCGACCTCACCCGGCTCACCGCGGCCGAGCTCGCGTCGAGGATCCACTCCCGGGAGGTGTCCGCGGTCGAGGTCGCCCGGGCCCACCTCGACCGGATCGCGGCCGTCGACGGTGACATCCACGCGTTCCTGCACGTCGCGGCCGAGGCGGCGCTCGAGTCCGCCTCGCTCGTCGACGCCTCGCTGGCGGCCGGCACCGCTCCGGCGTCCCCGCTGGCCGGGGTCCCGCTGGCGTTGAAGGACGTCTTCGTCACGGCCGACATGCCCACCACGGCCGGCTCGAAGATCCTCGCCGGCTGGCGCCCGCCCTACGACGCCACGCTCACCTCCCGGTTGCGCGCCGCGGGCG
>CAXTTN010000414.1:0-3199 GCA_964247105.1 uncultured Pseudonocardia sp.
AGCGTCTCCAGCACGCGCCCGATGCCCATGGTCTCGGCCGCGGTCGTGTAGCCGACGCCCAGCACCAGCATCGCGCTGATCGGCACCTCCAGCAGGTGCGGGCCCAGCCGCAGGATCTGCCCGACCAGGATGGACGCCGCGACGATCGCCCCGAGGCTCCACCACGTCAGCCCGACCACCGACACGAGCACCACGGCCAGCAGCACGCCCGCGACCACGCTCAGCACCCGCTGCACGCCGTTGACCAGCGTGCTCGCCAGCGTCGCCTGCACCACCAGCACGGCGGTGAGCGCGGCGACCAGCGGCGGCGGGTCGTTCAGCCCCACCAGCTCGGCGATGACGAACGCCACCACGGTGGCGCCGGTGATGCGCAGGGCCCGGAACACCGCGGTACGGCCGCGCTCGCGGGTCCGCATGACGAGCTCGGACCCGAACCGGCGCACCGCTGCGCTCCACCGGAGTGCCATCGGCACATCGTCCGCGAGCGGCGGTGCCACCGGAAGACCCGACACACGCGCACATCTCCCGAGCGGCCCCGCCACCCGTGCGGTTCGGGCGCCGCTACGGCACGCTCTACCTCCAGCACATCGGACGGGCCGACGAGGGCCCGCCCACCGGAGAACCGGAGATCCACTGATGACCGACGTCGTCTGCGTGCTCGACGCGAAGGCCGAGCTGGCGGAGGGGCCGGTCTGGTCCGAGCCCGAGCAGGCCCTCTACTGGATCGACATCCGCGAACCCGCGCTGCACCGCCTCCACCCCGGCACGCGGGCCACCCGCACCTGGCCGATGCCGTCCCGTATCGGCTCGTACGGGCTGCGCGAGCACGGCGGGGCGGTCGTCGCGCTGGTCGACGGCTTCCACCTGCTCGACCTCGACACCGGCGCGCTGACCTTCGTCGCCGGCCCGGAGCGCGTGCCCGGCACCCGCTTCAACGACGGCAAGGTCGCGCCCGACGGCCGCTTCTTCGCCGGCACCATGGACGAGGAACGGCTCTCCCGCCCGCTCGGCGCCCTCTACCGCCTCGACCCGGACCTGAGCATGCACCGGGTGGTCGACGGCCTCGCCGTCTCCAACGGCCTGGCGTGGAGCCCCGACGGCGCGACGATGTTCCACTCCGACACCGGGAGCGGGACGGTCTGGGCCTACGACTACGCCGACGGCGCGCTCACCGACCGGCGCGTGTTCGCCCGTCCCACCAGCGCGATCGGCCTCCCCGACGGCGCCGCGACGGACGAGAAGGGCTTCTACTGGAGCGCGGGGGTCACCGCGGGCGTGCTCAACCGGTGGGCGCCCGACGGCACGCTGGACCGCCAGATCCCGCTGCCCTGCACCAGCCCCACCGCGCCCTGTTTCGGCGGCCCCGACCTGCGCACGATCTTCGTCACCTCGCTGCGGCACGGTGTGGCCCCGGCGGCGCTGGCGGCGAAGCCCCAGTCGGGTGGGGTGTTCGCGATCCGCGTCGACGTGCCGGGTGTCCCGGTGGCGCGGTTCCGGGGCTGACGGGGTTACCGCCGGGCGGCCGGAACGGCATCATCTCCCGTACCGCGTGCCCCGGTGGCGCGCCCGGCGAGGAGGTCTCGGGGTGGCCGAGCGTGTGGTCGTGGTCGGTGGCGGGTTCGGCGGGCTGAACGTCACGAAGTCGCTCGACCGTGCCGACGTCGAGATCACCGTGGTGGACCGCACCAACCACCACCTGTTCCAGCCGCTGCTCTACCAGGTGGCGGCCGGGATCCTCTCGCCCGGCCTGATCGCGCCCGCGATCCGCAGCGTGATCAAGAAACAGGCCAACGCCCGCGCGCTGCTCGCCGACGTCTACCGGCTCGACCTCGCCGGGAAGGTCGTGCACGCCCACGGCCCGGACGGGCGCGAGGTGGAGCTGCCCTACGACACCCTCGTCGTCGCGGCCGGGGCCACGCACTCCTACTTCGGCAACAGCCACTTCGCGGAGTTCGCGCCCGGCATGAAGACCGTCCAGGACGCCCGCTACCTGCGTGACAGCGTGCTGTCGAAGTTCGAGATGGCCGAGATCAGCACCGACCCCGTGGAGCGGGGCGAGTGGCTGACGTTCGTCGTGATCGGGGCCGGGCCCACCGGGGTGGAGCTGTCCGGGCAGATCGCCGAGCTGGCGCAGACCGTGCTCACCCGCGACTACCGGGCGATCAACACGCGCGACTCCCGCGTCATCCTGGTGGAGGGCGCGGGCTCCGTGCTGCCGCCGTTCGCGCCGAAGCTGCAGGCGTACACGCAGAAGCGGCTGGAGAGGATGGGGGTGGAGATCAAGCTCAACTCCCTCGCCGTCGACATGGACCACGAGTCGATCACGCTGAAGGGCCCGAACGGCCTGGAGACGATCCGCTGCCGCACCCGCATCTGGGCCGCGGGCGTCCAGGCGTCCCCGCTCGCGACGATGCTGGCCGAGCAGTCCGGCGTGGAGACCGACCGCGCCGGGCGGATCCCGGTCAACCCGGACTGCACCCTGCCCGGTCACCCCGAGGTGTTCGCGATCGGCGACATGGTGTCGCTCAACAAGCTGCCCGGCGTCGCGCAGCCCGCGCTGCAGGAGGGCAAGTACGTCGGCAAGGTGATCAGGGCGCGGCTGGCGGGCAAGGAGTCGAAGCCCTTCGAGTACTTCGACAAGGGCACGATGGCCACCATCGGCTACCGGTCGGCGGTGGCGGACGCGTTCGGGCTGAAGGTCACCGGGTTCCTCGCCTACGTGATGTGGGCGTTCATCCACGTGGCCTACCTGGTGGGCTGGGGCAACCGGATCGGCACGATGTACACCTGGGCGCGCGGGATCTGGTTCGGGCACAGCCGCGCCCACCGCATCATCACGTTCGAGACGGCGCGCGACGACATCGCGGAGGGCCGCACCTCCGCCGGCCGTCCGGCACCGGTGATGCCGCTCGCGGCCCCCGAGCCGCGGGAGCGGGTGCCCGACTCGGCGTAGCCCGCGCCCTCCTGGCGCACTCACACCCCTGGTGGGGCGGTCGCACCCCCCTTGGTGCCTCGATACCCCCGGTCGGCGGGGGGTGTGGGGTCGCGCGGGGGGTGTGGGCTGGGCGGGGCGGTCGCACCTCCCTGGCGTCCCTGTCGTTCTGGCCGACGGGGTTGTCGCGTCGCGCGGGGGGTGTGGGCGGTCGGTCGGTCCGCTCGCACCCCCTTCCGTGTCTCCGCACGCCCGTTCGGCGGGGGG
>CAXTTN010000415.1:0-3197 GCA_964247105.1 uncultured Pseudonocardia sp.
GCCAGGTCAAGCTCATCGCCGAGCCGTGGGACGTCGGCGACGGCGGCTACCAGGTGGGCGGCTTCCCTCCCCTGTGGACCGAGTGGAACGGCAAGTACCGCGACACGGTCCGCGACTTCTGGCGGGGCGAGCCGGCCAGCCTCGGCGAGTTCGCGGCCCGGTTCACCGGCTCGTCGGACCTCTACGAGGCGGACAACCGCAGGCCGATCGCGTCGATCAACTTCGTGACCGCGCACGACGGGTTCACCCTCGAGGACCTCGTCTCCTACAACGAGAAGCACAACGAGGCCAACGGCGAGGACAACCGCGACGGCGAGAGCCACAACCGGTCGTGGAACTGCGGCGCCGAGGGCCCGACCGAGGACAGCGCCGTGTTCGTGCTCCGGGAGCGGCAGAAACGCAACATCCTGGCGACGCTGCTGCTGAGCCAGGGCGTGCCGATGATCGCCCACGGCGACGAGCTCGGCCGCACCCAGGACGGCAACAACAACGTCTACTGCCAGGACAACGAGCTCGCCTGGGTCGACTGGAAGCGGGCCCGCGAGAACGAGGTGCTGATCGACTTCACCGCCCGCCTCGCCGCGCTGCGCGCCGCGCACCCGGTCTTCCGCCGGCAGCGGTTCTTCCAGGGCAGGGCCGTCCGCGGCTCGGACATCGCCGACATCGCCTGGCTGCGTGCCGACGGGCAGCAGATGGGTGACGCGGACTGGGACGGCGGGCACCAGACCCTCGGCATCTACCTCAACGGCCGCGGCATCCCCGACCGCGACGAGCTGGGCAGGACCATCGTCGACGACTCGTTCCTGCTGATGGTCAACGCCCACCACCGCCAGCAGAGCTTCGTCGTCCCGGACGAGGCCTACGGCCGGGCGTGGGAGGTGGCGGTGGACACCGCCGACCCGCTGCTGGCCCACTCGCGCCGCCGCCCGCTGACCCCGGGCAACCGGTTGCGGGTCCCGCCCCGGTCGATGGTGGTGCTGCAGTGCCGCACCGACCGCCGTCGCTGAGCCGCGACACCGAGACGGGCGCGAGGGGTGTCAGGCTGCCCGCCGCGGGGTAGACCCACCCCATGACAGCCAAGGTCGACACCGCTACGAAGATCGTCTACAAGCCCTTCGGGCTCGTGTTCAGCATCCTGGGCGGGATCCTCGCCAACATCGTCTTCGGGCAGGTGTGGAAGCGCTTCTCCGACGCGCCGACGCCGCCCAACGCGACCGACGAGGACTACTCCACGCGGGAGGTGCTGCTGGCCGCGGTCCTGCAGGGCGCGCTGTTCGGGCTGATCAAGTCGGCCGTGGACCGCGCGGGGATGCGGGGCGTCAACCGCTTCCTCAACGGCCGGGGCCGCTGACATCCGATCCGGTCGGAGGGCATGAGCCGGCCGGCGGCGGGTACCCCCGCCCCATGACGAGACCGATACAGAGCCCCGAACCGGGCGAGCTGACGACCGGCGAGCTGCTGACCCGCCTCTCCACCCAGGTGACGGAGCTGGTGCGCGGCGAGCTGCGGCTGGCCACGGCCGAGCTCACGGCCAAGGGCAAGCGGGCCGGTGTGGGCGCGGGCCTCGCCGGCGCGGGCGGCGTGGTGGCCCTGTTCGGGGTGGGCGCGCTGGTCGCGGCGGCCATCGCGGCGATCGCGCTCGTGACACCGGTGTGGCTCGCCGCCGTGATCGTCGGCGTCGTGTTGCTCGCCGTCGCCGGCGTCCTGGCGCTGGTCGGCCGCAAGAGCCTGCAGAAGGCGGTCCCGCCCACCCCGGAACGGGCCGTGCGCAGCGTCCAGGACGACGTCGCCACGGTGAAGGAGGCGGTGCGGCGATGAGCGAGCAGGAGGAGCTCCGCCAGGACATCGGCGCGATCCGGGCCGACCTGGGAGCGACCGTGGAGGAGCTGGCGAACCGCGCCGACGTCCCGGCCAGGGTCAGGGCCAGGAAGGACGAGACGGTCGAGCGGGTGCAGCGGCGCGTGGCCCACGTCCGCGAGGTGGCCGCCGCGCAGGGCCCCGTCCTGCGCTCCTCGGTGCGGGAGAACCCGCTGCTCGTCGGCGCCGGTGCGGTGCTGGTCGCCCTCGTCACGTTCCTGATCGTCCGCGACCGGACGTGACCGCCGACGACACGGGCCTCCCGGGTGACGAGGCGCGCCAGCCCACCGACATCCCGGCGCGCGGCTGGTGGCAGGTCACCCGCCGCGCCTTCGCCGAGAGCGGTGCCGACAACGTGCCGATGCTCGCCGGCGGTGTGGCGTACTTCGGGTTCCTCGCGCTGTTCCCGGCCCTGATCGCCGCGATCACCCTGTACGGCTTGGTCGCCGACCCGGCCACCGTCGCCCGGCAGGTCGAGGCGCTGGCCGGGACGCTGCCGCAGGAGGCCCAGCCGCTGATCGCCGGCCAGCTGGGCGCGATCGTGTCCAGCAGCAGCGGCGCGCTCGGCGTCGGGCTCGTCGTGTCGCTGCTCGCGGCGCTGTGGTCGGCGTCGAGCGGCACCGGCAACCTGATGAAGGCGGTCAACCTCGCCTACGACGAGGACGAGACCCGCGGCTTCCTCAAGACCCGCGCCATCGCCCTGCTGCTCACCCTGGGCGCCATCGTGTTCGTGCTGCTGACGCTCACCCTGGTCGCGGTGGTGCCGCCGCTCCTGGAGGCGACGCAGCTCGGCCCGGTGGGCACGGTCCTGGCCCAGGTGGTGCGCTGGCTGCTGCTCGTGGCGCTCGTCGTCGGCGCGCTCGCGGTGGTGTACCGGGTGGCTCCGGACCGCGACGCCCCGAAGTTCGCCTGGGTCAGCGTCGGGTCGGTCGTCGCCGCCGTGCTGTGGATCGTCGGCAGCGTCGGTTTCAGCATCTACGTCGACAACTTCGGCAGCTACAACAAGACCTACGGCGCGCTCGCCGCCGTCGTCGTGCTGCTGCTGTGGCTCTACCTGACCAGCTACATCGTGCTGCTCGGCGCGGAGATCAACGCCGAGGCCGAGCGCCAGACCCGGCGGGACACCACCACGGGAGCCGAGCAGCCGATGGGCGAGCGGGGGGCCGCGGCGGCCGACGAGACGGCCGCCGCGGCACCCACCGGTTCCTGACGCGGGTCAGAGCCTGTCCCGTGGCTCCATGCCGAGCGAGCATCGCGCAGCCGGCTGGAGATCCGCGGGCGGGCTCTAGTAGTACTTTGTTAGGTGTGTCGCTACCGGTGATCCGGCCTGTCGTGTGATC
>CAXTTN010000416.1:0-3179 GCA_964247105.1 uncultured Pseudonocardia sp.
ACCCGGGCTGGTACGACAAGTACGGCGCATGGTGGGAGAACTACAACCGCCTCGCCACGCCGAACGGGCACAACCCGATCGTCTTCGAGGACGTCGACTACGTCTACCCGGCCCGCTGCTGGACCTGCATGGTCCCGTGCCTGGTCCGCGAGGACATGGTCATGGCCGAGATCGACGGCGTGACGCGCACGTACTGCCACGAGGTCTGCCGCTGGACCGATGTCGAGGCCTTCCGTCCCACGTACCAGGGTCGCGAGACCCCGAACATGGGCCGCCTGGTCGGACACCGCGAGTGGGAGACGCTGTACGACGGCTGGAACTGGGCCGATGTCGTCTCCGACATGGGCTTCGTCCGCGACGACGGCAAGACGCTGACCGCCCAGCCCCACCTCGACTTGAACCCCAAGAAGATGTGGACGCTGGACCACCTGCGCCGTTGCCCGCCGTGCGGCAGCCCGAACGTCGCGATCAACAACATGACCGCTGACGAGAAGGCCGCCTTCCACGCGGACTACATCCGCCAGGGCCCCGCCGGACGACCGGCACCCGCGAGCGCCTGAGCGCGGGTCAGGTGAGGGGGGAGGGCCGGCGGAACCACCGTCGGCCCTCTCCCTGCCAGGCCCCTTTCAGTAGCGATTCCGAGGTCAACCGGTGAGAGGCATTTCATGGGCGAGAAGCACATAGTCCGGTTCGAACCGGTGGGCATCGAGATCGAGGTCGACGAGGAACAGAACATCCTGCGCGCTGCAGCCGAACAGGGCGTCCAGCTCATGCACGGCTGCAAGGAGGGCCAGTGTTCGGCCTGCAAGTCCTTCGTGCTCGAGGGCGAGGACATCGAGTACGACTCGTACTCGACGTTCGCACTCCCGGACTACGAGAAGGAGGAGGGCTCCACCCTCCTGTGCCGGGCCCATGCGTACGAGGATCTGGTGATCGAACTCCTCAACTACGACGAGGAGATCATCCGGTCCGGCCTCCCCCTCAAGAAGGGGGTCGCGGAGGTCGTCTCGAACGAAGCCGTCACGCACGACATGCGCCACCTCGTGCTCAAGCTCATCGAGCCCGAGGAGATCAAGTTCTTCCCCGGTCAGTACCTGGACATCATGGTGCCGGGAACCGACGAGAGCCGCTCGTTCTCGATGGCGAACACGCCGGGCCGCGAAGGCCACTTCGAGTTCGTCATCAAGATCTACCCGAACGGGCTGTTCTCCGAGTTCCTGGCCACCAAGGTCCAGATCGGCGACCGGCTCGACGTCGAGGGTCCCTTCGGGACCTTCACCCTGCGCGAGAGCCGCACCTCCCCGCTGATCTTCGTCGGCGGTGGGGCCGGCCTGGCTCCCGTACTGGGACTGCTCCGATCGATGGCGGAGCGGAACGTCGAACGACCGGCTGTCTTCTACTACGGCGGTCGCCAGCAGCGCGACCTCTGTTTCGAGAAGGAGCTTCGGGAGCTGGAGGAGAGACTGCCCAGCTTCCGGTACGTCCCGGCCCTCTCCGAGCCGGCCGGTGACGACGATTGGAACGGCGAGGTCGGATTGATCACCGACGTCGTCCGTCGGGGTGAGCCGGACCTGTCCGGAAGAGAGGCCTATGTCTGCGGTCCTCCCGGAATGGTCGATGCGGCAATCCCATTGCTCACGGAACTCGGAGTTCCCGAGCAGTACATCTTCTACGACAAGTTCACCACCACCGGTGAACCAGGAGAAGGCGAGGACGGCAAGTGACGACAGACTCGACGACGCGACCCGAACGGAACGTGCCACGGCCGACGTTCACGGACGCCGAGGCAGGAGCGCAGGAGTTCCCCGACTCCGGTGCCAGCGCCCGCCGGTACAACTACTACAAGCCGGCGAAGCGCAAGCAGACCCACTACGAGGACGTGACGGTCGACGTCCAGCCCGACCCGCGCCACTACCTGGCGCAGGGCTGGATCTACGGCTTCGCCAACGGTGAGAGCGGCTACCCGCTGAACTGGACGAAGCTGAAGGCGTGGGGCGTCGACAAGCCCGAGCCGGTGCGCGGCCCCGGTTCCGGCGGCCTCCCCAAGGACTTCGAGTGGCCCGCCCACGGCTGGCACGAGTTCCGGGACCCCAACGAGGAATGGGAGATGACGTTCTACCGCTACAACGCGAACGTCGTCCGCCAGACCACCCAGAACATCGAGAACGCCCGCCAGGCCAAGGCCTTCGACAACTGGTCGAGCAACTGGAAGACCTTCGTCGAGCGCAACGTCGGCGCGTGGATGCACATCGAGCACATCCTCGGCCTGTACGTGTTCGCCGCGATCAACCGCTCCGGCCCGACGAACATGCACAACACCGCGTTCGTGGTGAACAGCATGCACAAGATCCGGTTCGCGCAGGACCTGGCGCTGTACAACCTCACCCTCTCCGAGGAGATCGAGGGCTTCGACGGCAGCGCCCACGTCGACGCGTGGAACAACGACCCCGAGTGGCAGGGCGTCCGCAAGGTCGTCGAGGCGCTCACCGCGGTCGACAACGACTGGGGCGAGATGGCCTTCGCCACCAACGTGGTGTTCGAACCGCTGCTCGGCGAGCTGTTCCGCAGCAACCTCGTGCAGCAGGCCGCGGCCAGCCACGGCGACTTCGTCACCCCGACCGTGATGGGTGCCGGCGAGTACGACTACTCGCAGCGTGACCTGCGCTGGACGGAGGCCTGCTTCGCGCCGCTCACCTCCGACAAGGAGTTCGCGGCCCACAACAAGGAGCTCATGCAGGGCTGGCTGTCCAAGTGGACGGCGCTCTGCATCGAGGCCGCCCGCACCATGCAGCCCCTGTGGTCGCAGGCCGACCACAAGCCCCCGCGTTTCGAGGATTCACTCGACCGGGCCAAGAGCCGCTTTGCCGGCATCGTGACCGAACTCGGACTCGAGCCCCCGAAGGAGCTTTCGCTGTGACTGGATTCAAGACCGCGGAGAGCCCGTTCAAGGCGAACAACACCCCGTCCAACATGGCCGGCGTGACGCTGATGAACAACCAGGTCGGTGTCATCGTCGCCGAGGTGATGAACCGGCAGGAGAACGTCACCATCACCCCGCTGCCGTCCATGATCCGCGTGGACTGCGTCGGCCGGATGGACTTCGTCTACGACGAGATCTCCGAGGCGCTCGGCGAGGAGGAGGGCTTCTACGACGCCTCCGAGTTCGAGGAGAACATGTC
>CAXTTN010000417.1:0-3133 GCA_964247105.1 uncultured Pseudonocardia sp.
GAGACGGGTCGCGGAGATCCCGCCGTCGACGTACAGGGTGATGCCGTGGACCATCGCCGCGTCGTCCGAGACGAGGTAGCGCACGCCCTTCGCGATGTCGTCGGGCCGGATCACGACCCCGGCCGGCGTGGCCGCCGCCATCGCGTCGAGCACCGGGCGGGAGGCCTCGTTGCCGGGGGTGAGCGTGGCGCCGGGCGCGACGGTGTTCACCCGCACCCCGCGGGGGCCGTACTCGGCGGCCCAGCTGCGGGTGAGCTGCTCGGCGGCCGACTTGGTGGCCGTGTACATCGCGGCGTACGGGCTGCCGACCCGCGCCATCCAGGAGCCGATGTTCACGATCACCCCGTCGCCGCGCGCGGCCATGGCGGGCGCCAGCTCCGCGACCAGGACGTGCGGGGCGCGGACGTTCACGGCGAGCATCGCGTCGAGGTCCGCGTCGGGGAGGTCCTCGGTGCGGGTCGCGGGGTAGATGCCGGCGTTGTTGACCAGGATGTCGACGCGCCCGCCCAGCGCGGCGGTCGCCTCCGCGGCGAACGCCCGGAGCTGCTCGTAGGTGCCGCCGAGGTCGGCCTCGACGACATGGGCACGGCCGCCGGCCTCGCGGATCTCCGTGACGACGGCCTCGCCGCGCGCGGCGTCCCGCCCACCGACGACGACGTGGGCGCCGTCCGCGGCCAGGGTGTGGGCGATGGCGGCGCCGATGCCGCTGGTGGAGCCGGTGACGACGGCGGTGCGTCCGGAAGGTCGAGTTGTCATGGCTCCATTCGTAGGTCGGTCCCGGCCGGCGGGCCAGGGCACGCCAGGACCACCCACGACGGCGCCCACGTCCCTACTGTGGAGGCGTGTCCCGAGACCGCGCCGCGTTGGGCGCCTTCCTGCGCTCCCGGCGCGACGGCCTGACGCCCGCCCGGGCCGGCATCACCGGGATCCCCGGCGCACGCCGGGTGCCGGGCCTGCGCCGCGAGGAGCTGGCCGCGCTGGCGGCCGTCAGCCCGGACTACTACAGCCGGCTCGAACAGGGCCGCCAACCCACGGTCTCCGACGAGGTGCTCGACGCGCTGGCCCGGGCGCTGCGCCTCGACGAGGTCGAGCAGGCCCACCTGCACGACCTCGCTGCGCCGGCCTCCCGCCGCCGCGCGAGCGGACCGGAGGCGCGCCAGCGGCCCGATCCCGGCCTGCTGCGGGTGATGACCGCGCTCGACCACGTCCCGGTCCTGCTGCTGGGCCACCGCGGTGAGGTCCTGGCCCGCAACGCGCTGCTGCGCGCCGTGCTCGGCCGCCCGCTGGAGCCGGGAACGTCGTTCGTCCGCTTCCTGTTCGGGGACCCGATCGCCCGGGAACGGATCGTCAACTGGGCCGACTTCGCCTCGGCATCGGTGGCTGCGCTGCGCCGCGAGGCCGGCCGTCGCCCGCACGACCGCGCGCTGACCGCGCTCGTCGACGAGCTGCGCGTCGTCGACCCCGACGCGGCCCGCTGGTGGGAGGACCACGCCGTACGCGACTACGCGTCGGTGGCCAAGCGCATCAGGCACCCGGAGGCCGGCGCGCTGTGCTTCGACATCGAGATCGTCGCCGCGCCGCACGACCCCGAGCAGAGGCTCGTCGTCTACACGGCGGAGCCCGGATCGGCGACCGCCCGCGTCCTGCCGCTGCTGGCCAGCTGGGACGTCCCAGCGGACGTCACACGCTGACCGGGTGGCGCCGGCCGCCGCGGTGCGTCGTCGGACACGTGATCGCTGTCCTGGGACGCGGAGCCGCGCTGGAGGCGGTCGTGTGTCCCCGTCCGCTGATCACCGGCGTTCCGCGGAACGCGACCGGCCGAGTAGCCGGGCTCTGCCGGTCAGACGGGCAGGCGCCGGAAGATCGCGCGGGGGACGTGGCGAAGCGCGCTCATCACGAGGCGGAGGGGGGCGGGGGCCCAGACCAGCTCCTTGCGGGTGCGCACCGCGTCGACCGCCACGGCGGCCACCGCCTCGGGCGTGGTCGAGAGCGGCGCGGGCTTGAGGCCGGCCGTCATCTTCGTGTGGACGAAGCCCGGCCGCACGACCGTGACGTGCACGCCCGACGGCCGCAGCGCCTCGGTGAGGCCGGAGTAGAACGCGTCCATGCCGGCCTTGGTGGAGCCGTAGACGAAGTTGGAACGCCGCGCGCGCTCGCCCGCCACCGACGAGAACGCGAGGATCGCGCCGTGCCCCTGGGCCTTCATCCGCTCGCCCAGCACCACGCCGACCGACACGGCGGCGGTGTAGTTGACCTGCGCCAGCTCGACGGCGGTGGCCACGTCGGTCCAGGCCTGCTCGTTGTCGCCGAGCAGCCCGAACGCGACGATCGCGACGTCCACGTCCCCGCCGGCGAACGCCTTGCCCACCACCGCGGTGTGCGTGTCGAGCGCCGTCGCGTCGAACGGGATCTGCTCGACGGCGCAACCGAGCTTCTCCAGCCGGGCCTGTGCCGCGTCCAGCCGCTCCGACGGGCGCGCGGCGAGAACCACCCGCAGCGGCCGGTCGGACGCGAACGCCTCGACCACGGCCAGCCCGATCTCGGACGTGCCCCCGAGCAGGAGCAGGCTCTGCGGGTTTCCCACTGCGTCGATCATCAGCTGGTCAGCTCCAGGCGTCGGGACATGTCCGAGGTGAACACCCCGGCGGGATCGGCGGCGTCGCGCACCTTGCGCCACTCGTCGAGGCGGGGGTAGCCGCGCCGGATGGCCTCGGGCGTGGTGCGCGACTCCTTGGCCAGGTAGTGCCGCCCGCCGGCGTCGAGGACGATCGCGTCCAGCTCGTCGCACAGCGCGCCGAGACCCGGCCCGACCGGGATGTCGACGCACAGGGTCCACCCCGGCTTCGGGAACGACAGCGGCGCGCGGTTGCCCTCGCCGAAGCGCTTGAGCACGTTGAGCGCCGACACCTGGCCGGCGGCGGTCATCCGTTCCAGCACGGTGCGGACCACATCACCGCGGTCCAGCGGCACCACGAACTGGTACTGCAGGAACCCGCGCGGGCCGTAGCCGCGGTTCCACTCGCCGACGATGTCGAGCGGGTGCAGGAACTGCGTGATGTTCTGGATCGCGCCGAACCGGGTGGGCGACTTGCGGTACCAGGCCTCGCTGAACAGCTTGCCGGTGAGCTTGTTG
>CAXTTN010000418.1:0-1303 GCA_964247105.1 uncultured Pseudonocardia sp.
CGGCGCCTGACGCGCGTCCCCCCTCCTCGAACGAGTGGCACTCTCGTCGCAACCTATGCGACGAAAGTGCCACTCGTTCGGTCGGATCGGGGCTGCTCAGGTGGTCGCGATGAGCCACCTCCAGCGCGCCCCGATCTGCGTGCGCACCGTGCTCAGCGAGACCACGTACCGCTCCGCCACCGCCTGCACACCGCAGCCCTTCCGCGCGCAGGCCGAGCACCAGGGAGGTGCCCACGAGCTCGTGGTCGTCGACGACGAGGACGTCGCGCTGGAGGGTCATCACATCCGGGCTCACTCGTCGGGGGTGCTCGTCACCCCGATGATCCGCGCCCCGGACGGATGCGGTTCAGTGCTGGCGGCGACGTCCCCCGGCCTGGTCGGCCAGCATCCGCAGGCCGCTCAGCAGCCCGCCGAGCAGATCGCTCTCCTTGAACGACGCCACCATGCTCATCACCGCGAGCTTCGCGCCGCGATCGGGCAGCCGCAGCCGCGCCTCGGGCCCGGTGACGACCTCGACCACCCGCTGGCCCGGGCTGACCGCCACGAGGACCGCCTCGGTGGTGCCCTCCAGCTCGCCGTGCAGCTCCGCCGCCCGGCGCGGGGCGTCGGAGCCCAGGTCGCCCAGGTAGACGCTGAACCGCAGACCGGTCTCCCGGCTGGCCATGGTCAGCGCCTCGTCGAGGCGGCTGAGCTGCACCGGGCTGAACGGGTGATCGGCGGGATCGGGATCCCGGTAGATCTCGGCCGCCGACACCCGCCCCGACGCCGTGACGACGGCACCGGGGGGCAGATCGGCCTGGTCGACCGTGGCCACCTCGCCTGCGTGCTCACCAGCTGCCACGGGCACCTCCTCGATCGCCGGACACCGGGTGGCTGTGCACCGCGGTCAGGTGGGCACCCTCGGGATTGGCCGTCCACCACAGGGGTTCGTAGGTCCAGGGCTGGCCCACCCGGTACCGCTCCCGCCGCTTGAGGCGCGGGGCGGCGGCGAGCAGCGCGATGATCAGGTAACCCCCGACCGTCGGCACCACGAAGACGAGAATCGTCTGGAGCACGCTCACGCGCGAGAACCTATCACCAGACGGGCGGCCGACGATCACTGTCGCCCGGTCGCCCGAGGGCCGCGTGCACCTGCGCTCCCAGCGCGAGCAGCAGCGCGTCGTCACCGGCCCGCCCGACGAGCTGGACCGACACCGGCAGTTCCGGGCCCGCGGTGCCGATGCTCGGGCCCGCCAGCGACCCTTCGGCGCCGATGCTCGGGCCCGCCAGCGACCCTTCGGCGCCGATGCTCGGGCCCGCCAGC
>CAXTTN010000418.1:1403-3115 GCA_964247105.1 uncultured Pseudonocardia sp.
GACCCTTCGGCCTCGCGCCCCCAGCCAACCGGCAGGCTCAGCGCGGGCTGGCCGGTGATGTTGTAGGTCGCCGTGAACGGCGTGAACGCCTTCTGCCGCGCGAAGTCCTCGGCCGGGTCGCCGCCCGCGGTGAACCAGCCGACCGGGCGGGGCAGCTGCGCGAGCATCGGGGTCAGCACCACGTCGACGCCGCTCTGGGCGGCCACCACCCGCCGTGTCACGCCGATCGCGGTCTGGGTGGCCGCCATGTACTCCGGGCCGCTGATCGCGCTCCCCCGGTCTCGCCACCAGCGGGTCAGCGGGGCGAGCAGCGGCTCGGCCCCGGGCGGCACCGGGTGGCCGTGCGCGAGCACCGCCCACAGCACCTCGAACACCGGCAGGAACCCGGCGTCGATGCCCGGCTCGACCTCGACGATCTCGTGGCCCAGCCCGGCGAGCAGCGTCGAGGTGTCCTCGTAGCCGGCGAGGCAGGCCGGATCCACCGCGACGCCGGGCACCGGCGGGGTGGCGTAGCGCCCGATCCGCAGGCGGGCCGGGGGCCGGGCCACCGCGTCCAGGTAGGAGGCGGGCCGGGCGAGCAGCGGGTAGGGCTCCCCGGGCACCGGCACGGCCAGGGCGTCGAGGAGCGCGGCCGCGTCCGCGACGGTGCGGGCGATCGGCCCGCAGACCGACATCCCCAGCGGGTCCCCACCGACCGGCCCGCGCGACACGAGCCCCCGGGACGTCTTGAGCCCCACCAGCCCGCAGCACGCCGCCGGGATGCGGATCGAACCGCCGCCGTCGGTGGCGTGCGCGAACGGCACCAGGCCGCCCGCGACGGCCGCCGCCGCCCCGCCGCTGGACCCGCCGGCCAGGCGCGAGGTGTCCCACGGCGTCACGGCGGGCGGGCGTCCGGCGGGCTCGGTGTAGGGCGGCAGCCCGAACTCCGGCGTCGCCGTCTTGCCCAGGCTGATCGTGCCGGCGGCGCGGAGCAGGCCCACGGCGTCGTCGTCGACCTCGGGGACGTAGCCGGCGTACACCGGAGAGCCGAAGCCGGTCGGCACGCCGGCCGTCAGGGCCAGGTCCTTGATCGCGGTGGGCACGCCCAGCAGCAGCCGCTCGTCGCGGGTGCGGTCGGCCTCCTTCGCCTGTGCCAGCGCGGCCTCGGCCGTGACGGTCACGAACGCCCCGAGCGTGGACGCCTCGATCCGCCGCAGCTGGTGCTCCACGACCTCGACGGCGGAGAGCTCACCCCGCCGCAGCGCCGCGGCCAGGTCGAGGGCGGTCAGGTCGTGGGGATCGGCCATGACCGCAGGTCTACCACGCGTCGAACGGCTCGGGCCTCGTTCGGTGTCGACCCCGGGCTCGCGGCTGTCGTCACGCACTACCTCTGCGGAGCCGGGCGGATCGTGAGCGATCGGGCGCGGCGTTGGGCCGTAACGAGCAGTCCGGTGGGGACGACTGCCCACCTGAGTCTCGGAAACGTTCGGGGGAAGTACGTGACACAGCTCGCCGGTGGTGCCGTGCGGCCCGAGGGGTCCCTGCCCGACGACCAGCAGGCGACGGGGCGCAGCTTCGGCGACGCCGAGCGTGCCCTGCTGGACGAGGTGCTGAGCTCGGGCACGTTGACCAGCACCAAGGGCGAGATGACGCGCCGCTTCGAACGGGCCGTGGCCGAGGTGTTCGGGGTGGCCGAGGCCACGGACAAGGCGCTCCCCGTCGTCGCAGCCCTG
>CAXTTN010000419.1:0-3102 GCA_964247105.1 uncultured Pseudonocardia sp.
CGGGCCCGCACGCCCACCTCGGCATGACCGTGCCCGGCTTCCCGTCGCTGTTCGTGATGTACGGGCCCAACACCAACACCTCGGGCGGGTCGATCATCTTCTACCTGGAGACGCAGGCGCGGTACATCCGCCGGGCGCTGGCCGCGGTCCGCGCGCGCGGCGCGGCGGCGATCGACGTCCGCGCCGACGTCGAGGCCGCGAGCGACGCCGCGCTACAGGCGAGGTTCACCGGCACGGCCTGGACGCGGTGCGACTCGTGGTACCGCACCGAGGACGGCCGCATCGTCACGAACTGGCCCGGGTACATGCGCGACTACGCCAGGGCCACCGCGACGCTCGACGAGGCGGAGTACGTGTTCCGCTGAGCCGGCGCGGCGACCCTCACCGCGTGGGCGCCAGTGAACAGTGCGCGTTCACGTTGTCGCTCAGCAGCTCGGTCCGCACGATGAAGGTCTGCCCCGGGGCGCCATCTGCGTAGAGGCGGCCGGAGAAGGACCCGGTGGCGATGTTGGACGAGAGCAGGATCGGTGTGACAGCCGGATCCGGCTCGACGCGGTACAGCGTCGTCCGGATGCTGGCACTGTCCCAGGTGTCGCAGGTGACGGTGTAGGCGTCGGAGCTCTTCGTGAACCGTACCTGCTTGTCGTTCGGGTAGCCGGTGTGGTTGAGGCTGCTCAGACACCAGTCGGCGGTGGTGCCCTGATGGGGGACGCAACCGGCGCCGGGTGCTGCCTCCGCCCAGGGTCCGAGCGCCACCAGGATCGCGAGCAGGGGGAGGCCGAGCAGGCCCGTCACGAGTACCCGCGCCCTGCGGGTCACCCGGCCAGGCCTGCGCGGTGCCGTTCCGACCATCGTTCTCCCCGTCGTCGTCGAGTGCGGGCGGCGACGGGACCGTGCCCGCGACGCCGTGAGCCACCAGCGTCGCCCGAGCGGGATCCCGGCGGGGTGCCGCGCGACGCCACTCCAGGGCCGCCCCTGCACAGATGGTCCCTACCGCAGCAGGCGTGACCGCCAGACACGTCGGGCCTCGGCCGCGGCCGCCGCGGCCGGGAAGCCCGGCTCCACGGTGGTCTGCAACCACAGGCCGTTGGCCTGGGCGACGAGCGCGGCGGCGAGCGCCACGGTGGTCGCGCCGGGCCGCTCGGCCGTTCCGTCGCCCGCGACGGCGGGGGCACCGACCCGGTGCAGCGCGGCCGCCACACCGTTGCGGTAGCCGGCGAGCGCCGCGTCGAGCGCGGCGGCCACGGCCGGGTCGCGACGGGCCTGCGCCATGACCTCCATGAGCAGCATCCGCTGGGCGGGGGTGACGTCGGGCGACGCGGTCCAGCCCAGCGTGCCCTCGAGCAGTTGCTCCGGCCCCGCCGCCTCCGCGATCATCCGCGCCGGCGTGGAGAACATCGCGGCGACCTCGCGCATCACCGCCTCGATCAGCAACGGCTCCCGGCCGCCGAAGTGGTAGTGGATCCCGCCCACGGGAACCCCGGCGCGGCCGGCGATCTCCCGCACCCCGGCACCCTGCCACCCGGACTCGACGACCACCGCCACCGCCGCGGCCAGCAGGGCCGTCCGGGTGGCCGGGCCGGTCCGTGCCCGTCCCGTCATGGCGCACTCCTCTCTTGGACGACTGTGCAAGTATGCCCTACACTCGACTTGCACGATCGTCCAAGACATCGAGGAGGACCCATGTCCGCACCGGCCATCGTCCGGCCCACCCCGTCCCGCCCGTTCCCCTGGTCGCTGCTCGCGTTCATCGTCGTGATCGTCGGCGTCGGCGCGGGCAGCGCGGCGCTGTCGTTCGCAGGACAGGGCGGCAACCCGGCGAGCGGCGCCCTGACCTACCCGCCCGTCTGGCCGCCGGACAGCCTGTTCTGGGCGGTCTGGCTGGTGATCTACCCGTGCTCGGCCGTGGCGTCGTGGCTGGTGTGGCAACGCCGCCACGACGCCGACGTGCGGGGAGCACTGACCGCGTTCGCCCTGATGAACGTGGCCGGCGCGCTCTTCCTGCCGATCGCCGGCCTGGCCGCGGCGAACCCCGCGGTGCTGACCCTGATGGACCTCAACGGCCTCGTCGCCGTCTACGCGCTCGCGTGGCTGTTCTCGCGGTACTCGGCCCGCGCCGCGTGGTGGATGCTGCCGTACCTGGTGTGGATGCCGGTCACGGCCGCACTCAAGGCGTGGCTCTGGTCGTACAACTGATCAGGCGTCGGTGCGGACCTCCGTGCCGTCCTGGCTCCAACGCGTGTGGAAGCTGCCGTCGGCGTCGATGCGCTTGTAGGTGTGGGCGCCGAAGAAGTCGCGCAGGCCCTGGATCAGGTTGGCGGGCCCCCGCTCGCGGCGGTAGCCGTCGTAGTAGGACAGCGAGCTGGAGAAGGCGGGGATCGCCAGGCCCTGCTGCGTCGCCGTCACCACCACCCGACGCCACGCGTCCTGCGCGGTGGCGACGGCCTCGGTGAAGTACGGCACCATCAGCAGGTTCTCGATGTCGCCGTGCTCGGCGTAGGCGTCGCGGATCCGGTTGAGGAACTGCGCCCGGATGATGCAGCCACCCCGCCAGATGGTGGCCATCGCACCCAGGTCCAGGTCCCAGCCGTTGGCCTTCGACGCCGCGCGCATCTGCGCGAAGCCCTGCGCGTACGCCACGACCTTGCTGGCGTAGAGAGCCTGCCGGATGTCCTCGACGAGGGTGTCGGGGTTCTCCCCCACCCCGGGCACGGGACCGGCCAGCGTGGTGGACGCCGCCGTGCGCTCGTCGCGCAACGCCGAGAGTCCGCGGGCGAACACGGCCTCGGTGATGCCGGTGAGCGGGATGCCCAGCCCGAGCGCGTCGACGGCGGTCCAGGTGCCGGTGCCCTTCTGCTGGGCCTCGTCGACGATCACGTCCACGAGCGGGCCGCCCGTCTTCTCGTCCATCTTGGCCAGCACCTTCGCCGTGATCTCGATGAGGAACGACTCCAGGTCGCCGGTGTTCCACTCCTCGAAGATCGACGCGATGGCCGGCGCGTCGAGGCCCGCGACGTGGGTGAGCAGGTCGTACGCCTCGGCGATGAGCTGGATGTCGGCGTACTCGATGCCGTTGTGCACCATCTTGACGTAGTGCCCGGC
>CAXTTN010000420.1:0-2256 GCA_964247105.1 uncultured Pseudonocardia sp.
GTGGTAGTCGTCCATCTTGCCGTCGACGGAGCGGTACATCGTCATCGGCGACATGGCGATGCGGTTGCGCAGGGTCACGCCCTTGAGCGTGTACGGGCTGAACAGATCGGGCATCGGGCGGACCTCTCCGGGGCATCTCGGGAACGGCCGCCAGTCAACTCAGATGTTGAGTCGCAGCGGTGTCCTCCCTGTCACGTCCGGGGAACGGTGCCCTCACGTCCGGGGTACCCGCCGTACAGCCGGCCGCAACGAGCCGGTAACGTCCCGCGCTCAACGGCCACATCCGGCCGATCGGACGACGGCGACACGGCGGGGCGCGTTGCTGCTCGCCCGGGTGGCTCCTAGTCTGCGCTGGTCGGCCCTCGTCAGGGGGCCGCCCGTCACAGACCGGAGCCCGCATGGACACACCGCGGCCCCTCGCCCCCCGCCCGGAGCCGCACGACGAGGAGGAGCCGGTCTACGAGGCCGTCTCCGTGGGGAGACACCGCTTGAAGGTGCCCGAGCCGGCTCCGCTCACCGACCACGGCCCCGCGCGGATCATCGCCGTTGCGAACCAGAAGGGCGGCGTCGGGAAGACGACGTCCACGATCAACCTGGGTGCTGCGCTGGCCGAGTACGGCCGCAAGGTCCTGCTCGTCGACTTCGACCCCCAGGGCGCGCTGTCGATCGGGTTGGGCGTGCAGGCCCACGAGCTCGACACCACGATCTACAACCTGCTGATGGAACGCGGCGTCGAGGTCGACGACGTCATCAAGCAGACCAGCGTCGAGGGTCTGGACCTGCTGCCCAGCAACATCGACCTGTCGGCCGCCGAGGTGCAGCTCGTCACCGAGGTGGGTCGCGAGCAGGCCCTGGGCCGCGCGCTCAAGCCGGTCCTCGACCGCTACGACGTCATCCTCATCGACTGCCAGCCGTCGCTCGGCCTGCTCACGATCAACGCGCTGGCCTGCGCCGACCAGATCCTCATCCCGCTGGCCTGCGAGTTCTTCAGCCTCCGCGGCGTCGCGCTGCTGATGGACACGGTCGAGAAGGTGCAGGACCGGCTCAACCCGGATCTGAAGATCGTCGGCATCCTCGCCACGATGTTCGACCCCCGCACGCTGCACACCCGCGAGGTGCGCCAGCGTGTGATCGAGGCGTTCGGCGACCTGGTGTTCGAGGCGGTGATCAACCGGACGGTCCGCTTCCCGGAGACCACGGTGGCCGGCGAGCCGATCACCACCTGGGCTCCGCACTCGAACGGGGCCGAGGCCTACCGGCTGGCCGCCCGCGAGGTCCTCGCCCGGTGACGCTGGTCGAGGACGATCCGCCGCTGCTGGGGAGCCGGCCGCGGTTCCAGGTCCGGCTGCACAACTTCGAGGGCCCGTTCGACCTGCTGCTGCAGCTCATCGGCAAGCACGAGCTCGACATCACCGAGATGGCGCTGCACACCGTCACCGACGACTTCATCGCGCATCTCAAGCTGCTCGGAGACGACGCGGACCTGAACGAGACCACCGAGTTCCTGGTCATCGCCGCCACGCTGCTCGACCTCAAGGCCGCTCGCCTGCTGCCCGACGCCGAGGTGGAGGACGCCGAGGACCTCGCCCTGCTGGAGGCGCGGGACCTGCTGTTCGCCCGGCTGCTGCAGTACCGCGCCTACAAGCAGGTGGCGGGCCTGTTCGTCGAGCTGGAGAACGGCGCGATGCGCCGGTTCCCGCGGTCGGTGGCGTTGGAGGAGCGGTTCGCGGCGCTGCTGCCCGAGGTGCTGCTCGGCGTCGACCCGGCCGCGTTCGCCGATCTCGCCGCCGCGGTGTTCCGGCCCGCGCCGCCGCCGACCGTCGGGCTCGACCACCTGCACGCGCCGACGGTGTCGGTGGCCGAGCAGGCCCAGATCCTGCGGGAACGGCTCATGGAGCTGGGCGTCGCCACGTTCGCGGTGCTGACGGCCGACTGCGCCGGCCCGCTTGAGGTGGTGGCCCGGTTCCTGGCCGTGCTGGAGCTGTTCCGCGAGCGCAGCGTCGAGCTGGAGCAGCCGGAGTCGTTCGGGGAGCTGACAGTACGCTGGAGCCCGTCCGAACCCCCCTCTGCCGACACGAGTGACCTGCTTCCGTGAGCTCCGCCCCGCTCGACACCGATCCCGCCACCGGCGAGGACGTCCTCGGCGAGGACGAGCTCGCCGGGGACGAGCGGCTCGACGCCGCCCTCGAAGCGCTGCTGCTGGTCGTCGACGCCCCGACGAAGGACGAGGCGCTGGCGCTCGCGCTGGCCCAGCCG
>CAXTTN010000420.1:2266-3099 GCA_964247105.1 uncultured Pseudonocardia sp.
CCGCGTCCTACGCCGAGCAGCAGCGCGGCATCGACCTGCGCCACGTCGGCGGCGGCTGGCGCTTCTACACGCGCGACGCCTACGCGCCCTACGTCGAGCGCCTCCTGCTCGACGGCCAGCGCGCCCGCCTGACCAGGGCCGCGCTGGAGACCCTCGCCGTCGTGGCCTACCGTCAGCCGGTGACCCGCGCGCGCGTGTCGGCCGTGCGCGGCGTCAACTGTGACGGCGTGCTGCGCACGCTGCTCACCCGTGGCCTCGTGTACGAGGTGGGCGTCGACCACGCCACGCAGGGCACGCTGTTCTGCACCACCGAGCTGTTCCTGGAACGGCTCGGCCTGTCGTCGGTGGAGGAGCTGCCGCCGCTGGCGCCGCTGCTCCCCGACGTCGACGCCATCGATGAAATGTGAAGAGCCCCATGACCGAAACACCGAGCCACCCCGACGGCGTCCGCCTCCAGAAGGTCCTTGCCCAGGCCGGGGTCGCGTCCCGGCGCGCCGCCGAGGAGCTGATCGCCGCCGGCCGCGTCAGCGTCGACGGCGAGATCGTGCGGGAGATGGGCCGCCGCGTCCACCCGGACACCGCCGTCGTGCACGTCGACGGCTCTCGCATCGTGCTGGGCGACGACCTCGTCTACTTCGCGCTGAACAAGCCCCGCGGGATCCTCTCCGCGATGTCCGACGACCAGGGCCGTCAGACGGTCGGTGACCTCGTCGTCGAGCGCGGGATCATGGACGAGCACTTCGACGGCGGGGCCCGCAGCCGCCTGTTCCACGTCGGGCGCCTCGACGCCGACACCGAGGGCCTGCTGCTGCTCACCAACGACGGCGACCTCG
>CAXTTN010000421.1:0-3086 GCA_964247105.1 uncultured Pseudonocardia sp.
AGCTGGGCAAGACCATCGTGTTCGTCACCCACGACATCGACGAGGCCGTGAAGCTCGGCGACAAGGTCGCGGTGTTCCGCACGGGCGGCGTGCTGGCGCAGTACGACGAGCCGGGCACCCTGCTCTCGCGGCCCGCCGACGACTTCGTCGACAACTTCGTCGGGCGCGACCGCGGTTACCGCGGTCTCGGCTTCCTGTCGTCGGAGCAGCTCCCGCTGGGGGAGCTGCCCACCATCGCGCTCGGGGAGCCCGCGCCCGGTGGCGAGGGCTGGGTGCTCGTCGTCGACGAGCAGCGGCGGCCGCAGGGCTGGCTCCGCGGCGGTTCAGGGCCGGTCTCGGCCGAGCACCTGGTGCCGGGCGGGTCGCTCTACGACGTCGGCTCGGGGTCGCTGCGCAGCGCGCTCGACGCGGCGCTGTCGTCGCCGTCGGGCCAGGGCGTCGCGGTCGACGGCACCGGGGCCGTGGTCGGATCCATCAGCGCCGACGACGTGCTGCGCGCCCTCGAGGGCGTCCGCCGCGACGAGACCGCGGCGTAGGGCCGCGCCATGGTCTGGGTCTGGATCCCGCGCAACGCCGGGATGATCCTCGGGCTGCTCGGCCAGCACGTGCTGCTCTCGCTGATCCCCGTGGTGGTGGGGCTGGTGTTCGCCGTGCCGCTGGGCTGGCTGGCCAACCGCTCGCCGCGCCTGCGGGCGGTGCTCGTGCCCACGGCCGGCCTGCTCTACACGATCCCGTCGCTGGCGCTGTTCATCCTGCTCCCGGGCCTGCTCGGCACCCGGATCCTGGATCCGCTCAACATCGTCGTGGCGCTTGCGATCTACACGCTGGCCCTGTTGGTGCGCACCATCGCCGATGCGCTGGCGGCCGTGCCGGCGATGGTGGTGGCCGCGGCCACCGCCATGGGCTTCCGGGTCGGCAGGCGGTTCCTGGCCGTGGAGCTGCCCCTGGCGGTGCCCGTGCTGATCGCGGGCCTGCGCGTGGCCACGGTCTCCAACATCAGCCTGGTCACCGTCGGTTCGCTGATCGGCGTGGGCGGCCTCGGCGGCCTGTTCACCGACGGCTTCCAGCGCGATTTCCCCACCGAGATCATCACCGGCATCGTGCTCGTCGTGGCGCTCGCCCTGATCGCCGACGCCGCCCTGCTGGGTATCGGCAGGCTCGCCACACCCTGGGTCCGCACCGAGGTCAGGAGCAGGTCGTGAACCTCGTGGGCCAGGTGCTGTCGTGGCTGTCGGATCCCGCGCACTGGACGGGAGCGGGCGGCGTCCCCGTGCGGCTGGGCGAGCACCTCCTCTACAGCGCGATGGCGCTGCTGCTCGGGCTGGTGATCGCGCTCCCGCTCGGTCTGCTCGTCGGGCACACCGGCCGCGGCGGCTTCCTGCTCGTGGGCCTGGCCAACGGCCTGCGCGCCCTGCCCGAGCTGGGCCTGCTCATCCTGCTCGTGCTGCTGCTGGGCATCGGCCTGGTGCCGGTCATCGTCGCGCTGGCGGTCCTCGCCATCCCGCCGGTGCTGGCGGGCACCTACGCCGGCGTGCGCAACGTCGACCGGTCGGTGATCGACGCGGCGCGCGGCATGGGCATGCGCGGCTCGCAGGTGCTGTTCAAGGTCGAGCTGCCCAACGCGCTGCCGCTGATCCTCGGCGGCGTCCGCGGCGCCGCCCTGCAGGTCATCGCCACCACCGCCGTCGCCGCGTACGTGAGCTTCGGCGGGTTCGGCCGCTACCTCATCGACGGCCTGCGCCAGCAGGACTACCCGCAGATGGCCGCGGGCGCCGTGCTCGTGGCCGTGCTGGCGCTCGCCGTCGAGGGCCTGCTCACGCTGCTGCAGCGCGTGGTCGTCTCACCCGGGCTCCGCGCAGGCGGCGGCGCGCGGCGTTCCCCGGCCGCCGATGCGGTCAGCACCGATCCCGAGGCCACCCCGGTCTCACCGTCCCCCGCCCCCCAGTTCGTTGGAGCCGATCGATGAAACGCATCTCTTCAGTCCTTGCCGGCGCCGCAGCACTGGCGCTGCTGGCCGCCTGCGGGGGAGGGGGCGGCAGCCCGCTCTCGTCCGGCCCGGCCCCGAGCGGTTCCGCCGCGGCCGGCGCCCCCATCGTCATCGGCTCCGCCGACTTCCCGGAGAACAAGCTCCTCGCCGAGATCTACGCGCAGGCGATCGAGAGCAAGGGCGGCACCGTCACGCGCAAGTTCGGCGTCGGCGCCCGCGAGATCTACTTCAAGGGCCTCACCGACGGCTCGATCGACCTCGTTCCCGATTACACGGGCGTGCTGCTGCAGTTCATCGACAAGTCCGCCACGCAGACCGCGCCCGACGACGTCTACACGGCGCTGCAGTCCAAGGTGCCCGCCCCGCTGACGGTGCTCGACAAGTCCGCGGCCGAGGACAAGGACGCCATCGTCGTCACCGCCGCCACGGCCGCGAAGTACGGCAGCTCGCTCGACGCCTTCGCCACCTCGTGCGGGCAGCTCGTGTTCGGCGGCCCGCCCGAGTTCCAGACGCGGCCCGACGGCCTGCCCGGGCTGACCAAGACCTACAACTGCACGTTCAAGGAGTTCCGCGCGCTCGACACCGGCGGCCCGCTCACGGTGAAGGCCCTCGAGGACGGCACCGTCCAGGCCGCCGACCTGTTCACCACCGATCCCACGATCAAGGACAAGGGCTTCGTCGAGCTGGCCGACCCGAAGAACAACTTCGCCGCCCAGAACGTCGTGCCGCTGATCAACAAGGCCAAGGCGACACCGGAGGTGACGGGCGCGCTGAACGCGGTGTCCGCCAAGCTCACCACCGACGGCCTCGTGGACCTGCTCCGGCAGCTCAGCGCGCCCGACAAGCCCAACGTCGACACGGTCGCGAAGGGCTGGCTGTCGGCCAACGGCCTCTGAGCCATGACGGCCCGGGCCCCGCGCGCCTGGGTGCTCGCCTGTTCCCTCCTGCTGTCCGCGTGCGCGGGCGGCGGGGGGAGCGGGGCCGACGCGGTCGTGCGCGTCGGCTCCGAGCAGTTCGCGGAGAGCCAGCTCCTGGGCGAGATCTACGCCCAGGCGCTGGAGGCCAAGGGTGTGGCGGTCGAACGACACTTCGGCATCGG
>CAXTTN010000422.1:0-3060 GCA_964247105.1 uncultured Pseudonocardia sp.
GCAGCCGAACCGGGGACCCGCGTGCAGGCCGTCGGACGACGGTCGTAGGTTGTCGCGCGATGAAGCCCATGCGCACCGCCCTCGCCGTCGCCGCCACCGCTGCGGCCCTCACATCCTGCTCAAGCGGCGGCGCCGCTGCCACCCCCGCATCGTCCGACCCGTCCGCGGCCGCAGCGGTGCCCACGTCGGCGGCGGCACCGCAGGCGGCGGGCGTCCCGGCCGGTGGGCCGGAGGAGGCCGTCCAGACGGCGTTCCTCGCCTACAACCAGGCGCTCGGCGCCAAGGACTACGCGAAGGCGTGCGACCTGAGCACCACCGAGGCGCAGAAGCGGTTGGTGGCCGCGCTCACCGCGCAGAACATCACCGTGGCCACCTGCGAGGAGGCTCTCACCGCCGTGCTGGCCAGGCCGGAGGCTGCGGCGAGCACCGACCAGCTCGTGAAGTCCCTGCACGTGGACGGCGTCACCGTCGACGGTGGCACGGCCAAGGTCATGTGGTCGGCACAGGCAGGCGGCAAGCCGCAGTCCACCACCAGCGGCATGAGCGACGCCGAAGGTGGTTGGAAACTCCTCCCCACGAGCTGAGCGCCGCCCGCCCGGTCCGGTGCGCGACGAGGCCGTTAGCGTTGCGCTCCGTGTCCGAACCGTCCCCCGTACTCATCCCCGCAGCCCCAGACGACGCAGCCCCTGACGACGCAGCTCCCGAGCGTGCCGCGCCGGCGCTGCGGGCCAGGGGCGGTGCGTTCCGCCCCGGCGACCGGGTGCAGCTGACCGACCCGAAGGGCCGTCACTACACGGTGACGTTGGAGACGGGCGCGGAGTACCACACCCACCGGGGCGGGCTGCGGCACGACGACCTGATCGGCAAGCCTGAGGGCAGCCTCGTCGTCTCGCCCACGGGCACCCCCTACCTGGCCCTGCGCCCGCGGCTGGCCGACTACGTGCTGTCCATGCCGCGTGGCGCCCAGGTGATCTACCCGAAGGACGCCGCGCAGATCCTGATGTGGGGCGACGTCTTCCCCGGCGCCAGGGTCATGGAGGCCGGCGCCGGATCGGGGGCGTTGACGTGTTCGTTGCTGCAGGCCGTCGGACCGACCGGAAGTGTCCTGTCCTACGAGATCCGCGACGACCATGCGGTGCACGCCGAGCGCAACGTGCGCGGGTTCTTCGGCGACGTCCCACCCAACTGGACCTTGCGGGTGGCTGATCTTCATACTCACGACGGTGCCGCGGAACCGGTCGACCGGGTCGTTCTCGACATGTTGGCGCCCTGGGAGCAGCTCGACACGGTGGCGAAGTCGCTCATTCCCGGTGGCGTCCTTGTCGGCTACGTCGCCACCACCACACAGCTCTCCCGTGTGGTCGAGGACCTTCGTGAGCAGCAGTGCTGGACCGAGCCCCAGGCGTGGGAGTGCCTGGTCAGGCCGTGGCACGTGGTCGGTCTCGCGGTGCGGCCCGACCACCGCATGCAGGGTCACACCGCGTTCCTGGTGACGGCCCGCCGGCTGGCCGACGGGGTCGTCCCGCCCCGCCCGCAGCGCAGGCCCACCAGCAGGTGAGGCCGTCCGGCCCAGTGCCGCCCACACGCCCGTCACGGATCGCAAGAACTACGCACAGTCAAGCTGCCGACCGGTTGAGGGGTGGATCACCGGTTCGCCGCACCACCGTTCCGCCCGTTCGCAGGTACCGTATGGAAACGGAACACGGAGGGAGGCTGCCGTGAGCCCATACGACGGTCCCGGCACACGTGATTCAGGTGGCTTGCACGATCGCGGGGAGCTCGATCCCGCCGAAGCCGCCGCACAGATCCGCTTCCTCGAAGAAGAGGTGGCACTTCTCCGGCGCAAGCTCACCGAGTCGCCGCGGCACGCTCGCGTCCTCGAGCAGCGCCTGGCGGAGTCCGCGAGCAGGCTCGCCCAGCTCTCGGCACGCAACGAGAAGCTGACCGAGACGCTCAAGGAGGCGCGCGGGCAGCTCGTCGCCCTGCGCGAGGAGGTCGACCGCCTCGCGCAGCCGCCCAGCGGCTACGGCGTCTTCCTCGCCCGCTTCCCCGACGAGACGGTGGACGTCTTCACCTCCGGTCGCCGGATGCGCGTCGCGGTGTCGCCCGCGGTCGAGACCGAGACGCTCAAGAGCGGCCAGACCGTGCGCCTCAACGAGGCCCTCACGGTGGTGGAGGCCCTCGACTTCGAGCGCATCGGCGAGGTCTGCGGCCTGCGCGAGGTGCTCTCCGAGCCCACCGCCGACGGCCTCGCCGGCCGGGCACTGGTGGTCGGCCACGCCGACGAGGAGCGGGTGGTGTGGCTCGCCGCGCCGCTCTTCGACGAGTCGGACCCCGATCTCGTGCACCTCAAGCCGGGCGATTCCCTGCTCGTCGACACCAAGGCCGGCTACGCCTACGAGCGCGTGCCCAAGGCCGAGGTGGAGGACCTCGTGCTGGAGGAGGTGCCCGACGTCGACTACTCCGACATCGGCGGCCTCTTCCGGCAGATCGAGCAGATCCGCGACGCCGTGGAGCTGCCCTTCCTGCACGCCGAGCTGTTCAAGGAGTACGAGCTGCGCCCGCCCAAGGGCGTGCTGCTCTACGGGCCTCCCGGCTGCGGGAAGACGCTCATCGCCAAGGCGGTGGCCAACTCCCTGGCCAAGAAGATAGCCGCCGTCCGTGGGGACGACCCCAGCGAGGGCCGCGCGTTCTTCCTCAACATCAAGGGCCCGGAGCTGCTCAACAAGTTCGTCGGCGAGACCGAGCGGCACATCCGCCTGATCTTCCAGCGGGCCCGGGAGAAGGCGAGCGCCGGCACTCCGGTGATCGTGTTCTTCGACGAGATGGACTCGATCTTCCGCACCCGCGGGTCGGGCGTCTCGTCCGATGTCGAGACCACGATCGTGCCGCAGCTGCTGGCCGAGATCGACGGCGTGGAGGGGCTGGAGAACGTCATCGTCATCGGCGCCTCCAACCGCGAGGACATGATCGACCCCGCGATCCTGCGGCCGGGCCGGCTCGATGTGAAGATCAAGATCGAGCGTCCGGACGCCGAGGCGGCGCAGGACATCTTCTCCA
>CAXTTN010000423.1:0-3039 GCA_964247105.1 uncultured Pseudonocardia sp.
GCCGTTCATGCCGATCGCGAGCAGCGCGCCGCGTCCCGGCTCCATCACGACGTCGGTCGGCGTGCCGGTGTACCACCCGTCGACGCTGGTGGAGAACAGCTGGTCGGCCCCGGGCCGGAGCCCCGCTTCGAGCAGGATGTCGCGCAGCTCCACGCCGATGAAGTTGGCGGTGGAGACGAGATTGCCGCCGATGGGGTTGGAGACGCACGTCATCGTGATCGTGCGCTCCACGAGCGTGCGGGCGAGCAGGTCGTCGAAGGTGAGGGTGATCTCCTTGTCGACCATCCCGTGGATCCTCATCGACCACGCCGACGCCGTCTGGCTGGGGATGCGCAGCGCGACGTCGATGCGGTAGAAGTCGGGGTTGGCCGTCAGGAACGTGGGCGTGCCCAGCTCGGGGAACGCCGCGCCGGCCGGGATCGCCGGGGCCCGCTCGGCGAGCCGTGCGGCCCGGAGCCGGTCGGTGACCGAGGTGCGGGACGTGTCGACGCCACTGCCCAGCAGCAGCCCGCCCCCGCCCGCGGCGAGCGCCCCGACGCCGATCCCGACGGCGCCGCCGATGAGCACGGAGCGCCGGGTGGGCCCGTCACCGCTGGACGTGACGTAGGTGCGCCGGGCGAGCCCGTACAGCCAGCGGAACGAGAGCACGCCGGCGGCGAGCGACGCGAGCGGTGCGACGAGGTCGAACGGGGAGAACACCGGGGCGATGGCCACCGCGGCGAACCCGAGGACGCCCATCGCGACCACCACGACCAGCCCCGGCCGCGGGCTGCGCCGCGACGCGATCCCGGCCAGCACGGCCACGACCGCGATGACCACGGCGATGCCGCTGAGCAGGATGGGCTTGTCGGCGGTGCCGAACGTCGTCTTGGCGAACTCGGTGAGCGGCTCGGGCGAGAACCGGATCACGGTGTCGCCCACCGCGAGGTAGGGCGACGACGCCGGCGAGATCAGCGCGGCGACCAGGTGACCGAGGCCGAGCGCGGCGCCCACCGCCAGCAGCCCGATCAGCCCCGCCCACAGGATCGGGATGCCGGATCGGGCCCGGCTGCCCGGCTGGGGAGGTGCCACGGTTGCGCTCACGCCGAGGCCTTCGCCGCTGGTCGCCCCAGCGGTTCGACCCCACCGCACTTCGGAGCCGAAGCGCTGCCCGGACGGTGCCTCCGGCAGCCCGTTGGCTCCGAAGTGCGGTTCAGGGGGTGAGGGCTGCTCTCAGGCGTGGTTCCTCTACGCGCCAGAAGGCGTGCTCGCGGCCGTCCACCATGATCACCGGTACGCGGTCGCCGTACTCCGCGCGCAGCTCGGGGTCGGTGTCGACGTCGACCGTGTCCCACGGCACGCCCAGCTCGTCGCAGATGCGGGCCGCCTCCCGCTCGGCCGTGACGCACAGGGAGCAGCCTTGGCGCGTGTAGACCGTGACGCGATGGTTCACAGCCACGATGTCGCCTCCACGGGAAAGATCATGTCGGCGATCCCACCGCCAGCTGCCGCCGCGCGATCTTGCCCGTCGGGGTGCGCGGGAGCGCGTCGACGAACTGGATCACGGCCGGGACCTTGAACCGGGCCAGCCGCTGCGCGCAGTGGGCGCGCACGTCGTCCTCGGTGACGCCGCCGCCGCGGACGAGCACGGCCTTCACCGCCTCCCCCGTCCGGTCGTCCGGGACGCCGATGACGGCCGCCTCGGACACCCCGTCCAGCTCGAGGAGCACCTGCTCGACCTCGCGCGGGAACACGTTGAAGCCGTTGACGATCACCAGGTCGGACGAGCGGTCCACGAGGTACAGGTCGCCGTCGGCGTCGAGGAAGCCGACGTCGGCGGTGCGGAACCAGCCGTCGGCGTCGGGGCCGCCCGCGCCGTCGGGCCAGTACCCGGAGAAGAGGTTGGGCCCGCGCACCGCCACGAGGCCGGTGTCCTGGGAGGGGTCGGACACGTCCTCGTCGATGTCGTCGGGGTCGGGCTCGGACTCGACGTCGATCGGGCGGCCGTCGGCGTCCACGAGCCGCAGCTCCACCCCGGGCAGCGCGCGCCCGACCGAGCCCGGCTTCGGCACGCCGCCGAAGGGGTTCGTGGTGATCACCGGGCCGCCCTCGGTGAGCCCGTACCCCTCGAAGATCGAGAGCCCGGTCGACTCGCGGAACTGCGCGAGCCACTTCGGGGGCAACGGCGCGCCGCCCGACGTGCAGAGCCGGACACCCGCCAGCGCCGCGCGCAGCTCGTCGTGGGGCAGGTCGAGCAGCGACCGGAACATCGACGGCACGCCGGCCACCCCGCTCACGCGGTGCTCGACGATGGTCCGCGCGATCTCCGGCGGGTCGAAGCGCTCGGTCAGCACCACGGTGGCGCCGGCCCAGCAGACCTGCAGGAAGCCGGCCGCGAGGCCGAAGACGTGGAAGAGCGGGAGCGAGAGCAGGACGCGGTCGACGGGCGTCACCGGGGAGGGCCGCAGCGCGGCGGCCTGCTCCCGGTTGGCCAGCACGGCGCGGTGCGACAGGCGGACGCCGCGCGGCACGCCGGTGGTGCCGGAGGTGTAGACGAGCAGCGCGATGTCCTCGCCGCCGCCGACCGTTTCGAGGGGTCCGCCCGGGGGCCCGGCCACGTCCGGCGGAGCGATCACGACGGCCCCGACGTCCGCCGCTGCCGATCGGGCGACGTCGTCACCCTCCGCTGCCACGACGACCGTGGGACGGCAATCGGCGAACACGATCGCCAGCTCCCTCGCCACGGCGATCGGGCCGTGCGGGACGGCCACCGCACCGGCGGCCATCGCGCCCAGCAGCGCGACGCAGAACGGCGCCCCGTTGCCCAGCCGGACCACCACGCGGTCGCCGTGCGACACACCGGCGCCGCGCAGCCGCGCAGCCTCCGCCGACACGGCTCCGGCCAGCGCGAACCACACCATGGTGTTTCCGCTGCTGACGTCCACGATCGCGGGCTGGTCGGGGACGCGGGCCGCGGCGCGCGTCACGAGCTCGACGAGATGGCTCGGCGACGGACCGCCTGCTGGTCCGGCCATCGATGCGGACGGGCTGTTGTCCACG
>CAXTTN010000424.1:0-3022 GCA_964247105.1 uncultured Pseudonocardia sp.
GAAACAGGCGATGGGCCTGCGGCCGATGTTGTGCCAGATCCCCGTGGGCTTGCCCCCCTTGTCGTCCAAGAAAGGGTCGTCGAAGGTCTTCACAAGCACAGGCCCGTCCTCGCGCAACTCGAAGGTGGCGCGCGTTGAAGAACCCACGACCTGCTCCGGCGGGATACCATACACGCGTTCCGACCACACGCGCATGAAGTCAGCGCCCCCACCCGACACGATGTAGGTCTTGAAGCCGTTCGCGCGCAGATGGCGCAGCACTTCCTGCATGGGTCGGTAGGTGAGCGCATCATAGGCCTTTGTGAAACGCGGGTGCTTCGCGCTGGCCAGCCATGCCTCCACATGGGAGCGGAACTCATCGGTGGTGATGCCCGCATGTGTGAGCGCCATGATCCGAAGCAAGCCATCGTGATGTGCGCCTGCGGCCAGCTTGGCCAGGTCACCGGCCAGCGCGTGGCGGCCGCCGCCCGCGAGGGCGACCCGGTGGCGTGCTCGGCCATGGACGAGCTGGCGCGGTGGCTCGGGCAGGGCCTCGCGCTGGTCGCCGACGTGTTCGACCCGGAGCTGGTGGTGATCGGGGGCGGGGTGTCGGAGTCGGCCCCGCTGTTCCTCGACGAGGCCCGCGAGCACTACGCGGCGATGGTCACCGGCGGCGGTCGCCGCCCGCTGGCCCGCATCCGCACGGCCCAGCTCGGCGAGGCCGCCGCCGTGGTGGGCGCGGCGCAGCTCGCCCGCGAGGTCAACGGGCACTGACCTCAGAGGATGGCGCCGTCGTCGTCCTCGTCGCGGTCGTCGGCCGAGTGGTCGGGCCACAGGCGCAGCACCAGCCACCCCAGCCCCGACGCGATGCCGACCAGCCCGAGCGGCACGCCGTACAGCTCGGGCACCGCCACCCAGCCGGGCGCCGCGATCAGCACGATGCCCAGCACGATCAACGCCAGCCCGACGGCCGCGGGCGGGCCGATGCGGGGCAGCGGGGGCGGCTCCGGCGGGACGAAGTGCTCCTCGTCCTCCTCCTCGGCCGGCAGGGCGGGGCGCACCACGGGAACGGGTGCGGTGACGGGCGCCGCGACGTCCGACGGGGACACCGGCCACTGCGGGACGTCGCCCTCGCTGCGCCAGCCTGCGACGATCGCGTCGAACTCGTCGGCTCCCTCGCCGAGCTCGGAGCCGCCATCGGGATCGGGCTCGCGGTTCACGCCGCCTCCTCGACCGGTCGGCCCCGGCTGCGGGTCACCGCCGGTTGGTGGGGCCATCCTGGCATGTCTACCGGCGGGGAGCAGCAGGCGCACCGGCGCGGGTTCATGTCGAGAGCCCGTTGTCGTTCCGGCGGGCCCGTCCGTAGGCTGTCGCCGTCGAGCCGGAAGGGGCACGCCCAGGTGCTGTACTGGTGGTCCAAGTTCGTGCTGCTCGGTCCGTTCTTGCGACTGCTCTGCCGGCCGACGATCGAGGGACTGGAGAACGTCCCGGAGCGCGGTGGCGCCATCCTCGCCAGCAACCACCTGGCCGTCGTCGACTCGTTCTTCCTCCCGCTGCTGGTCCCGCGGCGGATCACCTTCCTCGCCAAGCGGGAGTACTTCACCCAGCCCGGCCTCGTCGGCCGGCTCAAGAAGATCTTCTTCTCCGGCGTCGGGCAGGTCCCGATCGACCGGTCCGGCGGGTCCGCCGCGCAGGCGGCGATGGCGACGGCCGTGCGCCTGCTGCGCGAGGAGAAGCTGCTGGGCATCTACCCGGAGGGCACGCGGTCGCCCGACGGGCGGCTCTACAAGGGCAAGACGGGCGTCGCGCGGATGACGCTGGAGGCGAGCGTGCCGGTGGTGCCCGTGGCCATGATCGGCACCGACCGCGTCAACCCGATCGGCTCGCGGATGTGGCGGCCGCGCAAGGTCCACATCAAGATCGGTGAACCGCTGGACTTCTCCCGCTATGACGGCATGGCGGGCGACCGCTTCATCGAGCGGTCCATGACCGACGAGATCATGTACGCGCTGATGGAGCTCACCGGTCAGACCTACGTCGACATGTACGCGGCGTCGGTGAAGGAGCGCGCCGCGGCCACGGCGAAGGCGGCCGAGCTTCCCGAGCGCAAGGCGAGCTGAGCCGCTCACTCCTTCGGGCGGTGCTCGCCTGGCGGGCGTATCGGGTGCGGTCCCTCGCTCGGTTGTGGGGTGTGCTCCCCAGCATCGACGGTCCCCCTTCCGGTTTCCCCGGCGAGCGGACGGAGATCGTGCCGCAGCTGGCACCTCCCGGCCGCGTGCGCCAGATGGTGCCCTGGGTCGGGTTCGGCATCGTCGCGGTGGTGGTCGTGGCCTCGACGACGGCGTGGGCGTCCACCCTGCGCGAGCCCGGGAGGTCGAACGGGCTGATGGCGGCCCCGCCCACGGCGGCGGTCTCGTCGGTGCCGACGACAGCAGCCACGACGACAGCAGCCACGACGACCGCCGCCACGACGACAGCGGCCGCCACGACCGCCGCCACGACGACAGCGGCCGCCACGACGACGGTCGCGCCACCCCCGACCACCGCCGTCGCGACGACGCGGAAGCGGACCCCCGCGCCGCGCCCCGCGGCGACACCGGTCCGCGCCGCGGTGACCGCGCCCCCGTCCTCGACGCCCGCGGCCCCGACGACCACGACGAAGCGGAAGAAGCGGGCCAGCGGGTACGCCGGAGACGCCGGAGACGCCGGAGACGCCGGAGACGCCGGAGACGCCGAGGATCCGTTCGCCTAGCGTCCTGAGTCAGCAATTCGCCTGCGGTGGTTGGCGACGCTGTCGAGGATCTCGTCGGCGGTCTTGGCCCAGCTGCGGGGCTGGGGGTTGTCGTTCCAGGTCGTGATCCCGTTCCGGATGTCGGTGTTGAGCGCGCGGACGGTTCGGTGGTGGGGGAGTCGTGCGTGTGGGCCGCCGGGCGTAGCTGTGCTGTCACCGCGCTCGCGTTGTGTCTGCTGCGCTCGTGTTGCTGTGCGCGCGTGGTGAGGGGGACGCGCGCGCGGGGCGCAGCTGGGTGTGGTTGTGTCGCAT
>CAXTTN010000425.1:0-2928 GCA_964247105.1 uncultured Pseudonocardia sp.
CCGCGGAGCACCGGCCGGAGTTCCGCCAGCCGGAACAGCCGCGGCCGGAGCCGATGCGACCCGACCACCAGCGGTCCGAGCACGTGCGGCCCGAGCCGCAGCCGCAGGCCGCCGAGCCCGCCGTCCCGGAGCAGCCCGTCCGCGCGGAGGCGTTCGCCGAGGCCACCTTCGCCGGCGCGGCCGACGAGGGGTGGCGCGCGGCGAGCAGCATCGAATCCGAGCGTGCCGACGAGCTGACGGCCGCCGGGCTCCCGAAGCGGCGGCCACGGGCCAGGCTGGTGCCGGGCAGCGCCGGTTCCGCCGTGCTGGCGTCCCCGGTCACCGCCGCACGCAGCGCCGAGAACATCCGTGGCCGGCTCGCCAGCTACCAGCAGGGTGTCCGGCAGGGCCGCGAGACCCGGGCCCGCAACGAATCCGGTGCCACCACCGAGACCAGCACCACTCCCGCATCAGCGGGCGGCAATAACGACGAGGAGTCCTCTTGACCCGCGCGGACCGCCATCACGATCCCTGTCCCAGCAGCGCTCCTCGTCGAGGAGCGCTCGGCACGACCGCGCGGACCAGCACCTCGACCCCGACCCCGACCCCAGCCGCTACCCCCGTTGAGGAGTTCTCGTCATGACTGCCCCCCAGACCCAGCCCAGCCGGTTCGGCTGGCTGGTCACCAACTTCGCGGAGCGGGTGCCCGGTGTCGCACACGCGATCGTGGTGTCGGCGGACGGCCTGTTGCTGACCAGTTCCGACCGGCTCCCCCGCGATCGCGCCGATCAGCTCGCCGCGGTCGCGTCCGGCCTGATCAGCCTCACCCAGGGCGCGGCACGCTGTTTCGACGCCGGTGGCGTGGTGCAGACCGTCGTCGAGATGGATCGCGGCATCGTGCTGCTGATGTCCATCAGCGACGGTTCGTGCCTCGCGGTGCTCGCCTCGCCGAGCTGCGACATCGGCCTGATCGGTTACGAGATGACGCTGCTGGTCGACCGCGTCGGCCAGCTGCTGACCCCGGAGCTCCGCGCGGAGCTGCAGGGCTCGTTCGGCCCCTGATCCATCCCGCTCCCCATCACGTACGACGGCAGAAGAAGGCAGGTGAAGTCCGTGAACCCCGGTCCCGACGACGAACGTCGGCAACCCTCCGAGCCGACTTTCGCCGACGTGATGAACGGTTTCAGCTTCGACGCCGGCCGGTCCCCGCGCCGCAGGCGCTGGGGTCGGCGACGTGATGTGGAGGTGGCCGTACCCGAGCAGCACGGGGTCACGTCGGCCGCGCCGCCACCTCCGGCTCCGGCGTACGGCGGCCCGCCGAACCCGCGTTCCGAGGTGCCACCGGCCCCCACCACGGGCCCGATCGACATGCGGGTGGTGGAGGCGGAACAGCTCGGCAACGGCGTCGGCGCCTCCGCCGTGCGGCCCTACACCTGGACCCGCGGACGTACCAAGTCCGGCCTCGACCTGGCCATCGAGACCCTGGTCTCCACCAGCCAGCGTGGCCGCGATCAGATGGGCCTGTTGCAGGTCGAACACCGCGCCGTTGCCGAACTGTGCGAGCAGACCCGCTCGGTGGCCGAGGTCGCGGCGCTGCTGTCGCTCCCCCTCGGCGTCGCGCGGGTGCTGCTCGGCGACATGGCCGGGCTCGGCGTCGTCACCGTGCACCAGACCGCGAGCAGCGCCGGCAACAAGCCGGACCTCGCCTTGATGGAAAGGGTCTTGAGTGGACTCCGTCGGCTCTAGTCCGCGATCGGTCGCCACGGCGGCGACGATCTCGGCGAAGATCGTGGTGGCCGGGGGCTTCGGCGTCGGCAAGACCACGTTCGTCGGCTCCGTCTCGGAGATCGTTCCGTTGACCACCGAAGCCGTGATGACCGAGGCCAGCGCGGGGCACGACGATCTGTCGGCCACCCCCAACAAGACCACCACCACGGTGGCCATGGACTTCGGCCGCGTCTCGCTGGATTCGGAGCTGATCCTCTACCTGTTCGGCACGCCCGGACAGCACCGCTTCTGGTTCATGTGGGACGACCTCGTGCGCGGTGCCATCGGCGCGGTCGTGCTGGTGGACACCCGCAGGCTCGCCGATTCGTTCGCCGCCATCGACTTCTTCGAGGATCGCGGCCTGCCCTACGTCGTCGGCCTCAACTGCTTCGACGGGCTGCTGCAGCACCGCGTGGAGGACGTCCGCGAGGCGATGTCGATCGACCCCGCCGTGCCGATCGTCAGCTGTGACGCCCGCAACCGCATGAGCACCAAGCAGACCCTGATCGCGCTGGTGGAACACGCGATGCAGCACAGAATGGCCGCGCGCGCCGCCCACTGACGTCCACGGAGGTCAGCTCTCCACCAGCGCGATGCTCGTGATGCGGTGCAGCGGTACCCGGTGGACGACGCCGTCACTCGCATCGCGGCCCTCCACGATCCCGCCTCCCACGCTGGTCGGCTCCAGCACGCGCTCGCCCTGTACCCCGTGACCGTCGACGAAGCCGATCCACACGCTGCGGCGCGAGGCCGCCGCGGTGCGCAGCACGTCGAGGGTGGAGCCGTTGGCGAACGACTCCGCGCCGCGGCGCACGGCGGCCAGCGCGTCGCCGGCGCGCATCCGGGCCACCAGCGCGTCCAGCTGCGCGGCGTCCGGTTCGGGCGGGGCGCCGACGCGGTCGGGGCTGCGCCGGCGCGGTGCGGTGCGCCTGCCCCTGTCCGACAGGTCGAGCACCGCGCCGCCGGTGTCCTCCGCCGCGGGGCTGAACCCGGCCATGCGCAGCCCGTCGAGGAGCTCGGCGAGCGGCAGCGGGCTGACCACGACGGTGGGGGCGATGCGGCGCAGCTCCAGGCCCGCCGTGCCGGGATGGGCGAGCACCTCCGCGATCAGCACGTCGTCGTCGGAGCGCAGGAACGCCGCCGCCACACCGCCGCGCAGCCTGCCGTGGCGGCGCGCGACGT
>CAXTTN010000426.1:0-2920 GCA_964247105.1 uncultured Pseudonocardia sp.
GAGACAGGGCGAAGGTAGCGCCGCTCCCGGACGGCGGGTCGACGCAGCGCAGGTCGCCGCCGTGGGCCCGGGCGATGCCGCGCGCGATGGCCAGGCCCAGGCCGGCGCCGCCGTCGTCGGCGCTGCGGGACTCGGGGAGGCGGACGAGGCGGTCGAAGATGCGGTCCCGTTCGGCAGGCGGGATGCCGGGGCCGCCGTCGGCGACCAGGACGGTGCCGTCCGCCCGGACCGTCACGTCGATCGCTGTGCCGGCCGGTGTGTGGCGACGCGCGTTGTCGAGCAGGTTGGCCAGCACCTGGCCGAGCCGGGTCGGGTCGCCCCGCACCGTCACCGCGCCGCCGCCGACGGTGATCGTCCGGTCGGGCGCCAGCACCCGCGTGCGCTCCACCTCCGCCCGGGCCAGGCCGAGCAGCTCGACGGGCTCGTGGCGCAGCTCGATCCCGGCGTCGATGCGGGCCATCACCAGCAGGTCGTCCACCAGCCGCCCGGCGCGCCTGCTCTCCCGCAGCAGCAGCAGGTGCAGGCGTTCGCGCTCGTCGCCGTCCAGCTCGGGCGCCATCGCCGCCTCCGTGACGGCCTGCACCCCGGCCAGCGGGGTGCGGAGCTCGTGCGCGGCGTCGGCGACGAACCGCCGCGTCCGCGCCTCGGACGCCTTCGCCAGCGCCTCGGCGCCCTCCAGCTCGTCGAGCATGTCGTCGAACGCGGCGGCGGTGCGGCCGAGCTCGGTGGTGGTCCGGGCCGGGGCGAGGCGGCTGCCGCGGTCGCCGCGGGTGATCGAACGGGCCAGGCCCGTCATGGCGTCGAGCGGGGCGAGCGCGATCCGCGTCGTGAGCAGCGTGATCACCCCGGCGACGGCGAGCGCCGCGACGCTGAGCAGCAGCAGCGTCCTCCGCAACCTCGACTGGGCCTCCGACGCGGCCGAGCCGTCGGCGACGAGCGTGAGCTGCGACCCGTCGGCGAGCGGCTGCTGCAGGACCTCGTCGTCGTCGTGATGGCCGTGCCCGCCCCGGCCGCCGTAGGCCTGCCCGTCGGACGCGACGACGACCGCCCGGATCCCCGGAGCCTCGACCCGCTGCGCCACCTGCTCGGCCGTGAGCCCCTGCCCCACGAGCTGCTCGGCGAGCTGGGCCCGCACCTGGAGCTGGGAGCTGAGATCGGCGCGGCTCTGCGCGTCGAAGATCACGTCGGTGAGCACGCCGACCGCCAGCAGCACCACCGCCAGCACCAGCATGCTCGACGCCGTGACGCGGGCCCGCAGCGAGACGTCGCGCAGGCGCCTGTTCACGAGCTGCCCTCGCGCAGCACGTAGCCCATGCCGCGCACCGTGTGCACCAGCCGCGGCTCCCCGAGCTTGCGGCGCAGCGCCGAGACGTGGACCTCGACGAGGTTCGGGTCGTAGTCGGTGTAACCCCACACGCGCGTCAGGATCTGCCCCTTGCTGACGACGCGGCCGCGCTGGGTGGCGAGGTAGTCCAGCAGGCGCAGCTCGGTGGCGGTCAGCTCGATCGGCTCACCGCCGCGGCGCACCGAGCCCGCCGCGGCGTCGACGACGAGATCACCGACCTCCACAGTGGACGGTGTGCGCCCCATCCGGCGCAGCACGGCCGTCACCCGCGCGACGAGCTCGGCCAGCGCGAACGGCTTGACCACGTAGTCGTCGGCGCCGCCGTGCAGGCCGCGCAGCCGGTCGTCGACCCCGTCGCGCGCGGTGAGCATGACGACGCCCGCGTCGCTGTGCCGCCGCACCACCTCCAGCAGCACGAACCCGTCGCGTCCGGGGAGCATGACGTCCAGCACCACGAGATCGGGGCGGATGCGCGCGAGGTCGTCCTCCAGCGCGCGCCCGTCGGACCGTGCGGTGACGGCGAGCCCGGCCTCGGTCAGCCCCGCGACCACGGCCGCGCGGATCGCCTCCGCGTCCTCCACCACCAGCACCCGCGCCGTCATGGTTCCGCCTCCGCGGGAAGAAGTACGTCGGCCGGCATGGCCCCATCGTGCCCGGCCCGCCCGTGAGAAGGCTGAAGATCTACCGGGGACGGGGGTCGCGCAGCTGCGCCCGGACCACCGCGGTCGCCGCTCCGCGCACCGCCGCGTCGGGGCCGAGCACCGAGCACCGGACGTCGACGGGCGGGCTGGTGAGCACACGCGTCCGCAGCTCGGCCGCGACCGCGTCCCGCAACGGGGCACCGAGCCGTGCGTAGAGCCCGCCGAGCACCACGGCGGGCACGTCGAGCAGGTGGACGGCGCCGGCCAGCGCGATGCCGAGCGCGCGCCCGGCGGCACTGATCGCCGCGGCCGGGCGCGGGTCGTCGCTGCGGCTCACCAGCTCGTCGACGCCGGCCACCCCGGCCGCCGCCACCAGCGCGTCCTGCCCTGCGGCCTGCTCCAGGCAGCCGCGGCCGCCGCAGCTGCACGCCGGCCCGTCCGGCTCGACGACGACGTGCCCCAGCTCGCCCGCGCGCCCGCCCGGCCCGCGGAACAGCTCCCCGCCCAGCACGATCGCACCGCCCACGCCGATCTCGCCGGAGACGTACACCATGTCCGGCCGCCCGCCGCCCGACCACCGCTCCGCGAGCGCGGCGAGGTCGGCCTCGTTGCCGGCGTCGACGGGCAGGCCGTCGAGCAGCCCGGAGAGCGTCGCGCCGACCGGGACGTCGAGCCAGAGCGGCAGGTTGGGCGCGCGCTGCAGCTCCCCGGCCGGTCCGACGACGCCGGGCAGCGCCACCCCGGCCCCGACGACGTCCAGCCCCGCCTCCGCCATCACCTCCCGGGCCAGCGCGGCGGCGCGTTCCAGCCCGGCCCGGGGAGGCAGGTCCCGGTGCGCGGACGGGGCGGTGCGGGTGGCCCGCACCGCGCCCGAGAGGTCGACGACGCACGCGCCGACGTGGTCCACCCCGATCTCGACGCGTCGAGATCGGGG
>CAXTTN010000427.1:0-2894 GCA_964247105.1 uncultured Pseudonocardia sp.
GTCTACGGCGCCGACCCGGTGCTACGCACCGAGCTGGAGACCCAACAGGTCGGGTACGTGCTGGCCATCGGCTGCGACCGCCGCATCCCGACCGAGGCCGGGCTGCTGCGTGAGTGTGCCAGCCTGAGTTGGCCCCACTTGGAGCCGTAGTGATGGCTTGAGGTGGCCCCACCCTCGACCTACCAGCGCTTACTGTCCGTGACGTCTGCCAAGGCGATCATGGAGAGGTAAGTCTCTGAAGGAGAAGTCGAGAGTGGAGCAGTTCGAACGTATCCGACGTGACCAGCGCGATGAGGGTCTGTCGGTCCGTGCGCTCGCGGCACGGCATCGGGTGCATCGGCGCACGGTGCGCCAGGCTCTTGCGGACGCGGTGCCGCCGGCGCCGAAGGCGCCGGTTCGGGTCTCGCCCGCGTTGGGTCCGCACGAGGCCACGGTCCGTGGCTGGCTGTTGGCCGATCTGGACGCGCCGCGCAAGCAGCGCCACACCGCCCGGCGGGTGTGGCAACGGTTGATCGAGGAGAAGGGGGCGCAGGTGGCCGAGTCGAGCGTGCGCGCGATGGTCGCCGAGTTGAAGGTCGAGGTCGGGCTCGACCGCCGCCAGGTCGCGGTCCCGCAGACCCACCCGCCGGGCGTCGAGGCGGAGGTCGACTTCGGGGAGTTCAAGGCGGTGATCGCCGGGATCGTGGTGAAGCTGTGGATGTTCGTGCTGCGGCTGTCGCACTCGGGCAAGGCCGTGCACGTCGCCTACGCCAACCAGGCCCAGGAGTCGTTCCTCGACGGGCACGTCCGGGCGTTCGCCGCGCTGGGCGGGGTGCCGACCGGGATGATCCGCTACGACAACCTCACCCCGGCGGTCGTCCGGGTGCTGCTCGGGCGGGCCCGGTGGGAGAACGAACGGTTCGTCGGGCTCCGGTCGCACTACGGCTACGACTCGTTCTTCTGCCTGCCCGGCATCGGAGGGGCGCACGAGAAGGGCGGGGTCGAGGGCGAGATCGGCCGGTTCCGCCGCCGCCATCTCACCCCCGTGCCGCGCGCCGAGTCGCTGGCCGCGCTGAACGAGGCGATGGCCGCCGCCGATGCCCTGGACGACGCCCGGCGGATCGCCTCTCGGGTCGAGACCGTCGGACAGGCCGCCGCCCGTGAGCTCGCGGCGCTGGGGCCGCTGCCGGCCGGAGTGTTCGACGTGTCGGCGCCGTTGTCGTGCCGGGTCGACGCCAAGGCGCGGATCTGCGTGCGCCAGTCCTACTACTCGGTGCCCGCCCGCCTGGCCGGGCGCCGGGTCGAGGCCCGGCTCGGCGCGAGCACCGTCGTCGTCCGTGCCGAAGGCCGGGTGGTCGCCGAGCACCCGCGCAGTCTGCACAAGGGCACCGAGGACCTGGTTCTGGACCACTACCTGGAGATCCTGGTCCGTAAACCCGGCGCGCTGGCCGGGGCGACCGCGCTGGTCGCAGCGAGGGCCGCCGGAGCGTTCACCGCCGCGCACCAGGGGTTCTGGGACGCTGCGCGGCGCGCGCTCGGTGACGGTCCCGGGACCCGGGCGCTGATCGGGGCGCTGCTGCTGCACCGCACCATGCCCGCGCACGCGGTGCTCACCGGGATGGCCGCTGCGCACACTGCGGGCCGCTTCGATCCCGACCTCGTCGCGGTCGAGGCCCGCCGCCACCTCGCTGCCCCGACCACCACGCCGGCGGTGGCCCTACCCGCCGCCGCGCCGCCGGCCGCCCGCGCCGACACCACCCGCGCAGCACCATCGCTGCTCGGCTACGACGAACTCCTCCACGACGAACTCCTGCTCGTGACCAGGAAGGCCACCGCATGACCGCCACCAAGAACGCCATCACGACCCCAACCACGACCCCAACCACGACCCCGACCACGACGAGCACGGCGGCGACCAACGCGGCACGGCCGGCCCCGGCGCGGACGGCCCCGGCGCGGCCGTCGGTGACCGCGCTGACCGACCCCGCCGCCGAGGCCGCGATCGGCGCCGCCTGCCGCGCCCTGCACCTGCCCACCATTCGCGCCGAGGCCGGCCGCATCGCCGAGGTCGCCGCCCGGGAACGCCTGTCGCACAAGGCCTACCTCGCCGAGGTCCTCACCGCCGAGTGCGACGACCGCGACTCCCGACGCCGGATCCGGCGGGTCAACGAGGCCAAGTTCCCCCGCGCCAAACGCCTCGCCGACTTCGACCTGCACGCCCACCCCAGCCTGCCCCCGGCCACCCTCGCCCACCTCGCCGCAGGCGGCTGGATCGACGCCGGGGAACCGGTCGTGCTGCTCGGGGACTCCGGCACCGGCAAGACCCACCTGCTCATCGGACTCGGGACCGCCGCAGCCGAGGCCGGGCGCCGGGTCCGCTACGTCACCACCGCCGCCCTGGTCAACGAACTCGTCGAGGCCGCCGACGACAAACAGCTCTCCCGCGTCGTCGGCCGCTACGCCCGCCTGGACCTGCTCTGCCTCGACGAGGTCGGCTACGTCCACCTCGACCCCCGCGGCGCCGAGCTGCTGTTCCAGATCATCACCGCCCGCGAGGAGAAGGCCTCCATCGCCTGCGCCAGCAACGCCCCGTTCTCCGAATGGGGCCGCACCTTCACCGACCCCCGCCTCGCCGCCGCCGTGGTCGACCGGCTCACCTTCCGCGCCCACATCATCGCCACCGGCACCGACTCCTACCGGCTCCGCGCGACCCGCGCTGCGAAGAAGGGAACAGCTGCCTGACCAACCCGCCAACCCGCCGCCGCCCGTCACCACCGGTGACCGACGGCCGCCCCCGCACGAGCCGGGGTGGGGCCAGATCAGACCATCACAGTGGGGCCAGATGGGGTTGTCATTCTCAGCTGCGCGCCGACGAGATCACCAAGGGCTTGCCCAGACGGGCCTGGCAACGGCTC
>CAXTTN010000428.1:0-1450 GCA_964247105.1 uncultured Pseudonocardia sp.
GTCTCGCGCGGCCCGGCCGGCCGGCAGGGGGCTTCCGGGGGACGGTGACGCCGTCGAGCGCCTGCCGCGCCGCGGTCGCGAGCTCGTGCGTGGTCTGCCACCGCGCACCCGGTTCCTTCGCCATGCCGTGCGCGACGACGTCGTCGATCGCCGCCGGGATACCCGGCTGCAGGTGGCTCGGCCGCGGCGGCGGGGCGATGATGTGGGCGCGCATCAACGCAGGCAGGCTGGTGGAGTCGAACGGGGTGTGTCCCGTCACGCACTCGACGAGGACGCAGGCCAGGGAGTAGACGTCCGAACGGTGGTCGGGCTGACCGCCCTCGAACCGCTCGGGTGCCATGTAGGCCAGCGTCCCGACCGCGCGACCGGTCTCCGTCAGGTGCGTCTGCGATTCGTGGAGCGAGCGGGCGATGCCGAAGTCGGCCAGGTAGGCGAAGCCCGACCGCGTCACCAGGATGTTCGACGGCTTGACATCGCGGTGGATGATGCCCAGCTCGTGGGCGGACATCAGCGCCTCGGCGATCTGGGCTACCAGCTCGACGGCGCGGCGCAGGTCGATCGGTCCCTGGCGGAGGATCTCGTCGAGACCCTGGCCGTCGACGAGGCGCATGTCGATGAACAGCCGCCCGTCGAACTCCCCGAAGTCGTGGATCGGGACGACGTGGGGATCCTGCAACCGGGCGGCGCTGTCGGACTCGCGGCGGAAACGGGCCCGGTAGTGGGGGTCGCGCGCGTACTCCGGCGCCAGCACCTTCAGCGCCACCGTGCGGCCGCGGCGGGTGTCGAACGCCCGGTAGACCTCGCCCATGCCGCCGCGCCCGATCAGGTCCAGGATGCGGTACGGGCCGAGCGTGGTGAGTTGGGGGGACGGGGCCGTCATCGAGATCCTCAGGTGTGGCCGGGTACGGCCGGATCAGGGCGTCGCAGCGGTGCGGGCTCGGGCGATGCGCTCCTGACCTCCTCGCGATCTCCGAATGCCGTGCCGATGATCGGGCCCGCAGACCGTCCGGAGGGGTCCTGAATCGGCGGATACGGCTGCGACGTTGCCCATCTCGGCAGGACGGAGGTGAGGGCCGGGCACCTGATCGCTGCGGTGAGGAGTGACGGATCGCGCCCCGGCGGCGGCCGAAGTGGGCAGCTCGCTCGGTGAACGATCCTCCAACGGCGTCGCCGCGCACCCGTCCGGGCCGGTGGAATCGAATCCGTGGCGCAGTGGTCCGGACCTCCGTCCGGCACCAGCTGCACACGGCCGGCTGCCGACCTGCTTCTCCCGTGTGCCCGCGGGAGTGGTCGGCCGCGGACGGTCGGGCGACCGGGACCCCTTCCCCGGCCGCCCGGCCGTGGCCGGTGGCGTCCGGATCAGAACTCCCTGATGCGGCGCCGGTCGAAGTCGGGGGTGGGCGGGCCGCCCCGGCCCTGCGCCGCGGCGTGGGCCGCCCGCACGAGCGCC
>CAXTTN010000428.1:1460-2862 GCA_964247105.1 uncultured Pseudonocardia sp.
GGTGGGGAAGCCCATCTCCCGGCCACGCTGCTCGCCGCGCACGACCACACCCTCCACCCGGTGCGGACGGCCCAGCGCCTCGGCGGTCCGGCGGGCGTCCTCAAGTACGCGGCCGGCCTCGGTCCGGGCGAGCTGTTTGATCGACTCGGCCTCACGCCGTTCGAGCCGGGCCAGCTTGTCGGCGAAGACGTGGCCCTCCGCAACGCTCGCCTCCGCGGCGGCGGTGGCCGCCGCCTCCTCCCGGAGCAGCTCGACCGTGCGCCGCAGGTCTGCGATCTCGGCCTCGAGCTCGTCGATCCGCCGGTCGACCTCGTCGCGCCGGTAGCCGCGCACCGCGCGGGCGAACCGATCGGGCGTCGGCGAGGGGCGTTCCACCCGCTCGGGGACGTGGAACCGCGCCCCGACCGGCCGTTGTGGTGCCGACCCGGGCTCCGCCATGTGCGTCCCTCCTGAGCTGCTCATTCGACCCACGGAGCTCGGACGGTAGGGGCCGCGCCGGTGCCCGTTGTGGCTCAGGAGGGGAAGGAGTGGTGCCGGTGTTGCCCAGATGCGCCGCCCGCCCAGATGGGCACCCGGCCCCCGCACCGCAGCGCTTCGGACCCGCCGACCGGTCTCCGCCGGTGCCACTCTCAGCGGCGTCGACAAGATCCAGACTCGAGGAGGCCGACGGTGACGCACGCGCTGAGGGGGATGCCGCCGGCCCCGCTCCCGGCCGTGCCACGGACCCGGCACCGGCGCCTGGACGGCGCAGGACTGACGGTCGACGCGCTGATCGAGCGGGAGCGGCCGCTGCTCGAGTCGGGCCCGGCCGCGGGGTACGTCCGGCGGACCCCGCGGACCATCGACGTGCTCGCCGCCGCCCTCTGCGAGGCGGCACCGGCGCGCCGCCTGCCCCGCGGCGCCCAGCTCTGGGTTCCCGCGGTGCTGGCCGGGGTGGCGCTGGGCGGCGTCGGGGCCGTACAGCTGATCCACTCCGCGGGGGACGCCCGCCCGCAGGCCGGGGCCATCCACGTGGTTCCGCCCGCCGGAGCCGGGCCCGTCGAGCGCTTCCCGTCCCTGACCGCCGCACCGCCGGTCACCGGACCGTCCCCGCTCGACACGGCCACCGAGGACCACGTGGACCCGCCGGTTCCCCGGAGTGTCGCCGTTGCCGCCGCCCCCGTCCGGTCGGTGGCGTCACCGGTGCTGCTGGCGGCGGCGCAGTCACCCCTGGTGGCGGTGCAGTCGCCCGTGGTCGAGGCGCCGTCATCCGTGGTCGAGGAGCCGGTGGTGGCGACACCCGAGCCGACGCCGGTCCGGCCGGAGCGCGGCGATCACGTCGAGTCACACCGCCGGGCTCCGGAGCACCACGTGGCGCACGACGGCGGGCAGCGCGACCGTGACCGGGGCACCGACCACGAGG
>CAXTTN010000429.1:0-2813 GCA_964247105.1 uncultured Pseudonocardia sp.
CAAGCACCTGCAGGGCCGGAACCTCTGGACGAAGGGTGTGCTCCCCGGGCTGGGTGGCCTGATGCTGCTCGGCGCGTTCGTCGAGGCCAGCATCGGTTACGCCAACCCCGACGGCGGCGAGACCACGGTCTTCGGCATCGGCGGCGTGTTCGTGATCGGCATCGGGGCGCTGGTCCTGGGCGCGGTGCTGATGCTCGTCTACAGCCGGGTCGCGCCGCCGTTCTTCCGCGGCGAGACGCTGACGCGCGGCAGCTACGACCTGCTGCTCACCCCCGGCCGCCCGCCGACGCTCGGCCTGCCCGACTCGGTCGAGCGCACGGTGATCGCCCCGGACCGCTCCAACCTGCCCCCGGGCCGGGAGCCCCTCGATCCGGAGCGGTGAAGCATCGCTAATGTTTCCTCCGATCGAGTGATGCGGAGGGCGCCATGACGATCCCGAACGCCGCCGGAGCGGCACCCGGGGCCAAGGGCTTGAAGAGCGGCTCGCTGAGCCTGGCCTCGGGCATCGTCATCGGCCTCGCGTCCACCGCTCCCGCCTACAGCCTGGCCGCGAGCCTCGGCCTGATCGTCGTGATCGCGGGTGAGACGACGCCGGCGATCCTGGTGCTCGCCTTCGTGCCGATGTTCCTCATCGCGGTCGCCTTCCAGCAGCTCAACCGCCGCGAGCCCGACTGCGGCACCACGTTCACCTGGGCCGCGCGGGCGTTCGGGCCCTGGGCGGGATGGCTCGGCGGATGGGCCATCATCGCCGCCGACGTCATCGTCATGGCGAACCTCGCCCAGATCGCCGGCTCGTACACGTTCGGGCTGTTCGGCCTGGACGACCTGGCGAACTCCACGCTGTGGACCACGGTCGCGGGCGTCGTCTGGATCGCCCTGATGACCTGGATCTGCCATCGCGGCATCGAGGTGTCCGCGCGGCTGCAGTACGCGCTGCTCAGCGTCGAGGTGCTGGTGCTGGCCATCTTCGCGGTGGTGGCGCTCACCAAGGTCTGGGCGGGTGATGCCTACGGTCGCGCGGCGCCGATCGACCCGGGCTGGCTGTGGCCGGGCGGCACGGACGTGACCGGCGTCGTCAACGCCGTGCTCATCGCCGTGTTCCTCTACTGGGGCTGGGACACCGCCGTGTCGGTCAACGAGGAGACGCGCAACCCCGAGCGCACGCCGGGACGCGCCGCGGTCGTGTCGACCCTGCTCCTGGTGACGACGTACGTGCTGGTCGCCGTGGCCGCCGTGGCGTTCGCCGGCACCGGCACCGACGGCATCGGCCTGGGCAACCCGGACAACGCGAGCGACATCTTCGCCGCCGTCGGCCCGGCCGTGTTCGGCGACACCGTGGTGGGCCACGGCCTGGAGATCCTGCTGCTGGTCTCCGTGCTCACGTCCTCGGCCGCGTCCACGCAGACCACCATCCTGCCCACCGCGCGGGTCGCCCTGTCGATGGCCGCCTACCGGGCGATCCCGGCGCGCTTCGCCCGCATCGACCCCCGCCGCCGGACACCCGGCTACGCCACCTGGGGCATGGGTGTGGCGTCGATCCTGTTCTACGCGGGCCTCACCCTGGTCAGCACGCACGTGCTGACCGACTCGATCGCGGCGGTCGGGCTGCTCATCGCGTTCTACTACGGCATCACCGGCTTCGCGTGCGTCTGGACGTTCCGGCACGAGCTGCACGGCCGGGGTCTGTGGACGAAGGGCGTGCTGCCGGGGCTGGGCGGGGTGATGCTGCTCGCGGCATTCGTCCTGTCCGCGATCAGCTACGCGTCGCCCGACAGCGGCGAGACGAACGTGTTCGGCATCGGCGGGGTCTTCGTCATCGGCATCGGCGCGCTGCTGCTGGGCGTGGTGCTCATGGTCGGGTACAGCCGCGTCGCGCCGCCGTTCTTCCGCGGGGCGACGCTGGGCCCGGCGGCGACCACCGTGCGGCCGCGCAGACCGGCCCACCGCGCGTCCGGACGCCTGGCACGGCCCGTTCCGACCCCCGCCGGCGACGCGTTGACCAGCGAGATCCCGCGGATCACCGGGCCGGGACGGCGAGGGGAACCGGGGCGGCCGACCCGCCTCCGGATGCCCGAGCAGCGGGCTGAGCCCGCCGGACCGCCCACGCAGGAGGACCTGTTCGACCCGAGCCGTTGACCCGGCGCGCCGGCGTGATAGGGCCCGTCCGCACGCGAAGGCCCTCGGAGGGGCGCTCGGGTGCGGACGGCGGCGATCACCCGCTCCGTCAGACGGCGATGACCGTCGGGACGATCATGGGGCGACGGCGGTAGGTCTCCCCCACCCACTTGCCCACGACCCGGCGCACCTGCTGCGCGACGCGGTGGGTGTCGGTGATGCCGTCGGACTCGGTGCGCGACAGCTCCGCCTCCACCAGCGGCAGCACGGCCTCCAGCGCCTTCGGATCCTCGGAGAACCCCCGGCCCGAGAGCGTCGGGGCCGAGACGGCCCGGCCGGTGGTGGCGTCGATCGCCACCGTGATCGAGATGAAGCCGCCCTCGCCGAGCACCAGCCGATCGGCCAGCGTGGGCTGCTCGACGTCGCCGGTGGACACGCCGTCGACGTAGGCACGACCCACCGGCACGCGGCCGGTGATCATCGCCTTGCCGTCGACGAGATCGACGATGATGCCGTTCTCGGTGAGCACCACGGCATCGGGCGAGACGCCGGTCTGCTCGGCCAGCGCGGCGTTGGCGCGCAGGTGGCGCCACTCGCCGTGGACGGGCATGACGTTGCTCGGCCGCACCGCGTTGTAGAGGAACAGCAGCTCACCGGCGTAGGCGTGGCCGGAGACGTGCACCTTGGCGTTCGCCTGG
>CAXTTN010000430.1:0-2804 GCA_964247105.1 uncultured Pseudonocardia sp.
GGCGAACCGTCGCGGTGACCCAGGGCGACCCCGAGTACGGCCATCTGTCTCCGCTCCTCGAGCAGTACGCCGCGCTCGATCCCGACGACCCGCGCCGCGAGGGCCTGCGTGACGAGCTCGTCACCGGGTTCCTGCCCGTGGCGCAACACATCGCACGGCGCTTCAACAACCGCGGCGAGCCGCTCGACGACCTCGTGCAGGTGGCCACGGTCGGCCTGATCAACGCCGTCGACCGCTTCTCCCCCGAGCGCGGCTCCGACTTCTTCTCGTTCGCCGTGCCCACCATCAGCGGCGAGGTGCGGCGGCACTTCCGCGACCTGGGCTGGTCGATGCGGGTGCCCCGGCGCCTGAAGGACCTCCACGTGTCGATCAACGGCGCCGTGTCCTACCTGGCGCAGGACCTGGGCCGGGCCCCCAAGCCCAGCGAGATCGCCCAGCACCTCGGCGTGCCCGTCTCCGACGTGCTGGAGGGCCTGGAGGCGTCGGAGGCGTACCGCAGCTCGTCGCTGGACGAGATGCTGTCCTCGGAGCAGGGCAGCGCCACCGTCGGCGAGCTGGTGGGCGAGGCCGACGCCGAGCTGGACCGCGTGGACTTCCAGGAGGCCCTGCGCCCCGTCCTCGCCGAGCTGGCCGAGCGCGAGCGCACCATCGTCATGCTGCGGTTCTTCGGCAACATGACGCAGACGCAGATCGCCGACAAGGTCGGCATCTCCCAGATGCACGTCTCGCGGCTGCTGGCCCAGACGCTGGACCGGCTGCGCAGCAGGCTCGACCCCGACACACGCGCGGGCTGAGCCATCAACGAGGATCGGTGATGTGAGCCCTCAGCCCGAACACGTCCTGGTGGTCGGCGCGGGCCTGGGCGGGCTGCGGACGGTCGAGCAGCTGCGCAGCGCGGGTTACCAGGGCCGGATCAGCCTCGTCGGCGCCGAGGTGCACGACCCGTACGACCGGCCGCCCCTGTCCAAGCAGGTCCTCACCGGCGACTGGGAGCCCGAGCGCACCCGCCTGCGCTCGTCGGAGGAACTGGACGAGCTGGGCGTGCGCACGCACCTCGGGCTGCGGGCGGTGGCGCTGCGCGACGGCGAGGTGGAGCTGTCGGACGGCGCGTCCCTGCACGGCGACGCCGTGGTGGTCGCCACCGGGCTCGTCGCGCGGCGGCTGCCCGGCCAGCCCGACCACGTCCACACCCTCCGCACCCTCGACGACGCGCTGGCCCTGCGCGCGGCGCTGGAGGCGGGTCGGTCGCTGCTCGTCGTCGGGGGCGGGTTCATCGGGGCCGAGGTGGCGAGCTCGGCCCGCTCGCGGGGCGTCGCGGTGACGGTGCTGGAGGCCCAGCCCGCGCCGTCGATCCGGGCGCTCGGACCGGAGCTGGGGGCGCTCGACGGGCGGTTGCTCGTCGAGGGCGGGGTCGACCTCCGGACGGACGTGCAGATCACCGGCTTCACCGACGCGGGCGTGAGCCTCGCGGACGGGTCCACGGTGGCGGCCGACACCACGGTCGTCGGGATCGGCGGGGCCCCGGACCTCGGCTGGCTGTCGGGCACCGGCCTCGACGTGAGCGGCGGCCTGGCGTGTGGCCCCACCGGGCGTGTGACCGGGCTGGACGGCGTGTGGGCCGTCGGCGACGTCGCGTCCTGGGACGGGCACCGCAGCGAGCACTGGACCAACGCGGGCGACCAGGCCGCCGTGGTGGCCCGCGACATCCTCGGCGCCGAGCCGCCGCCGCCCACCGTGCCCTACTTCTGGTCCGACCAGTTCGGACTGAAGATCCAGCTCATCGGACGCCCGGAGGGGGCGGACGGGCTGCTGCCGCTGCACGGCACGGGCCTCTCCGGCGGGGCGATCAGGGGCACCGTCGCCGGCTACCTCGACGGCGATCGGCTGGTGGCCGTGGCCGGGTTCGGGGCGGCGCGGCTGATCGCGCGCTACCGGGCGCTCGTGGCGGAGGGCGCCGACCGGGCCGCGGTTGTGGAGTTCGCCGCGGCCCGGTAGGGCCTCACCTGAAGAGCCTGCGCAGCACCGCGAGACCGAGGATCGCACCGACGGCGATCAGGGCGTAGCGGACCTTCGGCTGGTTCAGCGTGTCGAGCACGCTCTGCTTGCCGGCGTCCACGAACTTCTTGGGGTTCGCGCGCTCGCTGAGCACGTCGAGGCTGTCGGCGAGCGCGTCCCTCGCCTTCTCGATCTCGCGCTGGATGGTGTCCGGGTCGCGCGCCACGACGCCTCCTGACGTACCGGGTGGGTGGTAGGTCGCCACCGTAGATCACGGTGCCAGGATCGTCCTCATGAGCACCCGACTCGCGGCCGGCGACCCGGCCCCCGACTTCACCCTCCCCGACGCCGACGGCAAGCCCGTCTGGCTCTCGGACTACCGCGGTCGCCGCGTCGTCGTGTACTTCTACCCGGCCGCCGGCACCCCCGGCTGCACGAAGCAGGCCTGCGACTTCCGCGACAACCTGGCCGAGCTCGACGACGCGGGGCTCGCGGTGCTGGGCGTGTCCCCCGACAAGCCGGCCAAGCTCGCGAAGTTCCGCGACAAGGAGGGCCTGACGTTCCCGCTGCTGTCGGACGCCGACCGCTCGGTGCTGACGGCGTGGGGCGCGTTCGGGGAGAAGCAGATGTACGGCAAGACCGTCACCGGCGTGATCCGCTCGACCTTCGTGATCGACGCCGAGGGTCGCGTGGAGGAGGCGCTGTACAACGTCCGGGCGACGGGGCACGTGGCGAAGCTGCGGAAGGACCTGAAGGTCTGATCGTCCGGGGCGGGCCGGGCCGGGCCGGGGCGGCCGGGGCGGGGCGGG
>CAXTTN010000431.1:0-2803 GCA_964247105.1 uncultured Pseudonocardia sp.
GCGGCCGGGGCGCCGGTGGTCAAGCACGGCAACCGGGCGGCGTCGTCGGCGTGCGGCGCCGCCGACGTGCTGGAGGCGCTCGGGGTGGCGATCGACCTGCCGCCCGACGCCGTCGCCGCCACCGTCGCGGAGCTGGGCATCGGGTTCTGCTTCGCCCCGGTCTTCCATCCCGCGATGCGCCACACCATCCCGGTGCGCCGCGAGCTGGGCGTGCCCACCGCGATGAACCTGCTCGGCCCGCTGTCCAACCCCGCCCAGCCGGCGGCCGCACTCGTCGGGTGCGCGGACGGGCGCCTGGCTCCGGTGATCGCCGAGATCTTCGCGGGCCGCGGCATGTCGGTGCTGGTGGTGCGCGGCGACGACGGCCTCGACGAGCTGACCACCACCACGACCAGCACGGTCTGGGCGGTGGCGGGCGGCGAGGTCCGGCGGGAGAGCCTGGACCCCGCGGCGCTGGGCGTCGCCCCGGCCACCCGGGAGGAGCTGCGGGGTGGCACCGCCGAGGTCAACGCGGCGGTGTTCCGGGCGCTGGTGGCGGGGGAGCGCGGGCCGGTCCGCGACGCGGTGCTGCTCAACGCGGCCGGCGCGCTGCTGGCGTTCGACGGCGTGCCCGACGACCTGGCCGGCGCCTTCCCGGCCGCGCTGGGCCGCGCCGCCGAGGCGATCGACAGCGGTGCGGCGGAGTCGCTGCTGGGCCGCTGGGCCGAGCGCTCGCAGGCCCTGCGTTCCTGAGCCGAGCCCGGCGCAGCCGTCCGGGCGAGCGCGATAGGCCGCTTGCACCTGCGGGTGCTGGTCGTGTCGATGCTGGTCAGAGCCCTCTATACCGTTCGTCCGGGCGCGGTCGCCCGGAGGAGGTTCTCGGTATGGGTTCGTCGCAGGAGCCCGGTCGGGTCGGGCAGACGGGAGTCCGGTTCGAGGTCGTCCGGCGTGGCTACGAGCGCGGCGCGGTCGACGGCCACGTGACCCGTCAGGAAGAGGCGCTCGCCGAGCTGAGGCAACAGCTCGCCGACGCCGAGCGCCTCCTGGCGGCGGCCACCGAGCGCGCCACGTCTGCCGAGACGGAGAACGCCGAGCTGCGCCGCGCCGCCGCCGAACCGGCCCCGGTGGTCGAGACGGGCTTCGGTTCGCGCGCGGAGAAGCTCCTCCGGCTCGCCGAGCGCGAGGCCTCGGAGACCCGGGCCCGCGCCGCGGCCGAGGCGGCGGCCCTGATCGACGCCGCGCGCTCGTCGGCCGAGGCCCACCGCCACCAGGTCGAGGAGGAGCTGATCGGGCGCGTCTCCCGGGCCGAGCAGACCGCCGCGCAGCTGGAGGCCGAGCTGGTGGAGCGCGAGCAGCAGATGGCCCGCAGGCTGGAGGCCGGCCGCGACGAGTCACGACGCGTGAACGAGGCCGCCACACGCGCCGCCGAGGTGCTCCGCGCGGCGGCCGAGGCCGAGGCCGAGGAGATCCGCCTCTCGGCCCGCGCCGAGGTCGACGGGATGCGGGAGCAGGCGCGTCAGGACCTCGACCGGCTCAGCGGCGTGCGCTCCGACGTGCGGGGCGACCTGGAAAAGCTCGTGCGCATCCTCGAGACCGAGGCGTCGGCGGCCGAGGCTCAGCCGGCTCAGTCCAGGCCGGCCGAGAAGGTGGCGTCGGTGTCGGCGCTGGAGTAGGAGCGGAAGGCGATGTGCGTGTCGGTGCGCTGCACCCCGTGCACCTTGCTGAGCTTGCCGGCGATGACGTCGGCGAGCTGCTCGTGCTCGGTGACCTTGACCACCGCGACGAGGTCGACGTCGCCGGCGCAGGAGTAGACCTCGCTGACGCCGTCCAGATCCGCGATGGCCTGCGCCGTCTCCGGGATGCGGTCTGCGGCGGTGTGCACCAGGACGATCGCGGTGATCACGACGGCTCCTCGGGTTCGGTCCTTCTTCGTGGCGGGACCCTAGTCCACCACCTCCGCCTCGACGGGCCGCGCCCGCTCGGCCCAGGCCGCCCACGACCCGGCCCCGTGCGCGGGCTCGGCCCAGGCCGGCTCGCTGTGCACCAGCCGGGTGCCGCCGCTGGACAACCAGCGGTGTAGCAGCCCCACCTCCTCGGCCGGCGCGCCGCGCAGCGGCCCCGGCCCGGGCAGCACCGTCTGCGCGCCGAGGCGCAGGGCGTCGATGACGGGCATCGGGGCGACCCCGCGCCGCGCCACCCCGGCGGCCGCGAGCCGCCCGAAGCGCACGACGGCGATCTCCCAGCCGCCGCGGCCGTCCGGCCGGGCCCCGACCATCTCGCCGACGGCCGCGAGCGTGGCCAGCCGCTGGGCCCGGCCCAGCGCCAGCACCAGCCCGGCCAGCCGATCGCGCCGCTGCGCCGCGGCCTCGTAGCGCTGCGTCTCGCCCAGCACGTCGACCTGTGCGGCGAGCAGGCGCAGCGGCGTGCCGTCCGATCCGGCCACGAGCCGGGCCACCGCCTCGACGGCCGGCGCGTACTGCTCCGGCGTCTGCAACCCGGCGCAGGGCGCCGCGCACCGGCCCATCTCGTGCAGCGCGCACGGCGCCGCCGACGCCCCGCGGGCCGGGATGCGCTGCGTGCACGGCCGGACCGGGACGGCGTCGAGCACGGCCTCCACCGCCGCGACGGCCGCGCGCCGCGACCGGAAGGGGCCCAGCGCGCCCTCGCGCGGCGTGGCGACCACCGACAGGCGCGGGAACGCCTCCGCGGTGGGCGCGACCCACCAGGCGCGGTACGGCTGCCGGGAACGGCGGTTGTAGGGGGGCTGGTGGGCCGCGATGAGCCGCAGCTCCCGCACCGAGGCCTCCAGCGCGTGCGCGCACAC
>CAXTTN010000432.1:0-2791 GCA_964247105.1 uncultured Pseudonocardia sp.
GACCTGGAACGACAACCCCCAGCCCTGCATCCGGGCCAGGACCGCCGACGAGATCTCGACAGCGTCGCCAACCACCGCAGGCGAACTACCGACTCAGGACACTAGAGCCTGTCCCGTGGATCTCCAGCCGGCTGCGCGCTCGGCATAGATCCACGGGACAGGCTCTAGCCGATCCGGACCTGGTCGAGGATGTGCTGCAGGCGCAGGCCGTGGGCGGCGTCCAGGGGCGGCGGCGGGCCCTCCCCCCGGACCGCGGCCACCAGCTCGTCGAGCAGGGCGGCGTAGCTCGACCGCGCCTCCCAGGCCCGGCCGGTCAGCCGGTGCCGCCCGGCACCGCCGAAGACCGTGAACTCCGTCTCCGACGGGTCGACGGGCAGCCGCAGCGACGCGGTGACGGTGCTGCGCGCGCCGCCGGCGTGCACGAGCGCGAAGCGCCAGAGGTCGGGCTCCTCGTGGTGCGCCCAGTCGACGCCGGTGACGCGGCCGAGCGCGGCGTCGAGGAGGTCGACCAGGTGCGGCCCGACGTCGAGCAGCGCGCCCCGCTCGGCCCGCCACGCCGACCCCGCGTACGGCCCGCCGAGCAGCGCCCCCGACAGCCACCGCGCCGAGCCGACCGTGTCCGGCCCGGGCGGGGTGGACGGCATGCCGGCGAGCCATTCCTGTACGTCGGGGGCGTGGCGCAGGGTCAGCACCACCGAGCTCAGGACGCCGGCGCTGCGCACGGCGTCGGCCACCTCCTGGGCCTCGTCGAGGGTCTCGCCGAGCGGCTTCTCGCAGATCAGGTGCTTGCCGGCGGCCGCGGCGCGCACGGCGAGCGGGGCCTGCACCCGCGGCGGCACGGCGAACGCGACGGCGTCGCAGCCGGCGAGCAGCGCGTCGAGATCGGGGTGGGCGACGGTGCCGTACTCGGCGGCGATCCCGGCCGCGACGTCGGGCCGGCGCGTCCACACCCCGGCCAGCGACGTGCGGGGATGGGCCAGGAGGCCGGGCGCGTGCACCATGCGGGCCCACGGGCCACCGCCGACCAGCCCCACGCGGAGGGCCGTGCCTGCCGGGGGCGCGGCGGCTGCCGTGATGCTGGCTGGCGTGGTCATGCCCGCCATCCTGCCGGGGATCGGGTTACTGTCCGGCGGTGCCCTCCGAGCCCGTCGTCCCGAAGCCGGCGGCCACCGTGCTGCTCGTCCGCGACCACCCGGCACCGGGACGCGCCCCGCTGCAGGTGTTCCTGCAGCGCCGGGTTGCCGGGATGGCGTTCGCGGGCGGGATGACCGTGTTCCCCGGCGGCGGCGTCGACCCGTCCGACGTGCCCGATCCGGCCGCGTGGAGCGGTCCGTCACCGGCCGAGTGGGGCGAGCGCCTCGCCTGCGACGCGGCGCTCGCCGGCGCGCTCGTGCACGCCGCGGTCCGCGAGGTGTTCGAGGAGTGCGGGGTGCTGCTGGCCGGGCCGGGTCCGGTGCCGCGGCACGAGCGGACCGAGCTCGTCGCCCACCGCCGGACGCTGGCGCAAGTGCTGGCCGACGCGCACCTGGTGCTGCGCTCCGAGCTGCTGACGGCGTGGGCGCGGTGGATCACCCCGCCGCAGTCGCCCAGGCGCTACGACACGGCGTTCTTCGTCGCGCGCGTGCCGGAGGGCCAGGAGGCCGACGCCCACACCACCGAGGCGGTCGAGGCGAGCTGGTGGCACCCGGCCGATGCGCTGGAGCACTGGCAGCGCGGCGACATGCAGCTGCTCGCGCCGACGTTCACCGCGCTGCGCGAGCTCGACGAGCACCCGGACACCGCGACGCTGCTGGCCGCGGCCGCGCAGCGCGTCGTGCGCCCGGTGACGCCGATGGTCCGCCGCGAAGGAGACCAGGTGGTGGTCGTGTTGCCCGGTGACCCCGGTTTCGACGAGGCCGAGATGCACCTCGCGCCATGACCGGCCATCCGCTCTACGAACAACTACGGGCCGTGACGCCGGTCGCGTCGGTGCTGCTGGCGCGCAACCCGTCGCCGATGACGCTGGAGGGCACCAACACCTGGGTGCTCCGCGCGCCCGGCGTCGAGGAGTGCGTGGTCGTCGACCCGGGCGAGGAGGACGACGAGCACCTGCGGCGGGTCGCGGAGCAGGGACCGGTCGCGCTCGTCCTGCTCACCCACCGTCACCACGACCACGCCGGCGGGGCGCGGCGCTTCGCCGCGCTGACCGGGGCGCCGGTGCGCGCGCTCGACCCGTCGCTCGTGCTCGGCTCCGAGGCGCTCGGCGAGGGCGACGTCGTGGCGGACGCGGGCGTCGAGCTGCGGGTGGTACATACGCCGGGTCACACGTCGGACTCGCTGTCGTTCCTGGTCGACGGCGCCGTGCTGACCGGCGACACGATCCTGGGCCGCGGCACGACCGTGATCGCGCACCCGGACGGCGCGCTCGGCCCGTACCTGGAGTCGCTGCGCCGCCTCGCCGATCTCGCCCCCGGCACGGCTGTGCTGCCCGGTCACGGTCCGGAGCTGCCCGACGCGCCGGCGGCGGCCGCGGCGTACCTCGCCCACCGGGAGCAGCGCCTCGACCAGGTCCGCGACGCGCTCGCCCGGCTCGGCCCCGGCGCGACGCCGCGTCAGGTCGTCGAGGTGGTCTACGCGGACGTCGACGAGGCGCTGTGGCCCGCGGCCGACCTGTCCGTGGCGGCCCAGCTCGAGTACCTGCGGTAGTCGAAGCTCCGGCGACGTAGCCACAGGGCCCCCGCCACCACGATCCCCGCCGCTCCGCCCGCGAGGAAGGCGCCCGGCGGGCCGAACGACGCCACGGCGACCCCGG
>CAXTTN010000433.1:0-1951 GCA_964247105.1 uncultured Pseudonocardia sp.
TGTCAGGAGGGGTGCCCCGTGATCGCTCGTGTGATCGTCGGACTGCTGGTGGTCTGGCTGGCGTTCGTGGTGATCGGGTTCGTCGTCAAGTCGCTGCTGTGGCTGGCGGTGATCGGGATCGTGCTGTTCCTCGGTACCGCCGCGTACGGGGCGATCAAGCGCAGGAACACCGGCCAGCTGCGGTGACGCGCCGGCGGGCCGCAGCAGGGTGACACCGCTGCGGCCCAACAGGAGCGGTGCCACCCCGCCGTGATGGCGGACCTGGGCTCCTCCCCTTCCCGTCCGGGTCCCGTGTGGCAGACGGGGGGCCGCGTCCGGAAACCGCGCGAAACCGTCGGTGGCCCCGGCTAGCGTCGCGCCCATGACCACGACCATCTCCACCCGGTACCGCTGGGGCGCGCTCGCCGCCGTGGCGGTCACGGTCCTCGCGTGGGCGTCGGCGTTCGTGGCCATCCGGTTCGTCGGCGGCTCCTACCAGCCGGGGTCGCTCGCGCTGGGCCGGCTGATCGTGGGCTCGGCCGCGCTGGGCGTCACGCTGCTGCTCGGCCGGCGGTGGGTCGCGCCCACGGGGCGCGAGTGGGCGCTGATCGTGCTGTGCGGGCTGGCCTGGTTCACGGTCTACAACGTGGTGCTCAACGCCGCCGAGCAGCGGGTCGATGCGGGCACCACGGCCATGCTGGTCAATGTCGGTCCCATCCTCATCGCGCTGTTCGCCGGGGTGCTGCTCGGCGAGGGCTTCCCGCGCTGGCTGGTGATCGGCGCGCTGGTGGCGTTCGGCGGGGCCGTGCTGGTGGGGGCGGCCACCACGCGGGCCGGGCCGGCCGATCTGCTGGGGGTGGTGCTGTGCCTCGTCGCGGCCGTCACGTACGCGATCGGGGTGCTCGCGCAGAAGCCGGTGCTGGCGCGGCTCCCGGCCCTGCAGGTCACGTGGCTCGGCTGCACGATCGGGGCGATCGGCTGCCTGCCGTTCACGCCCGGGCTGCTCCGCGATCTCGGCTCGGCACCGGCCGCAGCCACCGGTTGGCTGGCCTACCTGGGCGTGGTGCCCACCGCGCTCGCGTTCAGCACCTGGGCCTATGCGCTGGCGCGGATGGACGCGGGCCGGTTGGGCGTCAGCACCTACGTCGTGCCGCCGATCACGATCGTGCTCGGCGCGGTGCTGCTCGGCGAGGTGCCACCGGTGCTGGCGATGGTCGGCGGGGCGATCTGCCTGATCGGCGTCGCGATCTCCCGGCGCACCACACGCGGCAGTCCTACTCCGGCTGCTCCCGGCGCAGGCCGGGGCACCAGCCCGACGACGTGACGCTCCGGCTGCGGCGGCTGAGCGGCACGAAGCGCCCGTGCAGGTGCGGCCCGTCCCCGTCGAGCGCCCAGTGGAGGAACTCCTCCTCCCAGGGCCGGTTCAGCAGGATGCGCCGTTGCTCCGCCTCGCTGATCGAGGCCGATGCCTGGGAGACGCGCGCAAGGAAGTGTCGGAGAACGCCCACCCTGGTCACGATGCCCGATTCGCCGGCGGGTTTCGAGCGCGTAACGGGTGGATGCGCGTCAGGATCTCGCCAAGGCCTCCCACGGCGGCGGGACGAGCGCGAAACGCACCTGTTGGCCCGGCCGCACCTGCGCGGCGCGGTCGACGTCGGCGTCGACGACGACGGCGGCCACGGGGTACCCGCCGGTCACCGGGTGGTCGGCGAGGAACAGCACGGGCTCGCCGCCGGGCGGCACCTGGATCGCGCCGCGCACGATCCCTTCGGAGGAGATCTCCGCGCGGCTCACGCGCTGCAGCGGCGGGCCCTCCAGGCGCATTCCCACGCGGTCGCCGCGGCTCGACGCCGTCCAGGTGGTGCGGGTCAGGGCGCCCAGGTCGGCGACGTGATCCGCTCGGGGCCCGGCGACGGCGCGCAGCAGCACCGTGCCCGCCGACGGGAGTGCGACGGGGGCGACATCCACCAGC
>CAXTTN010000433.1:1961-2756 GCA_964247105.1 uncultured Pseudonocardia sp.
GCGTCGACGGCTCCGGCCCCACCGGCAGCACGTCGCCGTCGGCGAGCGGGGGCGGTCCGATCCCCGAGAGCACGTCGGTGCTCCGCGAGCCGAGCGTCTCCGCGACGGCGATCCCCCCGCGCACGGCGACGTAGGTGCGCAGGCCCGCGGCGGGCGTGCCCAGCCGGAGGACCTGGCCGGGGCGCAGGGTGACCAGCGAGTGATGACCCACGGGCGTGCCGTCGACCGAGGCCGGTGCGGGCGCACCGGCCGCCGCGAGCACCAGCAACCGGTGCGCCCGCACCGCCAGCCCGCCGAACAGGACCTCGATGCCGGCCGCCCCCTCGGGGTTGGCCACGATCCGGTTGGCCAGCCGCAGCGCGGCCCGATCGGCCGCCCCCGATCTCCCGACCCCGGTCGCGGCGTTCCCCGGCCGCCCCAGATCCTGGACGAGCGCCGACGCGCCGGTGGCCACCACCTCCAGCTCGCCGCGCGCAGGCGCCGAGACGCCGACGGGGTCGGGCTCCGGCGCGCGAGCCGGTGCTCCGGCGGCGAAGCGGACGGTGGCACCCGGGGTGAGCAGAGCCCCTGTGGTCGGGCTCCAGAGGGGGGCGTTCGTGCGACCCACGAGCTGCCATCCGCCGGGGGACGCTCGCGGGTAGACGCCGCTGAACTCCCCGGCCAGGCCGACGGAACCCGCGGGGACCGTGGTCCGGGGCTCGCCGCGCCGCGCCACCTCCAGCCGGGGATCGCCGCCGGTCAGGTACGCGAACCCGGGAGCGAAGCCGCCGAACGCCACCCGCCACGGCGTGCCGG
>CAXTTN010000434.1:0-2696 GCA_964247105.1 uncultured Pseudonocardia sp.
GTCGTTGAGCCAGCCCAGCAGCATCTCCTGCTGCGCGACCGACAGGTCGGCGTCGACCTTCGTGCCCTGCTGCTGGGAGATCTCGCCGGGCATGCCCGCGTTGTGGAGGCTGTCGGTCTCGATCTGGACGCGCTGCCCCTCGCCGTCGATGCCCTGGCTGTCCGTGGACAGCACGATCTCGTCGGTCATCGCGGCCATGTCGATCTTGTTGGCCTCCTGGTGCAGGTTGTACTGCTGGGCCAGGTCGTCGGGGTCGAAGTAGTCGCGGATGTCGGCGGGCTTGCCGTGCTCGTGGCCCTGCTCGGGGGTGTTGCTCGGCTCCTCCGACAGCGTGAACGACTCCAGCTCACCGGAGTCGGTGAGGTCGTCGTGGCCGTGCCCGTGGCCGTGGCCGGTGTCGCGGGGACCGACCTTCACCAGCGCGAAGAACTGGTCGAAGATCTCGTCGAAGATCTCCTCGTCGCGCCGGTCCTTCACGAGCGCGGCGCGGAGCGCGGCGCGGAGCTGCTCGCGGTCGCGCAGCATCCCGGGCTGGGCGGCGCACGCCATGGCGTCGAGCGCCTCGGGGATGGAGATCCGCACCCCCCGCAGCCGGAGCAGCCGCACGAACCGGTGCAGCGCGTTCTCCACTAGGAGCCCTCCCGATGCGGCCCGACCTCGCAGGGCCCGCCGTCACCTCGCAGGGTCCGGGCGGCCTGCGAGGTGACCGCGCGGCCTGCGAGGTGGCGGGGCGGCGTCGGGTGCGGCGCCGTCACAGCGTCCGCTTGCGGCCCAGGCCCGCGCCGAAGCTGCGGGCGCCGCGCTCCGCGGGCACCTTCGGGGGCGTCACGGGCTTCGCGCCGCCGTCGCCGCCCAGCGGGTTGCTGCCGTAGGTGTGGCCGAAGCGGCCGGGGGTGTCCTTCGCGGCGCGGACGGCGCGGCCGTCGACCTCGTCGGCGTCCTCGTCGTCGGCACGGGAACGGGGGGCCGGCTCGTCGTGGCCGTGCCCGTGGCCGTGGCCGTGACCGGCCTCGGGGATCGTCGCGTTCGGGTCGACGAGCCGCGGCAGCGCGCTGATCGCCTTCTTCACGTCCTTGTCGTACTTGACGACGACCGACACGGTGTCGGACAGGATCGTCGCGGTCAGCTCCTGCACGCCCAGCACCGCGAGCGTGCGGGCCCAGTCGATGGTCTCGGAGATCGACGGCGACTTGCGCAGCTCCAGCTCGCGCAGCCCGCGCACGATCCCGACGAGCTGCCCGGCCAGCGCGTCCGGCAGGCCGGTGTCCTTGCTGCGGATGATCTCCAGCTCGCGGTCGGCCGTCGGGTAGTCGAGGAACAGGTGCAGGCAGCGGCGCTTGAGCGCGGCGGAGAGATCGCGGGTGTTGTTGCTGGTGAGGACGACGTAGGGCGGGGTCTTCGTGGTGAACGTGCCCACCTCGGGCACGGAGACCTGCCACTCCGCGAGCGTTTCCAGCAGCACGGCCTCCAGTGCCTCGTCGGCGCGGTCCACCTCGTCGATGAGCAGCACGACGGGCTCGGGCGAGCGGATCGACTCCAGCAGCGGCCGCGCGGCGAGGAAGCGCTCGGAGAAGAAGACGCTCTCCTGCGCGCCGATGCGGTCGACGGCCTCCTCCAGGTTCGGCGCGTCCGCCACGACCTGGCCGATCTTCTCGCGCAGGATCTGGGTGTAGAGCAGCTGCTTGCCGTAGTCCCACTCGTAGAGGGCCTTGGTCTCGTCCTGGCCCTCGTAACACTGCAGTCGCAGCAGCCGCCGCCCGGTGGCCAGGGCCAGCGCCTTGGCGAGCTCGGTCTTGCCGACGCCGGCCGGGCCCTCGATGAGCAGCGGCTTGTCCAGCCGGGTGGTCAGGAAGACGGTGGTGGCGAGGCGGGTGTCGGCGATGTACCCGTGCTCGGTGAGGACCGTGACCACGTCGTCGACGGTGGCGAACTGCGACATGCTGCTCCGTTCGGTCATGCGGTAGACCCCGGGCTGCAGCATGGTGGCTTCACTCCAGCAGGATCGGAGCAAAGCCACCATGCTGCAATTCGGCGCGGGCTCGAACTCAGGTGAGCAGGTCGTCCAGGTCGCCGTTCATGCAGTGGTCGACCACGGGGCGCACCGTCTCGAAGGTGCACTCCTTCGGGTTGCCCGGGGTGCAGGCGTCGCCGAGGACGTGGTTGGTGATGCGGTCGACGTCGGCGTCGTCACCCGTGATGACGCCCTGGCCCTCGTAGAACGCGGTGGGGCCCTGGCCCAGCCGGTTCTTGGAGTACGAGTCCTGCGTGACGTCGACGAAGCGCTCGGGGATGCCCACGTCGCGCAGCAGCCGGATGGACGCGGCGAGCGCGGCCTCGGCGGCCTGCACGTCGGTCATGCCGTGCGTGTCGACGCCCATCGCGGCCGCGATCTCCGCGAAGCGCTTGTAGTGCACCGGCAGGTTGAACGCCCACACGCGCGGGAGCGCGATGGCGTTGTTCAGGCCGTGGTGGGTGTCGTAGAACGCCGAGACGGCGTGGCTGATCGAGTGGATGATCCCCAGGCCGCCGGAGTTGAACGCCTGCGCCGCGATGTACTGCGCGTTCATCATGCCGGCGCGGCCCTCGTAGGACTGCGGGTTCCACACGGCCTCGCGCAGGCTGCGCGCGGTGAGCTTGATGGCGTGCAGCGCGTTGCCCAGCGACGGGTCGAAGTTGATCCGCGAGACGTAGGGCTC
>CAXTTN010000435.1:0-1307 GCA_964247105.1 uncultured Pseudonocardia sp.
CCGACGAGGGCGAGCCGGGCACCTGCAAGGACATCCCGACGATGATGGCCGACCCCCACTCGCTGGTGGAGGGCTGCGTCATCACCAGCTACGCGATCCGCGCCAACTTCTGCGCGATCTACATCCGCGGCGAGGCGCTGCACTGCATCCGCCGCGTGCGCAACGCCGTGGACGAGGCCTACGCGAAGGGCTACCTGGGCAGGGACATCCTCGGGAGCGGCTTCGACCTCGACATCGTGGTGCACGCCGGCGCCGGCGCGTACATCTGCGGCGAGGAGACGGCCCTGCTCGACTCGCTCGAAGGTCGTCGCGGTCAACCTCGCCTCAAGCCCCCGTTCCCGGCCACGTCGGGGCTCTACGCCTCGCCCACCGTCGTGAACAACGTGGAGACCATCGCCTCGGTTCCCGCGATCGTCCTGGGCGGCAGCGACTGGTTCCGCGAGATGGGCAGCGAGAAGAGCCCCGGCCCGAAGATCTACTCGGTGTCCGGCCACGTCGAGCGACCCGGCCAGTACGAGGCCCCGCTGGGGATCACGCTGCGGTCGCTGCTGGCGCTCGCGGGCGGCATGAAGGACGGCATCCCGCTCAAGTTCTGGACGCCGGGCGGCTCGTCCACCCCGCTGTTCACCGCCGAGCACCTCGACGTCCCGCTCGACTTCGAGGGCGCGGCGGCCGCGGGCTCCATGCTGGGCACCACCGCGGTGCAGGTCTTCAACGAGACCGTCTCCGTGCCGTGGGCGGTGATGAAGTGGACCGAGTTCTACAAGCACGAGTCCTGCGGCAAGTGCACCCCGTGCCGCGAGGGCACGTACTGGCTGGTGCAGATCCTGGAGCGGATGGTGCACGGCCAGGGCACCCCCGCCGACGTCGAGACGATGCTCGACATCTGCGACAACATCCTCGGCCGCTCGTTCTGCGCCCTCGGTGACGGCGCCACCAGCCCGATCACCAGCGCGATCAAGTACTTCCGTGACGAGTTCCTGGCGCTGTGCGCGGAGCAACCTGCTGGAGCAATGGCGTGACCCTCACATCCGAAACCACCACCACGCCGGTGCCCGCGGGCCACGTGCGGCTCACCATCGACGACCAGGTCGTCGACGCACCCAAGGGCGAGCTGCTGATCCGCACCTGCGAGCGGCTCGGGATCATCGTCCCGCGCTTCTGCGACCACCCCCTGCTCGATCCCGCGGGCGCCTGCCGCCAGTGCCTGGTCGAGGTGGAGATGGGCGGGCGGCCGATGCCCAAGCCGCAGGCCAGCTGCACGATGACGGTGGCCGACGGCATGGTCGTCAAGACCCAGCACACCT
>CAXTTN010000435.1:1317-2688 GCA_964247105.1 uncultured Pseudonocardia sp.
GGCCGAGAAGGCCCAGAACGGCGTGATGGAGCTGCTGCTCATCAACCACCCGCTCGACTGCCCGATCTGCGACAAGGGCGGCGAGTGCCCCCTGCAGAACCAGGCGATGACCAGCGGGCGCACCGAGAGCCGGTTCGTCGAGACCAAGCGGACGTTCGTCAAGCCGCTGCCGATCTCCACCGAGGTGCTGCTCGACCGCGAGCGCTGCGTGCTCTGCCAGCGCTGCACGCGGTTCTCCGAGCAGATCGCCGGCGACCCGTTCATCGAGCTGCTCGAACGCGGCGCCGACCAGCAGATCGGGGTGGCGGCGGACAAGCCGTTCCAGAGCTACTTCTCGGGCAACACCATCCAGATCTGCCCGGTCGGCGCGCTCACCAGCGCGGCGTACCGGTTCCGCTCCCGGCCGTTCGACCTGGTGTCCACGCCCGGCGTGAGCGAGCACGACGCCGGCGGCGCCGCGATCCGCGTCGACACCCGCCGCGGCACCGTGCTGCGGCGGCTGGCCGGCAACGACCCCGAGGTCAACGAGGAGTGGATCGACGACCGCACGCGCTTCGCGTTCCGCTACCTCACCTCCGCGGGCCGGATCACCCGGCCGATGGTCCGCGGCGCCGACGGCGTGCTGGCCGAGACGTCCTGGACCGAGGCGCTCACCGTCGCCGCGCAGGGCCTCGCCGCCGCGCGCGAGGGCGGGATCGGGGTGCTCACCGGCGGGCGGCTCACCGTCGAGGACGCCTACGCCTACGCCAAGTTCGCCCGCGTCGCCGCGGGCACCAACGACGTCGACTTCCGGGCCCGGCCGCACTCGGCCGAGGAGCTGGACTTCCTGGCCGCGCACGTCGTCGGGCAGGGCCCGGAGACGCTGAGCTACACGAGCCTGGAGGCCGCGCCCGCGGTGCTGTGCGTGGCGCTGGAGCCGGAGGAGGAGGCGCCGTTCGTCTTCCTCCGGCTGCGCAAGGCCGCACGCAAGCACGGCCAGCGGGTGTTCCACCTCGGGCAGTGGACGACCCCGGCGGTGGAGCGCACGTCGCTCTCCACCGGCGCGGCCGCACCGGCGGCCAAGGACAACCTGATCCCGGCCGTACCCGGTGCCGAGGCGGCCGTCCTGTCCGAGCTGTCCGGGCCCGTGCTCGATGCCCTCGCCGATGGTGGGGTCATCCTGGTCGGTGAGCGCGCCGCCGAGGTCCCCGGGCTCTACTCCGCCGTGTCGGCGCTGGCGGCGCGCACCGGCGCGGCCGTCGGCTGGGTGCCGCGCCGGGCGGGCGACCGCGGCGCGCTGGACGCCGGTGCGGTGCCGACCCTGCTCCCGGGCGGGCGCCCGGTCGCCGTCGCGGCCGCGCGCGCCGAGGTCGAGGCCGTGTGGGGCCTGCC
>CAXTTN010000436.1:0-410 GCA_964247105.1 uncultured Pseudonocardia sp.
CTCGCTCGTGGTCATGAGCACAACCCTAGAGGGGCCAGCGGTCACTTCCTGACCTGAATACGGGGCAGGATCGGACTCATGGCCAACACGAGCTCCCGGACGCTGCGGTTGCTGTCGCTGCTGCAGACCCACCGCTACTGGCCGGGCAGCGATCTGGCCGGGCGGCTGGGGGTGTCGGTGCGCACCCTGCGCCGCGACATCGACCGGCTCCGCGAGCTGGGCTACCCGGTGGAGGCCAGCCGCGGTGTCGACGGCGGGTACCAGCTCGCCGCCGGTGCCGCGCTGCCGCCGCTGGTGGTGGACGACGACGAGGCCGTCGCGCTCGCCGTCGGCATGCAGGCGGCCGCCGACGGCGCCGTGGCGGGCATCGAGGAGTCGGCGCTGCGCGCGTTGACGAAGGTGGTACAGGT
>CAXTTN010000436.1:420-887 GCA_964247105.1 uncultured Pseudonocardia sp.
GATGTTCGTGCACGGTGATCCGACGCGCGTGTTGCGCCGCGTCGACGCCCTGCGTGCGGTGACGGTGCCCGCCACGTGGGGCGGCGCGCCCGGCCCGACCGTCGACCCCGACGTGCTGATCACGGTGGCGCAGTCCTGCCGCGACACCGAACGGCTGGAGTTCCGCTACACCGCCCGCGGCGGCGAACCGGCGCTGCGGCACGTCGAGCCGCACCGGCTCGTCCCGCTGGGCCGTCGCTGGTACCTCGTCGCCTACGACCTGACCCGCCACGACTGGCGCAGCTTCCGGCTCGATCGCCTGACCGAACCCCGCCGAACCGGGGCCCGGTTCCGTCCGCGCGAGCTGCCCACCGTCGACGCCGCGGCGTTCGTGCAGGAGGGGATCGGCGCGGCCCGGCCGGCCGAACCGACGCCCGAGGGGGTCGCGTTCTTCGAGGCGAAAATCCGGCCGGTACTGGTCGAACACT
>CAXTTN010000436.1:897-2673 GCA_964247105.1 uncultured Pseudonocardia sp.
GTCGAGGCCCGGGTTGCGGCGCCCGCGCAGTTCGTCCGCGACCGGGTGGGCCGCTGGGCCACCGTGGAGGATCTCGACGACGGCGGGTGCCTGCTGCGCATGACCGCCGACTCGCTGGACTGGCCGGCCATGGCGCTGGGGTCGGTGGGCGCGGAGTTCGAGGTGCTGTCGCCGCCCGCGCTCGTCGAGCTGGTCCGCGAGTGGGGCCTGCGGTTCGGGCGGGCTGTGCAGTCGGCCTAGGGTCGTGGCGTGGTCGGCGAGTCGGTGCGCGAGCTGGTCCGCGCCCAGTTCCGCGAGCTGCACGAGCGGAACCGCTGGCGCGGTGACGAGGAGATCGTCTCGTTCTACCCGCCGGGATCGGAAAACCAGCGGCACCTGTTCGGCGTCGCGGGCACCCATGTGGACGGCACGCGCTGGTCCACCGGCGACTGCGACGTCCGGTTCCCGCTGCACTCGATCTCGAAGGTCATCACCTACGGCCTCGCCCTGGAGGACAACGGGCGCGACGCCACGCTGCGGCGCGTCGGCGTGGAGCCGTCGGGGGAGCCGTTCAACTCGGTGACCTTCGACGAGGAGGACAACCGGCCGCACAACCCCATGATCAATACCGGGGCGTTGGTCGCGGCCAACATGGTGCGTGGCGTGGACCGGGAGGAGAAGGTGGAACGGATCCTCGACCGGGCGCGGGCCTACACCGGCAACCCGGAGCTGCGGGTCGACGAGGACGTCCTGGCCCAGGAACTCGTGTCCAACGACCGCAATCTCGGGCTGAGCTACCTGATGCGCAGCCTCGGCATGCTCGCCGGCGACATCGACGAGAACCTCGCCGTCTACCTGTCGGCATGCTCGATCATGGTGACGGCCGCCGAGCTGAGCGTGGCGGGCGCGACGCTGGCCGGGGGCGGGCTCAACCCGTTGACCGGCGCCGAGGCGCTGGCGAGGGTGCACGTCCGCGACGTCGTCAGCGTCATGCTCACCTGCGGGATGTACGACGCGGCCGGGGAGTGGACCTACGACGTGGGGATCCCGGCCAAGAGCGGGGTGTCGGGCGGCATCCTCGCGACCGTGCCGAACTTCGTCGGGCTCGGCACGTTCTCGCCTGGCCTGGGTGTGAACGGGAACCCGGTGCGCGGGGTCAACCTGTGCCGCGACCTCTCGGAGCGCTTCGGGCTGCACGTGTTCGCCGACCCGGCCGAGTTCCGGCTCGGCCGCTCCTTCACACCACGCCCGCGGCGCCGGGACGCCCCACGTCCCGCGAGGCCCGGCCGCAGGCGCGCTCGGTGAGACGGGCGGCTCAGGCCGCCGACGTGCCGACGGTGGCCTCGTGCAGCAGGTCGGCCACCCGCACGATCCCTGCGCACGCCCCGTCGTCGCCATGCAGTACGACGTCGTCGTAGCTGCGGGTGCGGTCGCCCGCCAGGCACTGCTCCAGCGCCGTGCGCACGTCGCGGCCACGGTGTGCGGCGGCTCAGCGAGGGTGCGGGCCGGTCGGTTCGAATACAGCGCCCGCCCGAACGGTCCGGAGATGGCGAGCACCTCCATGCCGACGGGGCGGCCGGTGACAAGGTCGAGCAGCGGCCCGAATGTGACCTGCAGTAGTCGATACGTCTACAGGAGTGCGTCGAGATCGATCTCCGCCGGGAACGGTGTGGTGGTGCGGAACGTGCCCGTGACGATGCCGCTCTCTGCGTATCCGAACTCGCCGGCCAGGTGGTACGCGAGCAGGGAGACGGGTGCGGTCAGGTCGACGATCCAGTAGTGCGGGATGCCGGCGTC
>CAXTTN010000437.1:0-2619 GCA_964247105.1 uncultured Pseudonocardia sp.
ATAGGGCCTTTGAAGAGGATGCCGCAGTCTTCGACGGTGGCGACGGCCTCGTCGAACGACAGGCCCGACGCGTCCTGGAACTCGCGGATGCGCTCCAGGCCGAGGTAGCCCGCGTGGCCCTCGTTGGTGTGGAACACCTCGGGCGACGGGTGGCCGGTGACCGCGCAGTACGCGCGGACCGCCCGCACCCCGCCGATGCCGACGAGGATCTCCTGCCGGATGCGCTGGTCCTGGTCGCCGCCGTAGAGCCGGTCGGTGACGCCGCGCAGGTCCGGCTCGTTCTCCTCGATGTCGGAGTCGAGCAGCAGCAGCGGCACGCGCCCGACGGCCGCCTGCCAGATCCGCACGGTCAGCGTGCGCCCGGCCGGCATCGCGATCTGGACGAGGACGGCCTCGCCCGCGGCGTCGGTGAGCAGCTGCAGGGGCAGTCCCTGGGGGTCGAGCGCGGGGTAGTGCTCGAGCTGCCAGCCGTCCAGCGACAGCGACTGGCGGAAGTAGCCGGAGCGGTAGAGCAGCCCGACGCCGATGAGCGGCACGCCCAGGTCGGACGCGGACTTCAGGTGGTCACCCGCCAGCACGCCGAGCCCGCCGGAGTAGTTGGGCAGCACCTCCGAGACACCGAACTCCATCGAGAAGTACCCGACGGCGGCGGGCAGGGTCGGGTCGTCCTCGCGCTCGGCCTGGTACCAGCGGGGCTGGCTCAGGTAGGAGGTGAGGTCGTCGGCCAGCTCGCGGACCGTCACCACCGTCTCGGCGTCGACCGCGAGCTCCGCGAACCGCGCGGTCGAGATCTCACCGAGCAGGCGGACGGGATCGTGGCCCGCGCGGTCCCACGCGGCCGGGTCGAGGGTGGCGAACAGGTCATGCGTCGGTGCATGCCAGCTCCAGCGCAGGTTGGTGGCCAGCGTCTGCAGCGGCGCCAGCGCGGGCGGGAGCTGGGCCCGGACGGTGAATCGGCGAAGGGCTCTCACGGAGGGTGAGCGTAGAGGAATCGATGGCGTGATCGGTCAAGAAGTCTCTCATCAGGGTCTGGACGCCCGGGTCCGGGCGTAGGACGCTGGCCGTGGTGACGATCCGGTGAAAGGTGCGCGACGCGCCGCCACCCGTTCCGTTCGTGGCCGGATCGGGTAGATAGGTTTGTGACTCACACGACGGCTGTTTCAGGGGGTGGGCCGATGACCGGTCGGCTGGGTATCGACGAGGTCACTCCCAATGTGGGCGGCAGCCGCCATCCGGGCAAGGCCGTCGTCGGCGAGATCATCCCGATCGGCGCCACCGTCTGGCGCGAGGGCCACGACGCCGTCGCCGCGAACGTCGTGTGGAAGCGCGTCGGCAGCCGCGGTGCCGCGCACCACGTCCGGATGGAGCCGGCGGGCGTCGGCACCGATCGCTTCGAGGCCACCGTCATCGCCGACGAGCCGGGCCTGTGGACGTTCCGCGTCGACGCCTGGAGCGATCCCTGGGCCACCTGGGTCAACGCCGTCACCAAGAAGCTCGACGCCGGACAGTCCCCCGAGGAGCTGGCCAACGACCTGGAGACGGGCGCCCGCCTGCTGCAGCGCGTCGGCCGCCGTCCCGCCGAGCGCCCCCACCGCGACCTGCTGTTCGGCGCCGCCAACGCGCTGCGCGACACCGCGATGCCGCTGCACGCCCGCGTCGCGCCGGCGCTCTTCCCCGCCGTCAAGACGATCATGAACGAGCGTCCCGTCCGGGAGCTCATCACCCGCGGCCGCGCCCAGCAGATGTACGTCGACCGCGAGCGCGCCCTCTACGGCTCGTGGTACGAGATCTTCCCGCGCTCCACCGGGGGCCGCGACGAGACCGGCCGCGCCGTCCACGGCTCGTTCGTCACGGCGGCGAAGGAGCTCGACCGGATCGCGACGATGGGCTTCGACATCGTCTACCTGCCCCCGATCCACCCGGTCGGCACCGTGCACCGCAAGGGCCGCAACAACTCCGTCAACGCCGGCCCCGGCGACGTCGGCTCCCCGTGGGCCATCGGCTCGGCCGAGGGCGGCCACGACGCGATCGACCCCGAGCTGGGCACGCTGGAGGACTTCGACTCCTTCGTGCAGCGCACCCAGGATCTCGGCATGGAGGTGGCGCTCGACTTCGCGCTGCAGTGCGCACCCGACCACCCCTGGGTGGCCGAGCACCCGGAGTGGTTCACCGTGCGTCCCGACGGCACCATCGCCTACGCCGAGAACCCGCCGAAGAAGTACCAGGACATCTACCCGATCAACTTCGACAACGACCCGGCCGGCATCTACGCCGAGTCGCTGCGCGTGGTGATGCACTGGGTCGAGCACGGCGTCAAGATCTTCCGGGTCGACAACCCCCACACCAAGCCGCCGAACTTCTGGCACTGGCTGATCTGGCAGGTCAAGGCGCGCAACCCCGAGGTGCTGTTCCTCGCCGAGGCGTTCACGCGGCCCGCGCGGCTGTTCGGGCTGGCCCGGCTGGGCTTCACGCAGAGCTACAGCTACTTCACGTGGCGCGAGACCAAGGCCGAGCTCACCGAGTTCATCCAGATGCACGCCGATCGCGCCGACGAGTGCCGCCCCAACCTGTTCGTCAACACCCCGGACATCCTCCCGGAGCACCTGCAGACCGGCGGGC
>CAXTTN010000438.1:0-2611 GCA_964247105.1 uncultured Pseudonocardia sp.
CGTGCTGTCGTGGGAGGAGCTGACGCGGCTCAAGCCCGTCGCGCCGAGCATGGGCATGATGCTGGAGACCACCGCCACCCGGCTGTGGAGTGAGCCCGGCGGCCCGCACTACGGCAGCCCCGACAAGGAGCCGGCCGTCCGGCTGCGCACGCTCACCGACGCCGGTCGCGTCGGCGTCCCGTTCACCACCGGGATCCTGATCGGGATCGGCGAGAACCGTACCGAGCGGGCCGAGTCGATCTTCGCGATCCGGTCGGTCGCCCGCGCGGCCGGGCACATCCAGGAGGTGATCGTCCAGAACTTCCGGGCCAAGCCCGACACCGCGATGCGCGACGACCCCGACGCCTCGCTGGAGGATCTCGCCGCCACCATCGCCGTCACCCGGATCGTCCTGGGCCCGAAGATGCGGGTGCAGGCCCCGCCGAACCTGGTGGGGGAGGAGTTCGCGCTGATGCTGCGCGCGGGCATCGACGACTGGGGCGGCGTCTCGCCCGTCACCGCCGACCACGTCAACCCCGAGCGCCCCTGGCCGGTCATCGAGGAGCTGGCCGCGCACTCGAGGGCGGCCGGGTTCGAGCTGCGGGAGCGGCTGACCGTCTACCCGAAGTACGTGCAGGCGGGGTCGCCGTGGATCGACACGCGGTTGCACGAGCACGTCAACGCGCTCGCTTCCGCCGACGGCCTCGCGAACGAGACGGCCGCGGTGGTCGGCCGCCCGTGGCAGGAGCCGGACGGCGGGTTCGCGTCCAGCGGCCGCGTCGACCTCAACACCTCGATCGACACCGACGGCCGCACCTCCGATCGGCGGGGCGACTTCGCGTCGGTCTACGGCGACTGGGACTCCCTGAAGGAGGAGCTCGCCGCCACCGCGCAGGCCGCCCCCGAGCGGCTCGACTCCGATGTCCGCGCGGGGCTCTCGCTCGCCGCGTCGAACCCGGCCGCGCTGCTCGACCCGGCCAACCACGCCGCCGCGCTCGCGCTGATCACCGCCGACGGCGAGGCGTTGGAGGAGATGACGCGCCTGGCCGACGACGTCCGCCGCGACGTGGTGGGCGACGAGGTCACCTACGTGGTCAACCGCAACATCAACTTCTCGAACGTGTGCTACGTCGGCTGCCGGTTCTGCGCGTTCGCCCAGCGCGAGCGCGACGCCGACGCGTTCCGGCTCTCGCTGGACGAGGTCGCGTCCCGCGCGGTCGAGGCGGCGGAGGAGGGCGCCACCGAGGTCTGCATGCAGGGCGGCATCGACCCCCAGCTGCCGATCACCTTCTACGCCGACCTCGCCCGCGCGGTGAAGGCCGCCGTGCCCGGCATGCACGTGCACGCGTTCTCGCCGATGGAGATCGTCTCGGCGGCGGCGAAGGCGGGCGTGTCGGTCGAGGAGTGGCTCACGGAGCTGCGCGACGCCGGGCTCGGCTCGATCCCGGGCACGGCCGCGGAGATCCTCGACGACGAGGTGCGCTGGGTGCTCACCAAGGGCAAGCTGCCCGCGTCGCAGTGGCTCGACGTGGTCGGCACGGCGCACCGGCTCGGCATCCCGTCGTCGTCCACGATGATGTACGGGCACGTCGACGAGCCGCGGCACTGGGTCGGCCACCTGCGCACCCTGGCGGCGCTGCAGGACGAGACCGGCGGGTTCACCGAGTTCGTGCCGCTGCCGTTCGTGCACACCAACGCGCCGATCTACCTGGCCGGCCTCGCGCGGCCCGGCCCCACCGAGCGCGACAACCGGGCCGTCCACGCGTTCGCGCGGCTGGCGCTGCACGGGCGCATCGACCACATCCAGTGCTCGTGGGTGAAGCTCGGCGACGCGCTGTCGGCGAAGATCCTGCAGGGCGGCGCCGACGACATGGGCGGCACGCTGATGGAGGAGACGATCAGCCGGATGGCCGGGTCGGAGAACGGCTCGGCGCGCACGGTGGCCGAGCTGACGGCCATCGCGGCGGCCGCGGGCCGGCCGGTCCGCCAGCGCAGCACGACCTACGCGGAGCCGGTGGCCCGCCTGACGCCCGCCCGCAAGCTCCTGCCGTTGGCGTAGCGTTCGTCCCATGGGCGTACTCGGTGAGATGTTCCCGGGACCGAAGATCCAGGACGAGGCGGGCGAGGCCGGCGACGGCGAGAAGCCCTTCCGGCTCGGCCCGATCGACCTGGAGAACGGCGTGGTGGAGGTCCACCGCCCCGCTCCGGCCGCCCCACCCGTCGAGGACTGACCCGGCCCCGACGGCATCGAGCCCGCGCGATGCCCTCCACGGGGCCTCGAAACAGCATCGAGCCCGCGCGATGCGTTCTGAGGGCCGTCGAATCCGCATCGCGCCCGCGCGATGCCGCTACGGGGCGAGGGTTGTGAGGGTGCGGGCCCCGGCGGGGTCGGCGTCGGTCGAGGTCGGGACCAGGCAGATCTCGTCCACGCCGGCGTCCGCGTACTCGGCCAGGCGCTTGCGGGCGGTCTCCACGTCGCCGATCGCGCCGACGCACGCCATCAGCTCGTCCGGTACCTGCGCCAGCAGCTCCGCGGGCCGGGGGCGGGTGCGGGCGTAGGCGACGAGGTCGCCGAAGCCGGCCTCGGCGAACACCTCGCCGTACCCGGGCGCGGCGAGGTACCCGACCACAC
>CAXTTN010000439.1:0-2592 GCA_964247105.1 uncultured Pseudonocardia sp.
GGTCTCGTCGTCGATCGGGAAGATCGCGGCGGTGGAGCCGAACTCCGGGCTCATGTTGCCGATGGTGGCGCGGTTGGCCAGCGGCACCGCGCCGACGCCCTCGCCGTAGAACTCCACGAACTTGCCGACGACGCCGTGGCGCCGCAGTATCTCGGTGATCGTCAGGACGACGTCGGTGGCGGTGGCGCCGGGCGGGATCTCCCCGGTCAGCTTGAAGCCGACGACCTTCGGGATGAGCATCGAGACGGGCTGGCCGAGCATCGCCGCCTCGGCCTCGATGCCGCCGACGCCCCAGCCCAGCACGCCCAGGCCGTTGACCATCGTGGTGTGGCTGTCGGTGCCGACGAGCGTGTCGGGGTACGCCTGACCGCCGCGGGTCATCACGACGCGGGCGAGGTGCTCGATGTTGACCTGGTGCACGATGCCGGTGCCCGGCGGGACGACCTTGAACTCGTCGAACGCGCCCTGGCCCCAGCGCAGGAACTGGTAGCGCTCCTTGTTGCGGCCGTACTCGAAGTCGACGTTGCGCTCGAACGCGTCCGGGGTGCCGAACACGTCGATGATCACCGAGTGGTCGATCACCAGCTCGGCGGGCGCGAGCGGGTTGACCTTGGACGGGTCACCGCCCAGCTCGGTGACGGCCTCGCGCATCGTGGCCAGGTCAACGACGCAGGGCACGCCGGTGAAGTCCTGCATGATCACGCGGGCGGGGGTGAACTGGATCTCTGTGTCGGGCTCGGCGGCCGGATCCCAGGAGGCCAGCGCGCGCACGTGGTCGGCGGTGACGTTGGCCCCGTCCTCGGTACGCAGCAGGTTCTCCAGCAGCACCTTGAGGCTGAACGGCAGGCGCTCCGCGCCCTCGACGGCCGAGAGCCGGAAGATCTCGTGCTCGGCCCCGCCGGCCCGGAGGGTGCCCTTCGCGCCGAAGCTGTCTGTGCTGGTCACTGTCGGTGTCCTCCTGGGCGGGCGCGTCGGTGGTGGCCGTCGGAGTCTCGCGCACGGACGCGCATCGGCGGCGGAGACCCCATCACCGCCAAACAGTACGCTCGTACTGTGAGCGCGTCGACCCGGGCTCCTACTACCCCGAGTGGTGGAAGTTGTCTTCTGGTGCGCGTGGCAACCCGCGCCCGGATGCCCCGAATGCCACAGTGGACTCGTCTGTCCGTGATCATGCGATGAGCAGGGGGTTCGGTGCGGCGCTCGGTCCGGCTCGTCGTGCTGTCGGTGCTGGTCGCCGTGCTCGCCGGGGTGTCGGGGCTCGGCCCCGCGTACGCGCAGTCCCCGGCCCCGCCACCGCCGGCGAACCCGAGCGACCAGGACCTGCAACGCAGCCGCGACGCCGTCACCCAGCGGGCGGACACCGTCGCGAAGCTCGGCGCCCGGCTGGCCGGGCTCGACGACCGTGTCGACGCGCTGCGCCTCCAGCTCGCGGGCCAGCAGGAGGTCGCGAACCAGGCGCTGGTCGACCTGCAGGACGCCCGGTCCGCCGCGGCCACCGCCACCGCGAAGGCCGCCGCGGCCCGGATCGAGACCGAGGCCGCCGGCGGCGCGATCGACGACGCCCGCACGCAGCTCGACGCGTTCCTCGCCGCGCAGTACCAGAACGGTCTCGACATCGGCCCGCTCGGCCTCCTGACCACCGCGAACGGCCCGCAGGACCTGCTCGACCGCGCCGCGCTCGCCGACGCCGTCGCCGCTCAACAGAGCCAGGCGCTCGACGGGCTGGAGCGCGCCCGGGTGGCCAAGGCCAACGCCGACTCCCGGGCCCGGGCCGCCGAGGAGGAGGCCAAGGCCGAGGCCGCGAGGGCGCAGCGGGCGAAGTCGGCGGCGGACGCGGCGGTGGCGGCGGTGCAGACGCAGGCCGAGGCGCAGGCGGTACAGCTCGCGCAGGTGCAGGCACAGCGCGACGACGTCAACCGCCAGCTCGACGCGGCCACCGCCGCCGACGCGGGCCTGCGCGACCAGCGGGCCCGCTTCCTCGCCTGGCAGGAGCAGCAGCGCGCCGCCGAGGCGGCCCGGCAGCGGGCCGAGCAGGCGGCCGCCGCCGCGCGCTCGCACGGACCGGTCGTGCGGGGAACCGGGGCGATCGGCGCCGTGATCGACCGTGCGATGTCCCAGCTGGGCGTCCAGTACGCGTGGGGCGGCGGCAACGGTGCCGGTCCGACGCGGGGCGTCCGCGACGGCGGGGTGGCCGACAGCTTCGGTGACTACCGCCGCATCGGCTTCGACTGCTCGGGCCTGATGATCTACGCGTTCGCCGCGGCCGGGATCTCGCTCCCGCACTACAGCGGCTACCAGTACACCTCCGGCCGCCAGGTCCCGGTGGGCCAGCGCCGGCCCGGCGACATGCTCTTCTACTCCGACGGCGACCGGATCGTGCACGTCGCGATGTACCTCGGGGGCGGCCGGATGATCGAGGCGCCGTACTCCGGCAGCGAGGTCCGGATCGCGACGGTGCGCAGCGGCGGCCTCATGCCCTACGCGACCCGCATGCTCTGATCCGATCGTCGCGCCGCCTGGTCGGGGGGCGCGCCGACCCTGCCGGACACTGGGCCGCCGCGCGGTGCGCGGTGTCCGGGCCGGCGGGCGTGT
>CAXTTN010000440.1:0-2550 GCA_964247105.1 uncultured Pseudonocardia sp.
CGCGAGACCGTCATCGGCCACGCCGAAGTCCGCCAGATCTTCAAGCTCAACCGCAGGACCGTGCGCGGCAGCGCCAGCCGGAACGCGGCGACGGCGCGCAGGGCGTCCGGGCCCGCCATCGGTTCGAGATCGCCGAACGGGGTGCCGGGGCGCGGGTTGAGGAAGTTCAGCGGCACCTCGTCGGGCGTGAGCGAGGCGAGCTGCGCGGCGAACTCCGCACGCTGCTCGAGCGTCTCCCCCATCCCGAGGATGCCGCCGCAGCAGACCTCCATGCCGGCCGCGCGGACCAGCCGCAGGGTGTCCCAGCGCTCCTCCCAGGTGTGCGTGGTGACCACCTGGTCGAAGTGCGAGCGGGCCGTCTCCAGGTTGTGGTTGTAGCGGTGCACACCCATCGCGGCCAGCTCGGAGACCTGCTCGGGCGTGAGCATGCCCAGCGAGCACGCGATGTTGATGTCGATCGCGTCCTTGATCGCCGCGATGCCGGCCGCGACCTGCGCCATCAGCCGCTTGTCCGGCCCCCGCACGGCGGCGACGATGCAGAACTCGGTGGCGCCGGTCTTGGCGGTCTGCCTGGCCGCCTCCACCAGCGACGGGACGTCCAGCCACGCCGAGCGCACGGGCGAGTCGAACAGCCCCGACTGGGAGCAGAAGTGGCAGTCCTCCGGGCACCCGCCCGTCTTGAGCGAGATGATCCCCTCCACCTCGACCTCGGGCCCGCACCAGCGCATCCGCACCTCGTGCGCGAGCTCCAGCAGCCCGTCGAGCGCCTCGTCGGGGAGCCGGAGCACGTCGAGCACCTGGGCCTCGGTGAGCCCCTCGCCGTTCTCCAGAACCTGGGTGCGGGCGGTGTCGAGGATCTCGAAACGGGTCGTCGTCACAGGACCGGAGTGTGCCATTCCCCGCCCAGTTCGGCAGCCAGACTGTGACGCGCGACGTCGGCGAACGAGCGCGGCCCGAGCGCGCCGCTACCGGCGGGCACCGCCCCGAGCAGCGGCACGCCGGTGACGGCGGGCAGGTCCGCGATGTTGCAGCGCGCGGCGAGGTCGGGTTCGGCAGGCCAGGCCCCGACGACCACGCCCGCGCAGGTCAGGCCCCGGGTGCGGAGCGCCTCGACGGTCAGTGCGGTGTGGTTGAGCGTGCCCAGCCCGGCCGCGGCGACGACGAGCACGGGCGCGTCCAGCGCCGCCGCGACGTCCGCGAGCGTGCCGTCGCGGTCGAACCGGACGAGCAGCCCGCCCGCGCCCTCCACCAGCACCAGGTCGTGCTCGCCCGCGAGGCCCTTCGCCGCCCGGGCCGCGTCGGCGGGCGTGACGGGCGGGAGGCCCGCGCGGTGCGCGGCGGTGGCCGGGGCGAGGGGGTCCGGATAGCGGCCCAGCTCGCGTGTGGTGACGCCCGGCACGAGCCGCGCGATCTCCGCGAGATCCCCCGGTTCGGCGGGTCCGACGCCGGTCTGGGCGGGCTTGAGCACGGCGACCCGCCCCGCGGCGAGGGCGGCCACCGCCGCCGTGACGACGGTCTTCCCCACGCCCGTCCCGGTGCCGGTGACGACGAGCACCCGCCCGCCGATCACGGGCGGATGGTTGCCGGGAGCGGTCATCCCGCGACCATCCGCCCGTGATCGACGGGAGCCAGCACGTCGGACAGGGCGGCGCGGACCTGGGCCAGGTCGCCCGCGCTCAGGGTCGCGCGGGCGGTCAGGCGCAGGCGGCTCGTGCCCTCCGGCACCGACGGCGGCCGGAAGCACCCCACCCGGAGCCCCCGTTCGGCGCACCGGGCCGCGGCGGCGACCGCCACCGAGGGCTCGCCCAGCACCACCGACACCACCGCGGACGGCGGCGCGGGCACGCCCGCCGCCGCCGCGAGCGCGGCCGCGACCTCCAGCACGCGGCCCGGGAGCCACGGCTCGTCGCGCAGCACCCGCAGCGCGGCGAGCGCGGCGCCCGCGCAGGCCGGGGCGAGCCCGGTGTCGAAGATGAACGACCGGGCCGTGTCGATCAGGTGCGCGACCACCGCGGCCGAGCCGAGCACGGCGCCGCCCTGGCTGCCCAGCGCCTTGGAGAGCGTCACGGTCGCGACGACGTCGTCGGCCCCGGCGAGCCCGACGCCCGCGAGCAGCCCCCGCCCGCCGGGCCCGCACACCCCCAGCCCGTGCGCGTCGTCGACGACGAGCAGCGCGCCCCGGGCCCGGCACACCGCGTGCAGCTCCGCCAGCGGCGCGAGGCCGCCGTCGACGCTGTTCACCGCGTCGGTGACGACGAGCGCGCGCGGCTCGGCCCGGGCGGCCAGCGCCGCGTCGACGGCCGCCACGCCGTCGCGCGGGACCACCGCGATCCGGGCCCGCGAGAGCCGGCAGGCGTCGACGATCGAGGCGTGGTTCGCGGCGTCGGAGACCACCAGCGTCCCCGGCCCGGCCAGCGCGGCGATCACGCCCAGGTTGGCCGCGTAGCCCGAGGAGAAAACGAGCGACGCCTCCGTTCCGCAGAACGCGGCCAGCTCTCGCTCCAGCTCCGCGTGCAACGCCGTGGTGCCGGTGACGAGCCGCGACCGGGT
>CAXTTN010000441.1:0-2537 GCA_964247105.1 uncultured Pseudonocardia sp.
ATCACCGGCTGGGCGGGCGCCTACGGCGACGACGCGTTCGCGCGCGTCACCTACCGCCAGGCCGACGAGACGGCCAACCGCGTCGCGCACGCGCTGGCGTCCGCGGGCCTCGTGCCGGGCGACCGGGTGCTGCTGGTCTGCGAGAACTCGGTGGAGGCCTACCTCGCCAAGGTCGGCGTCGCGAAGGCCGGCATGGTGGCCGTACCGCTCAACCCCAGCCTCGCCACCGACGTCGTCACCCACCTCATCGAGCTCACCGAGCCCCGCTTCGCGATCGTGGACGCCGAGCTGTGGCCCGGCGCCGAGGCGGCCTTCGCCGCCGCCGGGCTCGCGGTCGGCGCCACCATCACCATCGGCGGCGGGCCGGTGGCGGGCAGCCCGTCGTTCACCGACCTGATCGCCGGGCAGCCGGCCACCGAGCCCGACGTGGAGATCCACGGCGACGACATCTGGGAGCTGCTGTTCACCTCGGGCACCACGTCGCTGCCCAAGGGCGTGATGATCTCCCACTCGGCCACGCACCTCGCGGCGCTGAACTTCGCGCTCTCGCTCACCCGCGGGCTGCGCCACGAGTGCGACGTGCGCCTCGCGGCGTTCCTGCCGGTGATCTACCACGTCGGCGACCAGATCTTCACGTTCTCGGCGTTCGTGTCCGGTGGCGCGCTGGTGATCGGCCGCCGTCCCGTGCCGGGGCCCGTCATCGACGCGCTCGCCGCGGAACGGGTCACCGCGGTCTGGGCGGGCTCGCCGCAGTTCGTCACCGGGTTGGTGGCCGAGCTCGACGCGCGGCCCGAGCTGGACCTCACCGCGCTGGAAGTGCTCGTCTACGGCTGGGGCGCGCTCGCGCCGTCGGTGCTCGACGGGCTGGAGAAGCACTGTGGTGAGCTGGTCACGCTGGGGATCTTCGGGCAGACCGAGGCCATCGCGTGCCACCGCTTCTGGCCGACGAAGTGGCCCGAGGTGCACCGGAGCACCGCGCCGGCGGTGAACTACGTCGGCGTGCCGAGCCCGATGCTCGCCTCGGACGTGGTCGACGAGACGGGCGAGCCGGTGCGCGGCGAGCCGGGTGAGGCCGTCTACCGCTCGCCCGTCGTGACCGCCGGCTACTACCGCAACCCCGAGGCCACGGCGGAGGCGTTCCGCGGCGGCTGGTTCCACTCCGGCGACAGCGTCACGATCGACGAGCAGGGCCTGCGGATCATGGTCGACCGCTACAAGGACATCGTGAAGACCGGCGGCGAGAACGTGTCCAGCATGCGCGTCGAGGCGGTGTTGGCGGCCCATCCCGACGTGCTGCGGGCCGCGGTGATCGGGCTGCCGCACGAGCGCTGGGGGGAGGCTGTGACGGCCGTGGTGGTGCCGCAGCCCGGAGCCAGCCCCGTCGAGGCCGAGGTGCTCGCGTTCTGCCGGGAGCGGCTGGCCGGGTTCGAGACACCCAAACGGCTCATCGTGGCGGAGACGCTGCCGGAGACGGTGGGTGGCAAGGTGCTGAAGTACAGGCTCCGCGCCACCCACTCGGCCCTGTACGAGGACCCGTGAGCTGGAACGGTGCAGTTACCCGGGGTGGTCATCAGCCCGTGACCTCCGTACGGGATCCTGTCGCCGTGACCAAGCCGGGCCGTGCCGCCATCGCCATCCTCGCCGACCGATCCCGATCCACCCGCCCGGTCCGGGCCGCCGTCCGGGCGGGCCTCACCGGCATCCTCACCGACCAGCGCGACAGCGGCGCCGACGTGCTCGTGGCGATCGCCCCCACCGGCGCGGGGTTGCCCGCACTGCGTCCGGTCGCGGAGGTCACCGCCCCCGCGCTGCGGGCCCGCGGCGCCGCCGCCGTCCGCGACGACCTGGGCGACCTGATCACCGAGCTGGGCGCGCAGCTCTCGGCGATGCCGGAGGAGGAGCGGCCCTCGCGCGTGCTCGTGCTGGTCGTCGCGGCCGGCGTCGAGGGCACCCGCATGAGCCGGGACGCGATCGCCGACCTCGTCGGCGCGCAGCAGCGCGACTACGCCTGGGAGTTCGCCCACGTCGGCGTCGAGGGGGCGGACGCGCTCGGGATCGCGCCGGAGCGCGCGCTCACCTGCACCCTGTCCGACGAGGGCGTCCGCGCCGGCCTCGCCGCGGCGTCGGCCTTCCTCACCCGCGCGCGCGACGGTCAGCCGTGGGCCCCGGTCGAGGGCTTCGGCGAGGCGGAGCGCGCGGCCGCGGCCGCACCCGCCGAGCCCGCCCCCGCCGGCTGGTGGCAGCGCCTGCTGGGCCGGAGGCCGGCGATGGCGGCGTCGGACTCCTGACCGGGGTCGGCTCGGCGCGCGCACGTCCTGTGGGCTGCGCGCCCGTTGCTGCACGCGCGCGGCGACGGAAAGCGCGCGCGGGCCTCGTCGGGCGGTAGTCAGGCTCGGCGCGCGCACGTCCTGTGGGCTGCGCGCCCGTTGCTGCACGCGCGCGGCGACGGAAAGCGCGCGCGGGCCTCGTCGGGCGGTAGTCAGGCTCGGCGCGCGCACGTCCTGTGGGCTGCGCGCCCGTTGCTGCACGCGCGCGGC
>CAXTTN010000442.1:0-2518 GCA_964247105.1 uncultured Pseudonocardia sp.
GATGTCGGTGACGGGCAGGGGTACGTCGGCGTCGCCCGCCCAGTCGTCGGGGTGCCGCTGGGCCAGCGCGAGCACCTCGGCCACCGTCGGCGTGCGCCTCGTCCGGCCCCGCTGCAGGAACTCCAGGCCGGCGCGCAGCCGCTCGGCGTCGACGGTGACCCAACGACCCCGCACCCGCACCAGCTCGGCCTTGGCCGCCACCAGCTCGGTGAGCTCCTCCTCGGACAGCTCCTCGTCGCCGACGGCCACCGACCAGCGGAAATCGGCCAGCTCCTCGCGGCCCAGCCCGCCGCGGGTGAGCACGCGATCGGTGGGGGTGCTGCGCGCCGACAGCGAGAGCCCGACGCGGCGCGAGCCGTCCCACCCGGACGGGAGCTGCACGCCGAAGCCCGCCTCGATGAGCAGCGGGGCCTCGGTGGTGAGGAACCGGGCGGCGCCGTGGTGATCGAGCTCCAGGGCCTCCGGTCGGGCCGAGCGCAGCGCCGGGGCGAGCGCGGGCAGCACCTGCGCCGCGCGGCCCAGCTCGCCGAGCAGCAGCTCCTGCGGCTCGGCGACGAGCCGCTCGGCCCGGCCGGACCACACCTGCCCCGCGGGCACCAGCAGGCTCGGATCGGCCGTGGACTGCAGGAAGAACTCCAGGATCCAGTGCGTGCCGTCGCCGGTCTGGTCGTCGGGGTCGTCGCCCGGATCGGACGGGTCGTGCAGCGTGCGCACCTCCGCCAGCCGGAAGCTGGCGCGACCCTCGCCGGTGGGAACCGTGCCGAACTCGTCCCACGCGAACAGCTCAGCGGCCAGCGTCTCCAGCTCGCGGGCGGGGGCGTCGACCCGCGCATCGGGGGTGAGCAGCGCGGCGAGCCACGCCTCGGTGGCCGTGGCGGGCTCGGCCGGGGCGATCGCGACCGGCTCGGGGGCGCGGGCCAGCCGATCGCGCACGGCGGTGTCGGTGAGCACGGCCAGCGCGTCCTCGACGAGGACGCGGGGATCGCCGCCGGCGAGATCGCGCGGGCCGGTCTGCTCCGCGCGCGCGACCGGGGGCAGGGCGGCCACCAGCGCGTCGAGCGCCACGACGTCGAGCCCGCGGACCACCGGCCGCCAGCGGGCCAGCGCGACGCCGCCCTCGCGGGCGAGCGTGGGCAGCACCCGCCCGCGCGCAGCCAGCTCCTCGGCCAGCTCCGCCACGGCGCGCAGGTGCGCCACCGACACCCCGTAGCGGGCCTCCTCGGCGGGATCGAGCAGCTCGGCGGCGTCGACGGCGAGGGCGGGAACGATCCACGGGCGCAGGGCGGGCACGCTGCGGGCCGCGCCACCGGGCGCGCGGCGCACCAGCTCGGGCGAGGCGACCGGCCCGCCCGCGCGCGAGGGCAGGAGCAGGCTCACCGTGGTGGACTTGCCGGGGTGTAGCGCGGCGAGCGCGGACGAGGGCGCGGCGAACGGGTGCGGCCGGGCCGACCGCAGCGAGCGCGAGGCCGAGCCGACCGGCCGCTCGCCGTCCTCCGCCCAGATCAGCACCCCGCGACCGGGGGACCAGAGGGCGTGGACGGCGAGCACACGAACAGGCTACGGAGCAGGTCCGACGGTTACTGCGCGGGTCCGGCCGCGACCAGGTCGGCGTACTCCGGGTGCTTGGCGATGTAGGACCGGACGAACGGGCAGTCCGGCACCACCACGAGGCCGCGCCGCCGGGCGGTGTCGAGAGCCTCCCTCACCAGCTCCCCTCCGAAGCCGTGGCCGGAGTACATCGGGTCGATCTCGGTGTGGGTGAACGTGATCCGGCCGGGTTCGTGGCGGTAGGCGGCCCAGCCGGCGAGGGCGCCGTCCACGTGGATCTCGAACCGCGACCACTCGGCGACGTCGAGGACCATGGTGGTCATCCGCGGGCCCCCGAATGCGGGATGTAGGTCGCCGGGACGACGCCCAGCTTGCCCTTCTGGTAGTCCTCGAACGCGGCCATGACCTCGGCCCGGGTGTTCATCACGAACGGCCCGGCCCAGGCGATGGGCTCGCGGATGGGCTGCCCGCCGAGGATCACCACGTCCATCCCGGACAGGCGCGACTCCTGGGTGGGGTCGGCGGCCACGGTGATCGTGTCGCCCGGTCCGAACGCCACGGCCTGGCCGGTGCGCACGGGCCGGCGGTCGGTGCCGACCCTCCCGCTGCCGGACAGGACGTAGACCAGCGCGTTGAAGTCGCGCCGCCACGGCAGCCGCGCGGTCGCGCCGGGGGAGAGGGTGGCGTGCGCCATCGTCATCGGGGTGAACGTGGTGCCGGGGCCGGTGTGGCCGGCCAGCTCGCCCGCGATGAGGCGGATCAGCGCGCCGCCGTCGTGGGTGGTGAGCAGCGCCGACGCCGATCCACGCAGGTCCTGGTACTTGGGCTCGAGCCACTTGTCGGCCTGGGGCAGGTTGACCCACAGCTGCAGGCCGTGGAACAGCCCGCCGCTCGCGACCAGCGCCTCCGGCGGCCGCTCGATATGCAGCAGGCCGCTGCCGGCGGTCATCCACTGGGTGTCGCCGCTGGT
>CAXTTN010000443.1:0-2514 GCA_964247105.1 uncultured Pseudonocardia sp.
GCGGGAGCAGGCCGCGTCCCGCCGTCCAGAGCGCGTCGACCAGGCCCGGTTCGACCGCGCCGAACGCCGCCGCGACCACCGCGGAGGGCACCTCGCCCAGCGGCGCGGCGCGGCCCGTGACGTAGCCGGTGAGGAAGTCGTAGCCGTGCTCGGCGAGCGCCGCGTTGGTGCCCGCGCTCCAGACGGCGTGCATCGCCACCGGCTCCAGGGCGTCGCGGAGCCGCCGGGCGGGGGAGGCGTCCGCGAGCGGCGGCGGCGGGCTCGAACCGGCGGGGGGCTCGGTGAAGAAGGCGTCGAGAGCGGCCTGGTAATCCATGAGGGTCGACGCTAACCGACGGTACGTGCTTGGAATACTCTTTGCACCGAGCGATGAAGGAGTTCCATGAGCGAGGATCCGACCCGGGCCACGCCGCTGGCGAAGGACTTGCCGCTGCACGGCAACGTCGGCCCGGCCGATCCCCACGCCGACCCGTCGACCCATCCGGGCCTGCGGCGACCCGATCCGTCGGAGCTCGACGGGCCGGCCACCGATCCCACGATGCGGGCCGTCCCGGCGGTGCCCGAACCCCCCGCGGTGCCCGAGCCCCCGACGGTCCCGGTGCCCGCGCCGCCCGCCGTCACCCGCACGCGCACCGGCGGGCTGTGGACCGGGCTGATCCTCTCCGCGATCGTCCTGATCTTCCTGCTGATCTTCATCCTGCAGAACCTCAACGTCGTGACGATCGCGTTCCTCGGCTTCACGTTCTCGCTCCCGATCGGCGTGGCTCTGCTGCTCGCCGCGGTGGCGGGGCTGCTGCTCGTCGCCATCCCGGGTGGCCTGCGGATCCTGCAGCTGCGCCGCGCGCGCCGCCGCGCCGCCGCCCGCTGATGCTGCGCATCGGCAACCGACCGCTCCCCGTCGTCGGGCGGGCCCGGATGTACGTCTGCGGGATCACGCCCTACGACACCACCCACATCGGCCACGCCGCCACGTTCGTCTGGGCCGACGTCGCCGCGCGCGTGCTGCGGCACCTCGGCGTCGACGTCGAGGTGTGCCGCAACGTCACCGACGTCGACGACGTGCTCGACGCGGCCGCCGCGCACGCCGGCGACCGCTCCGACAGCTTCGCCGCCGTGCAGCAGTTCCGGTTCGACCGCGACATGGCCGCGCTGGGCGTGCGCCCGCCCGCCCACGAGCCGCGGGCGCACAACCACGTCGCGCAGGTCGTGACGCTGGCGGCGGGGTTGCTGGAGGCCGGCGCGGCGTACGTCGTGGACGGGACGGTGTGGTTCCGCGGCGACGGCGTCCCGGCGCGGGCGGGTCTCGACGCGGCCGCGGCGTCGACGCTCGCGGCGGAGTTCGGGCAGCAGTTCGGCGCTCCCGGTTCCGAGCACCCCGCCGACGTCCCGATCTGGCGTGCCGCCGCGCCCGGCGAGGTGGCCTGGCCGAGCCCGTGGGGTGATGGCCGCCCCGGCTGGCACGCCGAGTGCGCCGCGATGGCCCTGACCACCCTGGGCCCGGCCATCGACCTGCACGCCGGCGGCGCCGACCTCCGCTTCCCCCACCACGCCTACGAGTCGGCCATGGCCGAGGCGCTCACCGGCGTGACGCCGTTCGCGCGCGCCTGGATGCACGCCGGCACGGTGCGGGTCGGCGGGGCGAAGATGGCCAAGTCGACGGGCAACCTCGTGCTGGTCGGCGACGTGCTGGAGGAGCACCCGGCCGCCGCGCTGCGCCTGCTGCTCGTCGACCGGCGCTGGGCGCAGAGCTGGGACTACGACCCCGCCGCCCTGGACGGGGCCACGGCCCGGCTGGAGCGGCTGTACGCGGCCGCAGCGCGCGGGTTGGTGGACGACGGCACGAAGGCCGCGTCGGCGGTCACCGCCGCCCTCCTGGACGACCTCGACGTCCCGTCGGCGCTGGCGATCGCGGAGGAGGCGGGCGGCGAAGCAGCCCGAGTGGCCCTCTCCACCCTCGGCCTCACGTAGCCCACCCCGCGAGTCGACCTTCTCGACACGTCGAGTCGGCCGATCCGGCCCGGCCCCCACCCCCGCGAGTCGACCTTCCGAACACGCCGAGTTGGCCGATCCGGCCCCGCCCGCCGTGCCGGATCGGCAATCACACGGCGTCGAGAAGGTCGACTCGCGGGGGCGGGGACGGGCGAGGCGCGGCACCCCGGATCGGGATACCGCGCCTCGGTGGTGCGTGCGATCAGGCCGCGGAGCGGCGGCCCCGGCCGCCGCCACCACCGCCGGTGCGGGTGCTGCCACCGGATCGGGCCGGAGCACCCCGACGGCGGCCGCCGCCGCTGCCGCGCGGGCTCTGCGCGGGCTTGGGCGGGTCGATGATCGGCACCCCGGACGGCTGGCGCGCGCCCGTGATCGCGAACAGCGCGGCGTCGCCGGGGGCCACGTCGGTGTTGGTGGCGCGGACCCCGGCGAGGCGGGTCAGCCGCTCCACGTCACGCCGCTCGGGGGCGGTGACCATCGTGACGACCGTGCCGGAGTCGCCCGCGCGCGCCGTGCGTCCGGCGC
>CAXTTN010000444.1:0-2510 GCA_964247105.1 uncultured Pseudonocardia sp.
CGTTCGTCGGCGGCGTGGACGACTACGCGGCCGCGTCGATGGTGTTCGCGGACGGCCCCAAGCCGCAGGAGGTCTGCCCCGGAACGCCGGTGCACCTGGGCAACTGCGGGCACGGCGCGTTCGGCGGAACGGTGGCCGCGCCGCCGTACTTCGCGGCGATGAACCAGATCCTCGCCGGGCAGCCGGACGTCCCGATCCCCGGCCCCGACCCCGCCTACCTCGACCAGGGCGACCACGGCCCGATCGTGCCGCTGGTGATCGGGCAGGCCGGACCGGCCGCGACGGCGGCGCTGCAGCAGGCGGGCCACGCCTCGACCACGCAGGTGATCGGCTCCACCGCACCGGCCGGGACGGTGGTGGGGCAGAGCCCGCAGGGCAACGTCGCGCCGGGCACCCCGATCACCCTCTGGACGAGCGCGGGCCCACCCCGGTAGGCCGGGGCGCGCGCGTTCTGGACGCGGCGCGCGTGGTGCAGCGCGCGCGGGGCGGGTGGAACGCGCGCTAGGCGACCTGCGCGGCGCGTCGGCGCGTGGCCAGCACGCCCTGCGCGACGAGGGCCGCAACGCCGAGCAGCACCACCGCCAGCCCGTAGACCTCGGCCGTGGGCCGCAGCCCGACCAGCCCGCTGGCGACGCCGGCCGCCACGGCCGGGATGCTGAAGGCCAGGTACGAGACGGTGTAGGCCACGGCGAACAGCTCCCCGCGCTCCGCGGGGGCGGCGATGGGCGCCAGCGTGCCGAAGCAGCCGAGCGCGGCGGCGCCGAACCCCACCCCCGCGACGACGGTGCCCGCGGCGGCCAGCCCGACCGACCCGACCTGCACACCGCCCAGCGTCAGCAGCGTGCCGGCCGCCAGCAGCGCCGACGCCGTGGCGAGGAGCCGCGTGACCGGCACGTTGCGCAGCGCGAACGCGGTGATCGCACCGGTGCCGCACAGCAGCGTCACGACCAGCCCGCCGACGAGGTGGTCGCGCAACCCGAACAGCACCGCGGCCACCGACGGGCCGAGCGACAGGTAGAGCCCGCCCAGCGCCCAGCTCGCGACCAGCGTCGGGAGGATGGTGAGGAAGTCCGGTCGCAGCCGCACCGGGAGGCCGAGGCGCGGGCGCAGCGAGCCGCGGGCGCCCGGGCGGCGGGCCGAGGTCTCGGGCATCCGCCACACGACGAGCGCCGCCACCACCATGCCGGCCAGCAGCAACGCGTACACCAGGTGGGTCGGAGCGGGCGCGTACTCCACCAGCGCGCCGCAGCCGACCGCGCCGACGGCCAGCCCGCCGACCGTCGCGACGCCGTTGACCGTGCCCGCGCGCGGCGGGTCGAGATCCACGAGGGTGGCGCCCAGCGTGGTGATCGCGGCTCCGGTGGCGATGCCCTGCGCGAGGCGGGCGACCAGCAACAGCGGCACGCCGCCTGCCACGAGGAACAGCACCAGCGACAGCGCCTCCAGCGCGATCGCGGCGGCGAGGACCGGCCGCCGTCCGATGTGGTCGGATAGGGCCCCGACCACCAGTATCGAGCCGAGCAGCCCCAGCACGTAGACGGCGAAGACGACGGTGAGCGTGGCGGCGGAGAAGCCCCAGTTCTGCTGGTAGACGACGTAGAGCGGCGACGGCGCGCTCGACGCGGCCATGAACGTCACGGTGGTCGCGGTGACGGCCCCGAAGGCGGCCGGGCGGGACAGCATGAGGCGCTCCCTGTAGATGCAGTCATCGTTGCTTTAGAGGCACAATGGCGAGCATGACCGCAGGTATTCCCACCGGCACTCGACCCGGCGGCCGTTCGGCCCGGGTGCGGGCCGCGGTGCACCGGGCCGTGGAGGAGCTGCTGGCCTCCGGGCCGCCCGATGCGCTGACGATCCCGGTGGTCGCCGCGCGGGCCGGCGTCCACGCGACGACGGTCTACCGGCGCTGGGGATCGGTGGGGGAGCTGCTCGCCTCGGTGGCGGCCAGCCGGTTCAGCGGGGACGTCGTGGTACCGGACACCGGCACGGTGCGCGGGGATCTCGAAGCCTGGGTCGCCGACGTCGCCACCGACCTCGCGGACCCCGACACGCTGGCGCTGATCCGGGCGGCCATCGGCGCGGGGGAGAGCGGCGGGTGCGCCTGCACCGCCGACCGGCACGCGCAGCTCGCGGCCATGATCGAGCGTGGGGGCGGTGACGCTCCCGACGTCGAGCGCGCGGCCGATGCCCTGCTCGGGCCGCTGTACTACCGGGCGATCTTCACCGACCGTCCCGCCGACCCGGGCTGGGCGCGCGACCTCGTCGGTGCGCTGCTGGGCCGGTAACGGAAGGAGCCCGCCTCCCCGAGGGGAAGCGGGCTCCGACGAGTGCTGTGGATCAGACGATGCGAACGCCGGTGGCCTGGGGGCCCTTGGCGCCCTGGCCGACCTCGAACTCCACGCGCTGCCCCTCGTCGAGGCTGCGGAAGCCGCTCGCGTCGATCTCGGAGTAGTGCACGAAGACGTCAGCGCCGCCCCCGTCGACCGAGATGAAGCCGAAGCCCTTCTCGC
>CAXTTN010000445.1:0-2466 GCA_964247105.1 uncultured Pseudonocardia sp.
GGCGGACAGGTCATCGACGTCCGCGGCCTCGCGGGCACCTACCGCGAGCTGTTCTCGCTGCAGGCCCGCGCCTACGCCGACGTCCCGGACGAGCCCGGCACCGTCAGGGCCTGATCCGGCCCGGTGAGGTGGCCGTCGACCAGGTCGGCGAGCAGCCGCGGGCAGTCGATCGCGGCGAACGCCGCGCAGTCGGGCAGCGTGACGAGCCGGGCGCCGGGGATGTCGGCGGCGAGCCGCTCGCCGAGGCGGCGCGGGAAGATCCGGTCGTCCTCGCCCCACGCGACGAGGACGGGGCGCGGGAAGTGGCGGTTCTCCGCGGCGGCCGCCAGCGTGTGCCGCGGGTGCATCTCGCGCAGCACCGCCGCCAGGTCGCGGCGGGTTCCGGCGTCGCGCAGCGGCGCCGTCCACCGCTGCACCACCGCGTCGTCGACCCCACGGTGCGTGAGCGGCCGGGGGATCGCGCGCTTCCGCACCGCCCGTAGGCGGGCCAGCGTCGCGGTCAGCCGCAGCGCGCCGGGCAGCCGCAGCGCCACCAGCAACGCGGCGAGGCTGCGGGGAGGGAAGGCCTCGTAGGCGTCGCAGGCGGTGAGGACGACGCGGTCCACGCGCTCGCGGTGCCGGGCCATCAGCAGCTGCGTCAACGCTCCCCCGGTGTCCACCCCCACGACGTGCACGCGCGGAACGTCGAGCGCGTCGAGCACCTCCACGATCAGCCGGGCGAGTCCGGGCGGGCTGAGATCGGCGCCGGGTGCCACCGCGACGCCGTGCGCGCCGAGCGGGAGCTCCGGCACCAGGCAGCGGTGGCCGCGGTCGACGAGCAGCGGCATCAGCGCCGCGTAGAAGTCGGGGTCGGTCAGCAGCGCGTGGACCAGCAGCACCGGGGTCCCTGGCCCGCCGGTGTCGATCACGCGGATCCGCCCGTGCGGGGTCTCGACGGTCTGCAGCGCGGGTGTGGGGAGTACAGCCACGGAATCCTCCTTGAATCTCGGCTCAACAAGGACGAGCCTAGACTGTTGAAGAAGCACTCAACAAGGGGATGACCTAGGTTGCCGCTGTGGCCGATGCACCCGGACGACGGCTGACGCCGCAGCGGCGCCGCGCCCAGCTGCTCGACGCGGCCGCGGAGCTGGCCGCGGGCCGTGACCTCGCGACGCTGTCGGTGGAGGAGATCGCGGCGCACGCGGGGGTGTCGGAAGGGCTGCTCTACCACTACTTCCCCACCAAGCAGGCGCTGCTCGTGGCGGCCGTGCGCCGGGCCGCGGACGCCATGCTCGCCGCGCTCGACGCCGTCCCGCCCGGGCCGCCGTCCGCGGCGCTGGCCGCGGGCCTGTCGGCCTACCTCGACCACGTGCAGGCCGACCCGACGGGCTGGCGATCGCTCCTGCAGGCCCGCTCCGGGGAGCTGGCCGCCGTCGCCGCCGCGGTGGACCAGCGGTCGCGGGAGCTGGTGCTCGCCGCGCTGGGCATGCCGGAGCCGTCGCCGGCGCTCACGCTCGCGCTCGACGCGTGGCTGGCGTTGGAGAAGCAGGCGTGCCTCGCGTGGCTGGACCATCCCGAGCTGCCGCGCGCGGGCCTCGAGGACCTGCTGGGCTCCACGTTCGAGCGGACGCTGGAGGCCACGGCCCGCCACGACCAGCAGACGCGCGAGGTGCTGGCCCGTCTCATGGGTACGGTCGAGCCATGAGCGAACTGGTGCACCTCGACGTCGCCGGCGGCGTCGCGACGATCACCCTGGACTCCCCCGCCAACCGCAACGCGCTCTCGGCCCAGCTGCGCCGCGAGCTGCTGGCGCACCTGCACACCGCCGTCGCCGACGACGCCGCGCGCGTGATCGTGCTGACCCACACCGGGCGGGTGTTCTGCGCCGGGATGGACCTCAAGGAGTCGCGCGGGGCCGGCGCGCAGGACCAGGGCGTCACCGAGGTGCCGGCGCTGCTGGAGCTGATCTGGACCTCCCCCAAGCCCGTCGTCGCGCGGCTGGCGGGCGCGGCGCGCGCGGGCGGGGTGGGGATCGTGGCCGCGTGCGACATCGCGATCGCGGCGCGGGACGCCACGTTCGCGTTCAGCGAGGTGCGGATCGGGGTCGTGCCGGCCGTCATCTCGGTGACCGTGCTGCCGCGCCTGCTCCCCCGGGCCGCGCACGAGCTGTTCCTCACCGGCGAGACGTTCGACGGCGCGCGCGCCGTGGCCGTCGGGCTGGTGAACTCCGCCGTGCCGGCCGACGGCCTCGACGCCGAGGTCACCCGCTACGTGGAGATGCTCCGCCTGGGTGCCCCCGGCGCGCTCGCGGCGACGAAGGAGATGGTGCGCGGGGAGCGGCCGGCGTCGATGGAGGAGCAGTTCGACGCGATGCTGGCGCTCTCGGCCGGGTTCTTCGCCGCCGAGGAGGGCCAGGAGGGCATGCGCGCGTTCGCGGAGAAGCGGCCGCCCTCCTGGGCGGTCAGCTCGGCCTGACCCACCCGGGGT
>CAXTTN010000446.1:0-2424 GCA_964247105.1 uncultured Pseudonocardia sp.
TGCCTTCGTCTCCATCCCGATGGCAGTGCTCGGCGGCATCATCCTCGGGCCAACCAGGGCCAGGTCGTCAACCAGCTCGGGGCGCTCGGCGGCACGGGCGGCCAGGACCTCATCGCGAAGCTGCTGCCGATCCTCGCGCCGATCGTCATGTCCTACCTGGCCTCGAAGCTCCTGGGCGGTGGCGGCGCGGCCGCTGCTCCCGCGGCTCCGGCCGCGGGCGGCGGGATCGGTGACGTCCTGGGCGGCCTGCTCGGCAGCGTGCTCGGCGGCGGTGGGGCGCAGCAGCAGTCGGCGGGCCCCGATCTCGGCAGCATCCTGGGCGGCCTGCTGGGCGGTGGCCGCCGGTAGCGCCGTACGCGGGCGCCGTGCGAGGTCCCGCGCGCGTTCGCTCAGCCGCGCGCGCGTAGCTCCGCGCGCGCAACGCACAGAACGCGCGCGGCGCCGCTACAGCACCACCCGCATCGGGCGGCCCCGGTCGTCGACCTCGCGGCCGATCTCCTCGGCCTCGCCGCGTGCCCAGCGGGCCGCCGACCAGCTCGCAGCCAGCGCGTCGAGCACGTCGTCGAGCCGCGCGCCGGCGGGCAGGTCGGCCAGCGCCACGGCCGGGTCCACCCAGCGGGCCAGCGCCGCGATGCGCTGCCCGGCCCCGCGCGCGGACTTCTTCGGCGCGAACACCGTCTCGGGCGCGAGGGTGCGGAAGGCCAGCTCGGGGTGCACCTCGAACACGTGCCCGGGGATGTCCCGGTCGACCCACTCCAGGATCTTCGGTCCGATGTGGAACGACTGCAGGCTGATCCCCCGCCCGGTGAGGCGGCGGGCGATCTCGCAGGCCTCGGCGTGGGTGGTCGCGGCCAGCACATCACGCGGCGGGGCCGGGAAGACCGACGACCGGGCCCGGCCCAGCCGCTGTGCGGTCAGGTCGTCGCACGCGCGCCTGCCCGTTCCGGACGGCAGGCCCAGCGGGATGTCGACGCCGACGGCGGCGCAGTCCCGCGTGGCGTCCAGCACCGCCCCGGCGTCGGTGCGGACCAGCCACTCGACGCGTCCGGGCGCGACACGGGCGATCACCCATCCGCCGGGCACGCCGTCCACCCCGGCGACCGGGGAAATAGGGTTAGATCCTGCCTCGTGCGCGTCCACATCGGGTCCGACCACGCCGGTTTCGAGCTGAAGTCCCACCTGCTGGCCCATCTGGCCAGTCTGGGGCACGACGTCGTGGACATCGGCCCCGCCGTCTACGACGCCCAGGACGACTACCCGCCGTTCTGCATCGCCACGGGGCTCGCGGTGCTGGCCGATCCCGGCAGCCTCGGCATCGTCATCGGCGGCTCCGGCAACGGCGAGCAGATCGCCGCCAACAAGGTGCCCGGAATCCGGTGCGCGCTCGCGTGGAGCGTCGAGACGGCCACGCTCGGCCGCCAGCACAACAACGCGCAGGTCGTGGGCATCGGGGCGCGGATGCACTCGCTGGACGAGGCGGCCGAGATCGCCGCGGCGTTCGTCGCCACGCCGTTCTCGGAGGATCCGCGCCACCAGCGGCGCATCGACATACTCGACTCCTACGAGGCCACCCACGTGGCACCTCCGCTGCCCGCGACCTGAGCCCGCCGCGCGCAACCGATCTCCGCGCGGGAAGCTGGGGCCATGCCCGAAGGCCACACGCTGCACCGGCTCGCCCGGCAGCACCAGCGCCGGTACGCCCGCAAGCAGGTCGCCGTCTCCAGCCCGCAGGGCCGGTTCGCCACGAGCGCCGAGATCGTCGACGGCCGGGTGCTCGAACGGGCCGAGGCGCACGGCAAGCACCTGTTCCACCACTACGGCCCCGACCTGGTCGTGCACGTCCACCTCGGCCTGTACGGGAAGTTCAGCGACGTCAGGCTGCCGTTGGACGAGCCGCGCGGGCTGGTGCGGATGCGCATCGTCGGCCCCACGCACTACGCCGACCTCCGCGGGCCTACGGCCTGTGAGCTGATCACCGACGCCGAGGCGGCCGCCATCCACGCGCGGCTGGGCGAGGACCCGCTGCGTCGCGACGCCGACCCGGACCGCGCCTGGGCCCGCATCTCCCGTTCCCGCGCCCCGCTGGCCACGCTGCTGATGGACCAGAAGGTGATCGCGGGCGTCGGCAACGTCTACCGCGCCGAGGCGCTGTTCCGGCACGGCCTCGACCCGCTGCTGCCGGGCAAGGCACTCGCCCGCGAGCAGTGGGACGTGCTGTGGCTCGACCTCGTCGACCTGCTCCGCGACGGCGTCAAGCGCGGCAAGATCGAGACGCTGCGCCCGGAACACGACCCGCGGCTGCTCGCCCCCGCCGACCGCGGCGCCCTGTGCGCCCGCAAGGTCTACGCCTACCGGCGCACCGGCGAGCCCTGCCTGGTGTGCGGCACGCCCATCGCCCACGACAAGCACCTGGCCCGCAACCTG
>CAXTTN010000447.1:0-2380 GCA_964247105.1 uncultured Pseudonocardia sp.
AGGCCTTCGAGCCGCAGCTGGTGGAGGGCAAGGCCATCCAGCTGCACCCGCTGGTGTGCGAGGCGTTCAACGCCGACTTCGACGGCGACCAGATGGCGGTGCACCTGCCGCTGTCGGCCGAGGCGCAGTCCGAGGCGCGCGTGCTGATGCTGTCGTCGAACAACATCCTCTCGCCCGCGTCGGGGCGTCCGCTGGCCATGCCGCGTCTGGACATGGTCACGGGCCTCTACCACCTGAGCAAGGAGCGCCCCGGCGCCACCGGCGAGGGCGGCGTGTACGGCACGGTGGCCGAGGCGATCATGGCCTACGACCGCAAGGTGCTCCACCTGCAGGCGCCCATCCGGATCCGCCTGCACGACGTGGTGCCGCCGGCCGAGATCGTCCCGTCGCTGGTCGAGAAGGGCTGGGAGCCCGGTCAGCCGTACCTGGCCGAGACCACCCTGGGCCGCGTGCTGTTCAACGAGCTGCTGCCGGCCGACTACCCGTACGTCAACGAGAAGCTGCCGAAGAAGCGCCAGGCCGCGATCATCAACGACCTGGCCGAGCGCTACTCGATGACCGAGGTCGCGCAGTGCCTCGACCGCCTCAAGGACGCCGGCTTCTACTGGGCCACCCGTTCCGGGGTCACGATCGCCATCTCCGATGTCATCGTGCCGCCGAACAAGCAGCAGATCCTCGACGGCTACGAGGCCAAGGCCGAGCAGGTCAACAAGCGCTACCTGCGTGGGGCCCTGTCCCACCAGGAGCGCAACGACGAGATGGTCAAGATCTGGACCCAGGCGTCCGAAGAGGTCGCCAAGGCCATGGAGGAGAACTTCCCCGAGGACAACCCGATCCCCACGATCGTGGCGTCCGGCGCGGCGGGCAACATGACCCAGGTCCGGCAGCTCGCCGGTATGCGTGGTCTGGTGGCCAACCCGAAGGGCGAGTACATCCCCCGCCCGATCAAGGCCAACTTCCGTGAGGGCCTGTCGGTGCTGGAGTACTTCATCTCCACGCACGGCACCCGCAAGGGCCTCGCCGACACGGCGCTGCGTACCGCCGACTCGGGCTACCTGACCCGTCGTCTGGTGGACGTGTCGCAGGACGTCATCGTCCGCGAGGTCGACTGCGGCACCGAGCGCAGCGTCGCGATGGCGGTCACCGAGGAGGGCGCGGGCGGCAAGCGCATCGCCCACCGCTACATCCGCACCAGCATCTACGCGCGGTGCTCCGCCGAGGAGGTGCGCGGCCCGAACGGCGAGATCATCGTCGAGAAGGGTGGCGACCTCGGCGATCCCGCGCTGGATGCGCTCGTCGCGGCCGGTGTCAAGACGATCAAGGTGCGCAGCCCGCTCACCTGCACGTCGGCGTCGGGCATCTGCGGCATGTGCTACGGCCGCTCGATGGCCACCGGCAAGCTGGTGGACGTCGGCGAGGCGGTCGGCATCGTCGCGGCGCAGTCCATCGGCGAGCCCGGCACCCAGCTGACGATGCGCACCTTCCACACCGGCGGTGTGGCGGGCGACGACATCACCACCGGTCTCCCGCGTGTGCAGGAGCTGTTCGAGGCCCGCGTCCCCAAGGGCAAGGCCCCGATCGCCGACGTCGACGGCCGCATCACCATCGAGGACGGCGACCGCTTCTGGAAGATCACCCTCACCCCGGACGACGGCGGCGAGGAGATCATCTACGAGAAGCTGTCCAAGCGGCAGTGGCTCGCGATGACGGTGGTCGACGGCCAGGAGCGCCCGCTGGCCGACGGCGACCACGTCCACGTCGGGCAGCTGCTGCTCGAGGGCACGGCCGATCCCCACGAGGTGCTGCGGGTCATGGGTCCGCGCGAGGTGCAGCTGCACCTCACGCGTGAGGTGCAGAAGGTGTACCGCACGCAGAGCGTGGACATCCACGACAAGCACATCGAGGTGATCATCCGGCAGATGCTGCGCCGGGTCACGATCATCGACTCGGGGGCCACCGAGTTCCTGCCCGGTTCGCTCGCCGAGCGCACCGACTTCGAGACGCAGAACCGGCGCGTCGTGGCCGAGGGCGGCGAGCCCGCCTCCGGCCGCCCGGTGCTCATGGGGATCACGAAGGCCTCGCTGGCCACGGAGTCGTGGCTGTCCGCGGCCTCGTTCCAGGAGACCACCCGGATCCTCACCGATGCCGCGATCAACGGAAAGCGCGACAAGCTCGTCGGGCTCAAGGAGAACGTGATCATCGGCAAGCTGATCCCCGCCGGCACGGGGATCGGGCGTTACCGCAACATCCAGGTGCAGCCCACGGAGGAGGCCCGCGCGGCCGCCTACGCGCTGCCGAGCTACGACGACGGCTACTACAGCCCCGACGTGTTCGGCACGGGCACCGGTGCCGCGGTGCCGCTGGACGACTACGACTTCGG
>CAXTTN010000448.1:0-2355 GCA_964247105.1 uncultured Pseudonocardia sp.
ACGCGAGCGCAGCAGGCACGACGCGAGCGCGAGTGCGGCACAGCCGCCCAGCTGCGCCCCGCGCACGCGTCCCCCTCGGCACGCGCGCGCCGCAACGCGAGCACAGCAGGCACAACGCGCTCGCGAACGCGACACAACCACACCCAGCTGCGGCCCACGCACGCGTCCCCCTCACCACGCGCGCACAGCAACGCGAGCGCAGCAGGCACAACGCGAGCGCGGTGACAGCACAGCTACGCCCGGCGGCCCACGCGCACGACTCTCCCACCACCGAACCGTCCGCGCGCTCAACACCGACATCCGCGACTGGATCGCCACCTGGAACGACAACCCCAGGCCCTACGTCTGGACCAAGACCGCCGACCAGATCCTCGACAGCATCGCCCGATACTGCACCCGAATTAACGACTCACAACACTAGAGCCTGTCCCGCGTGCCGAACATGCCCGTGAACGTGCTGCGGAACACCAGCTCGTCGCCGCGGTACAGGAAGGCGCGCAGCTTCACCAGCCCCAGCCCGGGCCGGCTGCGGGACCGCCGTGCCTCCGCCACCTCCATCGACGCGTGCAGCTCGTCGCCCGCGAACACCGGGGCCGGCCACGCGATCTCCTCGCCGCCGGGTGAGCCGAGCGACGTGGCCCGGTTCAGCACCGTGTCGACGTAGGCCCGCATCCACAGGCCCGCCGTGAACCAGCCGGACGCCGCGAGCCCCTCGAACAGCGACGACGCGGCCGCGTCCGGGTCGAGGTGGAAGGGCTGCGGGTCGAAGCGGCGGGCGAAGGCGACCATCTCGTCGCGGTCCACCACGGTGCTGCCGAGGTCGAACACCCGGCCCACCGTGAGGTCCTCGAACGCGAGATCAGCCACCGCTCTGGTCCGGTGCTCCCAGGACCGCCAGACCGGCCTCGGCGACCTCCTGGTCCTGGCTGTAGTGCCCGCCGCTCACCCCGACGGCGCCGACGATCACCCCGTCGATCGTGATCGGGTAGCCGCCGCCGAAGATGACGAGCCGGTCGATGCCGCCGACCGCCCCGGACGCCAGCGGCGCGTCGTCCTTGATGAAGTCGTGCCAGCCGTGGGTGGGCATGCCGAACCCGACCGCGGTGTAGGCCTTGTCCTGCGCGACCTGGGACGACAGCAGCGGCGCGCCGTCCATCCGCAGGAACGCCTTGAGGTTGCCCCCGGTGTCGCAGACGGCGATGCACATCGGGACCCCGATCTCGGTCGCCGTGAGCGAGGCACCCGCGATGATCTTCTCCGCGGCGGAGGCGCTGACGTTCGTGGTGGTGACGGTCAGTGGCATCCGAGGATCATGTGGGCTGGGCCCCCAGTACGTCCAGAGCGGGTCGGTGCAGCGCCCCGTTCGACGACAGGCCGTCGCCGCCCGCGTACGTGGCGGCACCGGTGAGGTCGGTGAGCCGCCCGCCCGCCTCGGCGACGATCGGCACCAGCGCGGCGAGGTCCCACGGGCTGGCCGCGGCGTCGACGGCGACGTCCACGACCCCCTCGGCGACGAGGCAGTGCTGCCAGAAGTCGCCGAACGCGCGGGTCTCCCAGACCGCGTCCGCCAGCGCCAGCCAGCGGTCCAGCCGTCCCTGCTGCGCGAACGTCCGCAGGTCGGTCGTCGACAGGTAGGCGTCGCCGATCGCGCCCACCCCCGACACCGCGAGGCGGCGCGGCTGCGCCCCGGGCGCGTCGGTCGTCCAGGCGCCGAGCCCGCGCGCGCCCCACCAGCGCCGGCCCAGCGCGGGCGCGCTCGCGACCCCGACCGCGGGCGAACCGTCCACCACGAGGGCGATCAGGGTCGCCCACACCGGCATGCCGCGGGAGAAGTTCTTGGTGCCGTCGATCGGGTCGAGCACCCAGCTCCGGCCCTCGACGGTGACGGCGCCGCCGCCCTCCTCGCCGAGCACCGCGTCGTCCGGGCGCTCCGCGGTGATCTGTTCGCGCAGGGCCTCCTCGGTGGCGAGGTCGGCGTCGGTGACGGGCGTCCGGTCCGGTTTGCGCGTGACGCGCAGGTCAGCGGCTCGGAAGCGGGGAAGCGAGATCGCGTCGGCGGCGTCGGCGAGGCGCAGGGCGAGTTCGAGATCGCTGGAGAGGTCCACAGGAGGTGAGCCTATGGTGGGCCGGTGACCACCGTCCTTCTCGCCGAGGACGACGCCGCCATCGCCGAACCGCTCTCGCGCGCTCTGCAGCGCGAGGGCTACGAGGTGGACGTCGCCGCCGACGGCATCACCGCGCTCGACCGCGTGCGGATCGGGCAGATCGACCTGCTCGTGCTCGACCTGGGCCTGCCCGGGATGGACGGCCTGGAGGTCTGCCGGCGCGTGCGGCTGGACTTCCCGGACCTGCCGG
>CAXTTN010000449.1:0-2346 GCA_964247105.1 uncultured Pseudonocardia sp.
CCGGCCGCGCAGGTGCGAGTCGAGCTCGACCTTGCGGATGCGCACCGACTCCGGCGTGACCTCGACGCACTCGTCGTCGGCGCAGAACTCCATCGCCTGCTCGAGGGTGAAGATCGTCGGCGGGGTGAGCTTGACCAGCTCGTCGCTGGTGGACTTGCGCATGTTGGTGAGCTTCTTCTCGCGCACGATGTTGACCTCGAGGTCCTCGTTGCGCGTGTACTCCCCGATGACCATGCCGTCGTAGACCTGGGTGCCCGGGCCGACGAACAGCACGCCGCGGTCGGCCAGCGCGTCGACGGCGTAGCCGGTGACGGGGCCGCTGCGGTCGGCGATCAGCGAGCCGCGCAGGCGGTCGGTGATCTCGCCGACCCACGGGCCGTAGCCGTCGAAGACGTGGCTGGCGATGCCCGCGCCGCGCGTGATCGTCAGGAACTCGGTGCGGAAGCCGATCAGGCCCCGCGAGGGCACGCGGTAGTCCAGCCGGACGCGGGTGTCGCCGTGCACCATCTGCGACAGCTCACCCTTGCGGCCGGCCACGAGCTGGGTGACGGCGCCGAGGCTCTCGGCGGGCACGTCGCAGGACAGCTGCTCGAACGGCTCGTGCCGCTTGCCGTCGATCATCTTCGTGACGACCTCGGGCTTGCCGACGGTCATCTCGAAGCCCTCGCGCCGCATCTGCTCGACCAGGATGGCCAGCGCCAGCTCGCCGCGGCCCTGCACCTCCCACGTGTCGGGGCGCTCGGTGGGCAGCACGCGCAGGGACACGTTGCCGACCAGCTCGCTGTCGAGCCGGCCCTTGACCTGGCGCGCGGTGAGCTTGGTGCCCGGGTGCGGGTCGCGGCCCACGAGCGGGCTCGTGTTGATGCCGATGGTGACCGAGATCGCGGGCTCGTCCACGTGGATGCGCGGGAGGGCGACCGGGGTCTCCGTGTCGGCGAGCGTGTCGCCGATGGTGACGTCGGGGATGCCCGCCACGGCCACGAGGTCGCCCGCGCTGGCCGACTCGGCCGAGACGCGGGTGAGGGCCTCCGTGCGCAACAGCTCGGTGATCTTGACGCGCGTGATCTTCCCGCCGTCCTGCATCCACGCGACCTGCTGGCCGCGGCGGATCACACCGGCCCGGATGCGGCACAGCGCGAGCCGGCCGAGGAACGGGGTGGCGTCGAGGTTGGTGACGTGCGCCTGCAGGGGTGCGTCCACGTCATCGGCGGGCGGCGGGACCGTCTCGGCGATGACGTCGAACAGCGACTCGAGGCCGGGCTCGTCGGGGACCTCGCCGTCGGCGGGCCGGGTGCGGCTCGCGCGGCCCACCCGCCCGGAGGCGTAGACGACCGGCAGGTCGAGCAGCCGCGAGGTCATGGCCTCGTCGATGTCGAGCTCGTCGGCCAGCTCCAGGAGCAGCTCGAGGCTCTCGTCGACGACCTCGGCGATCCGGGCGTCCGGGCGGTCGGTCTTGTTGACGACCAGCACGACGGGCAGGCCGGCGAGGAGGGTCTTGCGGAGGACGAAGCGCGTCTGCGGGAGGGGGCCCTCACTCGCGTCGACGAGCAGGACGACGCCGTCGACCATCGACAGGCCGCGCTCGACCTCGCCGCCGAAGTCGGCGTGACCGGGGGTGTCGACGACGTTGAGCGTCATCCCGTTCCAGTCGACCGCCGTGTGCTTGGCGAGGATCGTGATGCCCTTCTCGCGCTCCAGGTCGCCGGAGTCCATGACCCGGTCGACGAGGGCGGCACGTTCACCGAAAGCGCCGGACTGGCGGAGCATGGCGTCGACGAGGGTGGTCTTGCCGTGGTCGACGTGCGCGACGATGGCGACGTTGCGGAGCCGCGCGTCGGTCCCGCGGGTCGCGCCGGACTGGTCCGCGGGGGCCGCGAGGGTGGATGCTGCTGTGCTCACATCTCAGGGTAGCCCGCGCGGCGGCCAGGACATTCCCCGTTGTGAGCACCGGCTCCCTCCACGTTCCCGCACGTCGTGGGCGCCCGAGGCCCCGGATCTGCGGTGGACGGTCGCCGGTTCTGAACCGATTCGCCCTCGTACCCACGCTGAGCGGCGGTGATCGGGAGCCGGGCGGTCGCGGGAACGCCCCGACCGGGACCGGTGGCGCCGGTTGCGACCCCGGCGCGGTCGCGTTCACCGCTGGTCGCGCCGCCCCCCGGCCGCGGTGGAGGTGGCGAAGATCACGGGTCGGGACGGCGGTGGGGTGCCGGGGGTCAGGGGGTGCGGTGCCGGCCCGAGCCGTGATCACCGATCGGGGACGCGGGGTGGGGCTGAGCACGGCTGGGTGTCCCGGGGCGCCGATCAAGCGCACCGTCCGTGGTGACCGCACCCCACGCCGTCATGCGG
>CAXTTN010000450.1:0-2311 GCA_964247105.1 uncultured Pseudonocardia sp.
CGGCACGAGCCGCTGGACGCGACGGCCGCACAGGCCTGACACCCCGACCCCGGTCGCCCACCAGCATCGCGCGGGCTCGTTGCGGTCACGATCGGTGGCGTGGGCGGGTGCGCGCGGCGGCGATGGGGGTCGGCGGCACTCCCGCCACGACCCGGTTGCTGATCGTGCCGATGCCCTCCACCGTCATCGTGACGACGTCGCCGGGGCGCAGCGGCGGCACGTCCCGGCCGCGGCCCCACAGCTCGGCGAGGCAGCCGCCGTTGCCGCAGGTGCCCGAGCCCAGCACGTCACCGGGGCGCACCTCGGTGCCCCGGGAGGCGTAGGACACGAGCTCCGCGAACGGCCAGCCCATGTTGGACAGCAGGTCCCGCCCGATCTCGGACCCGTTGACGGCGACCGTCATCTCCAGCGCGAGGAAGCCGTCCGCGTCGAGGGTGAACTCGTCGGCCGTCACGAGCACCGGGCCGAGCGTCGAGGCGAAGTCCTTGCCCTTGCACGGCCCCAGGTTCACGCGCATCTCGCGGCGCTGCAGGTCGCGGGCCGACCAGTCGTTGAGGATCGTGTAGCCGGCGATGTGGTCGCGCGCCTGCTCCGGGCCGAGGTCCGCGCCGGCGCGGCCGATCACGGCGGCCACCTCCAGCTCGAAGTCCAGCCGCTCGCAGCCCGGCGGGACGGCGACGTCGTCGTGCGCGCCGACCAGCGCGTAGGGGTTGGTGAAGTAGAACGTCGGTGCCTCGTACCACTCCGGCGCCACCCCCGCGTCGCCCGAGACCGACCGCACCACGCCCTCGACGTGCTCCTCGAACGCCACGAAGTCGCGGACGGTCGGCGCCTCCAACGGCGGCAGCAGGCGCAGCCCGGCCAGCGGGACGGTGTCCCCGGCGCGGCGCGCCGCGGCGCCCGCGTCGTGCAGGGTGCCGGTGCGGAGCAGGTCCAGGACGGTCGTGCCCGCCGGGAGGCGGTGCAGGGTGTCGCCGTCGACGACGCCGCAGCGGGTCGCTCCGTCGCGTGTGCTCGATCGGCGATCTCCGCGTGCCGAGGAGGTCGACTCGCGGGGTGGGGGTGGTCCGACGGTGGCGAACCTCACGCGGGAAGGCCCCTTACGTGGGGCAGCGGCTCCCCCGCGTGCCACACCTCGGTGATGCGGACGCGGGTGAAGCGCCAGCCCTCGGGCGTGCGGCGCAGCGTGCAGTCGTACCAGCCCGAACCGTCGGCGTGGTGGAACGAGCCGCCACCCAGCAGGTGCACGCCCTGGAGGTAGGAGCGGGTGGTGGCGGTGTCCCCGTCGATGGTGATCGCGTGGTTGGAGGAGCCGTGCCACGTCCCGGCGTAGCCCCCGAGACCCCGCTCGGACGCCGTCGCCGCCCGGATGGCGGCGCGCCCGGTGAGGCGCATCGCGTCGCCGATCTCCAGCACCCCGTCCTCGACGTAGGTGGCGGCGTAGGCGTCCCAGTCGCGCTCGTCCAGGGCACGGGCGAACTCCACGAGCAGGTCGGAGATCAGGGCGCGGTCGACGAGCCACTGCACCTGATGGTCGAGCGTGCTCATACCGGCGGGGCCACGAACAGGCCCTTGTCGGGGTCGTTGAACGACTTCGCCGCGACGAACTCGTCCATCGCGTTGGCCGTGCCCCACTGGTCGGAGACGGCGGGGTCGGAGAAGTCGTGCAGGCCGGGGTGCCAGGTGTCCTCGTCGAGGCGTTCCAGCTCGGTGGTGTACTCGACGGTGTTGCCCTGCGGGTCGAGGAAGTAGGAGAACGTGTTGTTCCCGGCCTTGTGCCGGCCCGGGCCCCAGATCTTCTCGACGCCCGCGCGCAGCAGCCGTCCGGTGCCGCGCATGTACTCGTCGATGCCGCGCAGCTCGAAGCTCGCGTGGTGCAGCGCCGGGTGCGGGCCGCGGGCCACGGCGAAGCTGTGGTGCCAGTCGTTGCAGCGCAGGAACCACATCATGCTGCCCATGCGGGGGTGCATGAGGACGTCCGACGTCGCGAACCCGAGGTGCTTCTCGTAGAACGCGACCGTGCCCTCCGGATCCGCGGAGTTGACGACGACGTGCGACAGCCGCACGGGCACCGACTCGGCCTCCTCGATCCTGCGGTGCGCGCGCAGCGCGACGTCGGCGGAGACCTCGACGGTGCGGCCCTCGTTGTCGAAGAACCGGAACCCGTAGCCGCCGCCCGGGGTGGTGAGCGGACCCGGCTCGGTGACGATCTGCACGCCGTCGCGGCCGAGCGCCACCGCGAGCGTGTCGACGTCGGCGGGGGTGGCGGCGCCGAACGCGATGAGGTCGACGCGCTTGTCGGCGGCCTGGC
>CAXTTN010000451.1:0-2305 GCA_964247105.1 uncultured Pseudonocardia sp.
GCCAGAACGGCATCCCGTTCTTCGCCCCGCTGTTCACCACCACCCCCGTGGTGCACCTGGTGCACCACGTGCACCAGGACCAGTTCAGCGCCCGGTTCCCCGCCGTGTTCGCGGCGGTCGGCCGGCTGCTGGAGGGACGCGTGTCGCGGCGGGTGTACGCCCGGCGGCGCACGGTCGCCGTCTCGACGTCGACGCGCCAGGAGATACGCAGCCGGCTGGGCTTCGACGGGATCGTCGACGTGGTCCCCAACGGCCTGACGCCGCCCCCCGAGCGGCACACGGCGCGGGCCGGGCTGCCGACCGTGGTGGTGGTCAGCCGGCTGGTGCCGCACAAGCGGCTCGAGCTGCTGCTGCGGGCCGCAGCGGCGGCTCGGGCCCAGGTGCCCGCGCTCCGGATCGAGATCGTCGGCGACGGCCCCGAGCTCCAGGCGCTGCGCCGCGAGGCCGCGGACCTGGACCTCGGCGCCACCGTGACCTTCCACGGCCGGCTGCCCGCCGCGCAGCGCGACGCGCTGATCAGCACCGCGTGGCTGACCGCGAGCACCTCCGCCGCCGAGGGCTGGGGCCAGACGGTGCTGGAGGCGGCCGCCGCCGGGGTGCCGTGCCTCGCGCTGCGGGCCGCGGGCATCCGCGACTCCGTCGTCGACGGGCGTACCGGGTGGCTGGTCGACGGCCCGGACCGGCTCGCCGCGGCACTGGTCGCGGCGGTCCACCAGACGGGCCGCCCCGGCGTGGCGGCGGCGTTCGCCGGCGAGTGCCGCCGGTGGGCCGCCTGCTTCGACTGGGACCGCTCGGCGGAGCTGCTGGCGGCGTCGGTGGTGTCGTCCCTGCGGTCGGCGGGCCCGGGCCCCGCGCGCTCCGCGCGTACCCGGCGGCGGATCCGCTCGGACACCTCGACGGTGGCCCGCTTCGTCCACGCCGACCCCGAGGCGGCCGCATCCCAGCTGCGGCTGACCGACGAGGTGGCCGCGGCCGGCACGACCGTCACCGCGGTGATGCGCGGATGCGACGACGTCGAGGCGCTCGCCACCCTCGAACGCATCGGCGCGACCGACATCCGGGTGCGCCCCGCGGACCGCCACGAGCTGCTCGGTGGCCCGGCGTCGATCGGCGACCTCGACGTCGGGCCCCGTGCCCGCCTGCGGATCCCGGCCCAGCGGGGCGCGCTCCGGGCTGTGCGGGAGAGCGGATGATCGGCCTCCTGTCCCTGTCGTCGGCGCTGGTCGGGGCCCTGAGCTACGGCTGCGCACTGGTGCTCGCGCACCTGCTCGCCCCCGCCGACTACACGGCGTTCGCCGCGGCCGCCGCCCTCGTGGGCACGGCGGGCGTCGTCTCGACCGCCCTGATCCCGCTGCCGCTCGCCACGGCGGTGCGCCGCCACCCCGGGGACGGCCGGGCCCGCCGCGACGCGGTGACGTTCGCCGTGGCGATGTCGCTGCTGGCGGGCCTCGCCGCCGCGGCGGTGCTGGCCGGCACGGCGGCGGCGTTCGGCGGTGGCGGCGTCGTGGTCGCCGTCGCGGTCGCGGCGGTGGCGCTGTTCGCCATCGCCCCGGCGTGGGGGGTGCTCCAGGGCGCCGCGCGCTTCCGCCGGTACGCGGGCCTCACCGTGGCCGAGGTGGGCGTGCGGCTGCTGTTCTCGGTCGGCGCGGTCGCGCTCGGGGCCGGGGCGGCCGGGGCGCTGTGGGGGTTCGCCGCCGGTGCCGCGGTCGTGCTGCTGGGCGCCGGGTCGGCGCTGGCCGGGCAGGCGTGGCGGGCGCCGCGGGAATGGCTGCGGGTGCTGGGCGAGCGGGGGCGCTGGAGCGAGGTGGGCAGCGTCGCGGCCGTGCAGGTGGTGCTGTCGGGGCTCGCGGTGGCCGACACGGTCCTGGTGGCCACGCTGGCCGCCGACCCCGTCGCCACGGCCGGCTACCAGGCCGTCGGCACGATCGCGAAGGCCCCGGTCTACCTCGCCGTGGCCTCGGCGCTGGTGAGCTTCCCGCAGCTGCGGGCCCACGGCCGCTCGGCGGTCGTCGGCGAGTCGCTGCGGTCGTTCGGGCGCCTGCTGGTGCCCGCGGTCGCGGTCGTCGCGACCCTGCCGGCGGGGCTCGCGCTGCTGGTGCTGCCCGCCGAGTACGAGCCGTCGCTCGCGCTGCTGCCGTGGCTGGCCGTGGCCGGTGGTGGGCTGGGCACGGTCACCGTGCTGGCGATGCTGCTGCTGGCGCTGCACGAGCTGCGGGCGCTGGTCACGGGCCTGCTCCCCGCCGTGGCCGCGCTCGCGGCCGGGCTGGCCGCCGGAGCCCCCGCCGGACCCGCGGGCCTCGCGGCC
>CAXTTN010000452.1:0-2257 GCA_964247105.1 uncultured Pseudonocardia sp.
CCCTCCCGACCCAGTCCGGGAACACCGGGCCCACTGTGACCTACCCCGGCGCCGACCTGAAAACGATCTATGAGGCGGTCAAGGCCGTCGTCGAGGCCGACGGCGGACCGGACGTGCTCGTGCAGCCGGCCATCAGCACCGACCAGGCCCAGCTGTCCTGGACGGTCGCCGTCGGGGACCCCCGGCTCGGCGCGGTCAACCCGGACGCCACCTGGGACTACCCGGTGGTCGCGATCAGCGGCGACGTCGACGACTCCGAAACCGTCGACACCGCCTACGTGCTGGGCGACGCCGTCGGGCTCGGCTCCGACGTCCGCCTGATCGGGGTGGCGTCCCAGGACCGGGGCGACCCGTGGCCCGCGCTCGAGCGCGCCGACCGCACCAGCGTCTCCGAGACCCGGATCGGGCCGCTGAACGCGCTCGCCGAGTCCTACCGCGCCGAGTACGCCCGCCCGGTCAGCGCGCAGGCGTTCGCCGCCCCGGCCGATCACGTGCCGCCCTACCGCACCGGCTGGAACCTCGGCGACACCGCCACCTTCACCGTCAACCGGCATCCCTGGCTCGACGACCGCCCGATCACCCAGCGCATCGTCGGGGTCGCCATCACCGCCGACACCGTGACCTTCACCGGGGCGCGGGCCTGATGGGCCGCGTCGCCACCCCCACGACGCAGCGCGGCATCGCCGCCCGCACCGACCTGCAGCTGCGCGAGCTCGACCGGAAGGTCACCCGCGCCGCGGCCACCGCCGGCGACACCGCCCGCGGCGAGCTCGACGTCTCCGCCGCCGCGGCACCGGTGTCGACCACCGCCACCACCCAGACCACGGCCGCCACCGTGACCGCGCTGGGCTACCCGCTGCTCGCCGGGCGCCGCTACAAGGTGACCGCCCCGGACCTGGGCGTCTACAGCGCCGCGGCCGGGCACATCGTCGTGCAGGTCACCTACACCCTCGACGGCACCACCGCCACGGCCAGCTCGCCACGGCTCAAGCAGACCGCCCAGGAGACCTCCGGCAACAGCCGCGGCGTCAACCTCGTCGGATACCTCGAGGTGGCCATGGACGCTGTGGTGTCGCTGCTGCTGTCGGTGTACGGGGCCGCAGCCGGCACCTACACCGTCGTCTCCTCGGCCGACTGGCCCGCGCTGCTCGTCCTCGAAGACGTCGGCCCGGCCCTGAGCGGCGGCTCATGACGATCGGGGAGGGAACACGTGGGGGGTCTGGATCTCGGCACCATCGGCACCACCATCTCCGGGGCGCTGCTCGCGCTCGGAGTGATCTCGACGTTCCTGTCCCGGGAATCGCGCCGCCAGCGCGCGCAGAACCGGCGGCTACGCAACCTCGTCCTCGACTACGACGGCTACTGCTACGACATCGAACGCGCGGCCCGCGCGCGCGGCGTGCGGCTGCCCCCCAAGCCCCGCTCGCTGCAGGAGGCGCATGATGACCAGCCCGACGACGACCCCGCCGACCCGTCGCTCGATGGACCTGACCCGAGCACTGCAGTCGGTTCCCGACACGCCCTCAGGGACCGATGAGGACGACGGCCGCGACTGGGGCACCATCGCGTTCCGGGTGCTGCTCGTGCTGCTCCTCACCGCCGGCGTCGGCGTGTTCGCGTTCTCCCGCGACGCCGCGAACACCCAGACCGACCTCGGCACGCTGCTGCGACTGATCGAGACCAAATGCGCCGACGGGGACCCCGGCGGTGAGCTCGGCACGCTGTGCCGGCAGACCGAGCAGGTCCGCAACGACAACGCAGCCGCCGTCGCGGCCGCGGCCGGGCTGAACACCGACCAGGTCATCGCCCTCGTCAACGCCCAGCTCGACGCCCGCGGCACCACCACGGGCGCGCAGAGCGTCGACCGCGCCGTCGTCGTCGACGTCGTCCGGCAGGTCCTCGCGGCCAACCCGGAGCTGTACCGCGGCACCCCGGGCGAAGCCGGGCAGCCCGGCGCAGGCCCCACCGACGACCAGGTCCTCGCCGCCGCGGCCGCGGTGATCGCCGCCGACCCGCAGCGGTTCCGCGGCGAGAAGGGCGAACCCGGCCAGTCCCCGCCGTGCCTCGCGCAGCCGGGCCAGTGCCAGGGCCGCGGCGTCGCGTCCGCGCAGGTCGTGGACTGCCGCTGGCAGGTCACCTACACCGACGGCGTCACCACCGACGCTGGCGCGGCGTGTGCCCCGTCCGGCGACGGTTCCGGCCCCACCACCGCGCCCAACCCGCCCGCCGACCCCGCTGACCCCACCGACCCGGCCCC
>CAXTTN010000453.1:0-2242 GCA_964247105.1 uncultured Pseudonocardia sp.
GCTCGGTGATCTCGACGACCCGCTTCTCCGCCGCCGTGACCTCGCCCCGGGAGTGCGCGACGTCCATCTCGACGGCCTCGCGCTGCTCCATGATCTCCAGCTGCTCGTCCTCCAGCACGCCCTGGCGGCGCCTGAGCGTCTCCAGCTCGTGCTGCAGGTCCGCGGCCTGCTTCGCGGCGATGCCGGCGCCGGACAGCAGCTGGTTGTCGCGCTCGGTGCGGGCCCGGACGGCCTCGACGTCGCGTTCGAGGCGGCGGATGTCGCGGTCGAGGTCGCCGGCCGAGGTCTCCACCTCGACGAGCTTGTCGCGGGCGGTGCGCACGGCCGCCTCGGCGTCGGCGAGCTCGGCGGTCTCGGGCAGCGTCCGGCGGCGGTGCGCGAGGCGGGAGAGCTCGGCGTCGACCTCGGCGAGGTCCAGCAACCGCCGCTGGAGGGCGGGTTCGGCCTTCATCAGATGGTCCTTCCGAGGGTCCAGGGATCGGTGCGCAACCGCGAGACGCGGACCTGGACGCTACCGCCCAGCGCCGCGCGCACCACCCCCGCGGCCTGCTCGCACCACGGCCACTCCGACGCCCAGTGCGCCACGTCGACCAGCGCGGGCGCGCCGGGGCGCAGGAGGTGCTCGGACGCGGGGTGGTGGCGCAGGTCGGCGGTGACGTAGGCGTCGACCCCGGCGGCCAGCGCGGCGTCCAGCGCGGAGTCGCCCGCGCCGCCGCACACGGCCACGCGTTCGATCATGCGATCGGGGTCGCCCGCCGCCCGCACGCCCCACGCCGTGGGCGGCAGGCCCTTCGCGACGCGCTCGGTGAACGCGGCGAGCGGCTCGGGCGCGAGGAGCGTCCCGATCCGGCCCAGGCCCTGCGACGACGGGATCGGCGCCAGCTCCAGCACGTCGAACGCCGGCTCCTCGTACGGGTGCGACGCGCGCAGCGCCGCCACCACCGCCGCCCGCCTCCCGCGCGGGAGCACCATCTCCAGGCGCGTCTCGGCGACGCGTTCGAGGCGCCCGACCTCGCCGAGCGTCGGGTGCGCGCCGTCGAGCGGCATGAACTGGCCGGTGCCGGCGGTGGCGAACGAGCAGTGGCTGTAGTCGCCGATGTGGCCCGCACCCGCGTCGGAGAGCGCGTCGCGGACGGTGGTGATGGCCGGTCCGACCGGCACGAACGTCACGATCTTGTCCAGCGGCGGGCCGGGCTCGGCGACCAGCGGGCGCTCGACGGTCAGGCCGATGGCGGCGGCGAGAGCGTCGGAGACGCCGGGGTCGGCCGCGTCGGCGTTGGTGTGGGCGGTGAACAGCGCGGTCCCGTTCCGGACGAGGCGATGGACGAGCGCGCCCTTGGGGGTGTCGGCGCCGACGCCGTGCACGCCGCGCAGCAGCAGCGGGTGGTGGGTGACCAGCAGCTGGTCGGCGCCGGCCTCGGCGACGGTCTCGGGCGCGGGGTCGACGGCGACGAGCACCGACCGCACGGGCTCGGACGGGTCGCCGCACACGAGCCCGACCGCGTCCCAGTCCGCCGCGAGGGCGGGCGGGTAGGCGGCCTCGAGCACGCCGATGACCTCGCCGACGGTCGCACTCACGACACCACCCCGGCATCGCGCGGGCTCGACGCGGTCACGAGGGGCGCCGTGGCCGCGTCGCGCGGGCGCGACGCGGTTCCGAGAGCGGTCGCGAGCGCCGCGACGAGGCGTTCCACGTGCGCGGCGGCACGGACCGCGACCCGGATGTGGTCCGGCCCGAGGCCGGGGAACGTGTCGCCGCGGCGCACCGCGATCCCGGCGCTCCGCAGCGCGGCACGGATCCGGGGTCCGTGGCCGTCGGGCAGCTTCAGCAGCAGGTAGGGGGCCCGGCCGGTCAGCACCTCGACCCCGGGAACGCCGGCGAGCGCCGCCGCCTGCTCGGCCCGGGCGACCACCAGCGCGAGCGCCGCCCGCTGCGCCTCCGCGACCGCCGCCGGCTCGCAGCAGGCGATCACGGCCTCCAGGGCGGGCGTCGACACCGGCCACGGCGGGCGCGGCGCGGCCAGCCGGGCCAGCAGCGCGGGATCACCGAGCGCGTAGCCCGCGCGCAGCCCGGCCAGGGCCCAGGTCTTGGTCAGGCTGCGGAACACCAGCGGGCCCCGCTCGCCCGCCAGCGACTCGGCCTCTCCCGGGATCGCGTCGGCGAACGCCTCGTCCACCAGCAGCACGCGGCCGGGCGCGGCGAGCGCGGCGACGTCGGCGGCCGGGTGCAGCACGCCCGTGG
>CAXTTN010000454.1:0-1800 GCA_964247105.1 uncultured Pseudonocardia sp.
GGCCTCGATCTTGGACATCTCCAGGATGTCGTTGATGAGGGCGAGCAGGTGCTCGCCGCTGCGGTTGATGGTGCCCAGGTACTGGCCCTGGCGGGGGGTGAGGTCCGGGTCGCGGAGCATCAGCTGCGAGAACCCCAGGATGGCGTTCATGGGGGTGCGAATCTCGTGCGACATGCTGGCCAGGAAGACGCTCTTGGCGCGGTTGGCCTGCTGCAGCGACTGCTCGTACCGCTTGCGTTCGGTCACGTCACGGGCGGCGGCGAACACCCCCTGGAGCTTGCGGTCGCGGTCGTGGAAGGTGGTCGCGTTGTACGACACCACCGTCTCCGTGCCGTCTCGTGCCCGGGCGGTCAGCTCGTAATCGGTCAGCTTCCGTTCGCCAAGCACCAGCTTGATGCCCGCCTCGGCCCGCACGGGGTCGGTGAAGTAGTCCTTGAACGGGGCGCCGATCAGCTCGTCCCGGGTACAACCGGTGAGCGCCTCCATCTGCTTGTTCACGTCGGTGATGATGCCCCGCGGATCGGTGGTGATGAGGGCGTCGATGTTCGACTCGATCAGCGAGCGGGTGTAGAACTGCTGGTCCCGGACCCGCTGGTCGAGCAGCAGCCGCTCGGCCTCCACCTGCTTGCGGGCGGAGTTGTCGGTCCCGATCAGCAGGTAGCCGATGATCCCCCCCTGCGGGTCCCGCAGGGCGGTGACCGACACGGCAGCCGGGAACCGGCTGCCGTCCTTGCGGATGTAGGTCAGCTCGTAGATGTCCTCGATCCCCCGCGCGGCCTTGAACACCAGCGCCTCGAAGCCGGGGGTGATCGGGGTGCCGAGCTCGGCACTCAGGGTCTGGGCGCGGGTGATCACCTCCTGCGGGTCGGAGATTTCGGCCGGGGTGTTCTTGTTCATCACGTCGGCGGCCGTGTAGCCCAGCATCCGCTCGGCGCCGACGTTGAAGATTTGAATCACCCCCTTCTCGTCGGTGGCGATGCTCGAGAAGTTGGCGCTGTTGAAGATGGCGTTCTGCAACGCCCCCGCCTTGAGCAGCTCCTCCTCCGCTCGCCGGCGGGCGGTCACGTCTTCCATCGCCAGCACCAGCAGTTCACCGTGGTGGCCGGCCTGGAGCTTGCGGGCGTTGAGCAGCATCGCCCGGCGGCCGATCACCGGGAAGGTGTGTTCGAGCTCGAAATCGTTGAACACGGAGCTGGTGGGGACGATGTCTTCGAGCAGCCGTCGCAGGTCGGGGATGTCCCACTGGCCGTTGCCCAGCTCGTAGATGAGGCGGCCCTCGGTCTCGCCGGGGGAGACGTGGAACGTCTGGTAGAAGGCGCGGTTGGCGGACTGCACGCGGAGGGTGGCGTCGAGGATCAGCAGCGGCTCCCGCACCGTGTCCACGATGTTCTGGGCGTAGTTCTGGATGTCCTCGACCAGCGGTTCCCGGTTCGTTCGATCCGTGCCCCCGCCGGCGGCCGGGTCGAGACCGGGCGGCAGACGGCTGGCTGATCCTGATGACCGGTCTGCGGACACAACCCCTCCCGATCCCACACACGGGAAAGTCTCGACCAGTTGGAAAGCACTCGCCACACTCTGCCAGGCGAAGACGAGCGGCTGGGCCGCGGAGCGAGGCGGCGGTCATCGCAGGCCGGCGGCCTTCCACAGCGACCGGCGGAACAGCCCGACTACCGTCCACCCGCTCACCATGCCGAGCAGGTAGGCGGCCCCGACCAGTTGGGGCAGGGTCAGGTCGGCCGCTCCGCCCGGATATTTCACCGCCAGCGGGCTGGGGTTGAGGGCGGCGAACACCGCCACCGT
>CAXTTN010000454.1:1810-2205 GCA_964247105.1 uncultured Pseudonocardia sp.
TCGCCGCCATCAGCACCAGCAGGAGCAGGTAGAGCCAGCGCACGGGCGGACCTCCGGGTCGGTCATGAGGCGGGGCAGGCGTGTACGACTTGCGGTTGGCGGGGAAGCTGGCTGTCGGGCCGGCGACGCGGGTGTCGGTGGTAACGGCCGGCAGCCGGTGGTCGGCACTCTGAAGGTAGACCACCGACTGCCCGGCCACCATCGTGTACGGGCGTCAGCTTGGCCCGCGCCCGGCGTTGTGCCCCCGGCACGTCTGGGGTATCGCCTCGTCCACCGGCGTGTTACAGCCCGGGGCGGTGGGTCAGCCGTCGAATTTCGCACGCGAGCGGTCGGTGCCCTTCGCCGGGAACGCCCCCGACAGTCCCCTGAGAGTGGCCTCATGCGGCGGTACCGGC
>CAXTTN010000455.1:0-2187 GCA_964247105.1 uncultured Pseudonocardia sp.
CGCTGATCGCGTCCTGCACCACCTGGCGCATGTAGTCGACGTCGACGTGGCTGGTGTTGAACTTGCCGTCGGGCTGGTTCGGGTCGGGCAGGTTCGGGTCGAACGAGACGCTGTCGAGCTGCACGGCCCGCTGCCCGGCCAGCGCCACGAGCTGGGGCAGCACGTCCTGCGGGATGTTGGTGGCCACGCTGTTGGTGGTTGCCGACGCGAGGTCCTGGAAGTGCGTCAGCACGTCGGTGGGGCTCTTCTCCTTCAGGATGGTCTGCAGCAGGCAGCGCTGCCGGCCCATGCGGGAGTAGTCGTCGGAGTCGCGCCGGGAGCGGGCGAACCACAGCGCCTGCTCGCCGTCGAGGTGCTGGACGCCCGCGGGCACGTACCCGTCCGGCTTGACGTGCACGCCGTTGGGCAGGACCCCGCCGATGGGCAGCGGGGTGGGGCCGACGTCGATGGTGACGCCGCCCAGCGCGTCGATGATGGAGGCGAACCCCGCCATGTTGACCTCGACGTAGTAGTCGATGTCCAGGCCCGTCATGTAGGCGACCGTCTGGTGCAGGAGGTTCAGGCCGGGGTTGGTGGTGGGCGTGGTGGGGGCCTCCGACGGGTGGTCGAGGCCCCAGGCGTAGACGGCGTTGAGCAGGTAGTCGCCCGAGAGCGCGTTGCCGTTCGGGTCGTGGAACCCCTTCGGGAACCGCTGCGCCATCGGCGTCCCCGGCGGGAACTGCGCGTAACCGATGTTGCGCGGCAGCGCGAAGAGCGTGGTGCGCGCGGTCTTCGTGTCGATGCTGGCCATCATCATCGTGTCGGTGCGGGCGCCCGTGCGGTCCGGGCCGGCGTCGCTGCCGACGAGCAGGACGTTGAGCCGCGGCTTCGCGATCGCCTCGGCCGCGGACGTTCCCCCGCCCCCGCCGAAGAGGTTGTCGAGCAGGTTGCGCTGGGAGTTGGCCAGGTTGGCGGCGTAGCCGAACGGGGCCGCGATCACCAGGCACAGCGCCAGCACGGCGACGACGCCGACCGCCTGCCGCCCGGCGTCGAGCCCGCGCGGCCGGGCGATCTGGTAGGTGCGGATCACCACCGCGATCCAGGCCAGCGCCGTGACGACCAGCCCCACCGACGCGATCACCAGCACGCGGCTGGAGAGCAGGTTGCCGATGAGCGCCTCGCGGCCGGTGGTCAGCGCGGCGATCGCGATCGCCACCACCGTCAGGAGGAACACGGCGAGGATCAGCCCGCCGGTGCGACGGTGGCGCAGCATGAGGTGGCCCGAGCCCGGAACGACGGTGGCGGCGGCGGTGGTGAGCAGGGCGCTGCCCAGCGACCGCGGACGTCCGCCGCGGTCCGCCTCGCCGCGCCGCTCCTGCTCCCGCGTGACGCTGCGGCGGGGCGCGGGCGGCGCGGTCGCGTGTGACCCGGACGTGCGAGCGGCCTTGCCCGGGGGGATGCGCTCGTCCCGCACCGGCGGTGTGACCTCGGTGAGCGGGTCGTCGGAGGTGAGGCGCGCGACCGAGTAGCCGGAACCGTCGGTCCGTGGCACCGGGCGCGTCGGCGGCTCGACACGGACCGCCGGGGTGCGCCGGCGATCCGGGCCGGTGACGCGCAGCTGATCCGCGCGGGCGGGCCGACGCAGGTCGGCGGGGTGCTCCGCGGAATCGCCGCGGCCGGTGTGGCGCGACGGCGCGGTGCGGCCGCGCCCGACCGGGGGCTCGGAGGTGCGGCGCGGGGGCACCGGCCGCGTGGGGCTGTCCGCGACGGGCTCGGCGTGGCGCGGTTCCCGATCGGAACGGCGCGGCCACGGCTGCTGGGAGCGATCACCGCGCGGGGGAACGCGCACACCGCCGTCGTCCACCGGAGCCCACCCCCTGCCGTTCAGAAGGAACGTCCTTCACCAGTATCGGTCACGTTCGGGACTCGGCGTTGAGACCTGGAGCAGCCTACTGGGAGTGAGCACCGAGGCCCACCACCCGTGTGCGAGGTGGTGACGGAGGGCACCCGAGTCGTGCTCATGCCGCCGACGATACGGATCGCCCCGCGACCTCCCGGAGGGTGGGATCGCCCGGACGTGGATTGTCCGGCTCGTCCGGCGGACGGAATGGGCCGTCGGCCGGTGACGGTGCGCCGAACGTTCGGCGAACATCGCCGGACGGCGGGTTCAGGGCTGCGGGGCGCTCTCCGGTGCCGGAGAGGTGGTCC
>CAXTTN010000456.1:0-2177 GCA_964247105.1 uncultured Pseudonocardia sp.
GCCACGCCGCTCACCAGTGAAGAACTCCTACACCACCTCCCAGGACGTGGCCGCGCGCGGTCGGGGCGCCGAGTGTCCTGGGCCGGCCGGCGCTTGGTGGCCGGGGTGTTGTGGGTGGAGGCGTTGTCGGGTGCAGGGTGGATGTCGAGATCGTGGGGGATCTGCGCGTCGATCGTGCGCAGGACGGTCGCGCACGCCACCCCGAGGCGCTCGGCGAGCGCCGCGGTGGACCCACCCTCGGCGGCTGCGAGCACGATCCGGCTCCGCAACGTCACCCCCGACGCGCTCGTCCTGCGACGAGGCCAGAACTCCGACTGCGCCCGTTCGTCATCGGACAGCACGATCACCTGCGGATGCCGGGACGGCCTACCGCACCCCGACGACCGAGCAGGAACCTCCGACTCAGGACACCAGCGCCCAGGTGAGGCAGCGGCTCGTGAAGCAGAGCCGTGAACGGGGGACCTTCGGCCCCCACGGTCAGGACGCGCAGCCCTGAGGAACGCGCGGCGCGACGACCATCGTGGGCAGGGGTCGCGCCCGCGGGCCACGAGAGGGACGCGTGATGGACGACAGCTCCGGCAGTACCGTCGACAACCGGCCGATCGTGGTCGGGGTCGACGGTTCCGACTCCGCGCGCGACGCCGCGGAGTGGGCGGCCGACCTGGCCGCGGTCTGGGGAGCGCCGCTGCACCTGCTCACCGTCGGCGCGCCGTCCGGTCGGATCGCCGAGCTGCGTGACGCGGCCGAGCGGGCAGGGGCACACCCCGTCGTCGCCGAGACGGCGGCGGGCGAGGTGGTGGACGTGGTCGCCGCCCGTGCCCACGGCGCCCGGATGCTGGTGCTCGGCAGCTACGGCGAGGGAGCCTGGTCGGGCATGCTCGCCGGGGCCGTCGCCCTCGCGGTGGTCGCCCGCGTCGAGTGCCCGATCGCCGTCGTCCGCGGGACCGCTCCGCAGATCCCGCCGCCCCGCGGGGGGCCGGTGGTCGTCGGGGTCGACGGTTCGCCGGCCGGCCGCGCCGCGCTCGCCCTCGCCGGCGACATCGCCGCCTCGCTGGGCAGCCGCCTCGTCGCGGTGCACGCGTGGACCGACATCGACTTCGCCACCGACGGCACCGCCCGTCGCAGCCCCGAGGCCGAGCCGGTCCTCGCCGCCCGCGCGGCGGACCTTCTCGACACCGAGCTGGCGGAGGTCGCCGCGGCCCACCCCGACCTGCCGGTCACGCGGTCGGTCGTGGCCGACACCCCGCTGCGGGCGCTGCTCGCCGCCGCCACCGGGGCCCGCCTGCTCGTCGTCGGCCACCGCGGGGTCGTCACCGGTCCCGGGCGGAAGCTCGGTTCGACCAGCACGGCCCTCGTCGAGTTCGTTCCCTGCCCGGTCGTGGTGACCGGCCCGACCGGCGCCCTCCGCGCACGGGCGCCCGAGCCGGCCGCCGGCCTGGACCGTGCGTGACCCGACCGGACGGGTCGGCGGCGAGGTCCCTGTGCCTCCGGCACCCGACGCTGTGCCAGGCCCGCACCCGGCTGTACCGCAACGGCACGCTGGAGGCCGAGGGGTTCCCCGTCACGGAGATCGGTGAGCACCTCCGGCACGAGGGCGTGATGATCTGGCTCGACCTCGACGACCCGACGGCAGGCGACCTGGAGGTCCTCATCGACGAGTTCGGGCTGCACCCGCTCGCGGTGGAGGACGCGGTGCAGCGCCACGAGCGCCCCAAGCTGGACCGCTACCCCGACCACCTCTTCCTGTCCGCCTACGCCGTGCACCTCGACGCCACCACGGCCGAGCTGGTCAGCAGCGAGCTGGCCGCGTTCATCACGCCCCGGGCCCTCATCACCGTCCGCAAGAACGGCGGGTTCAGCGCGGACCGCCTCGTCGAGCGCTGGGACGGCAGCCCCGACCTCGCCGTGCACGGCGTGGCCTACCTGCTGCACGGCCTGCTCGACGACGTCGTCGACGGTCACTTCGTCGCCGTGCAGTTGCTGGACGACCAGATCGAGCAGCTCCAGGAGGAGCTCTTCGCCGAGGACGGCGCCGGGATCGAGGTGCAGCGCCGCAGCTTCCAGCTCCGCAAGAGCCTCGTGCTGCTGCGCCGGGTGGTGCTCCCGATGCGCGAGGTCGTCAACTCGCTGATGCGCCGCGACATGGGTTCATCGAAGATGCGGAGAATGAGACGCAG
>CAXTTN010000457.1:0-2159 GCA_964247105.1 uncultured Pseudonocardia sp.
TCGTCGACTCCGACGACTACTTCCAGTACCACGGCGGCATGGTCGCGACGGTGCGCGCGCTCACCGGCCGCACGCCCGCGGCGTACGTCGGCGACTCGGCCGTCACCGACGCGGTGAAGACGCGCACGCTCGCGGAGGAGACCAAGCGGGTGTTCCGCGCCCGCGTCGTCAACCCGAAGTGGATCGCCGCGATGCAGCGGCACGGCTACAAGGGCGCGTTCGAGCTGGCCGCCACCGTCGACTACCTCTTCGGCTACGACGCCACGGCGGGCGTCGTCGACGACTGGATGTACGCGCAGCTCGCCGAGAGCTACGTGTTCGACGCGACCAACCGCGCCTTCATGGAGAAGAGCAACCCGTGGGCGCTGCGCGGCGTCACCGAACGGCTGCTCGAGGCGGCCGACCGTGGCATGTGGGCCAAGCCCGACGACGCCGTGCTCGACCGCCTGCGGCAGACCTACCTGCAGCTCGAAGGCGACCTGGAGGGTGGAGCCGAATGATCACGCCGACCGGCACGACGGCTCCGGTCCCGGTCTCGGAGCGTCCGGCAGGCACTCTCGTCGGCGTCGGGATGGGGCCGGGCGACCCCGACCTCGTCACGGTCAAGGCGGCGAACCTGCTGGCCAAGGCCGACGTCGTGTTCGTCCCCGTCGCGGACACAGGCGAGACCGGCCGCGCCGAGCAGACCGTCCTGTTCTACGCCGAGGCCTGGCGGGTCGAGCGGGTGGTGTTCGCGCTGCACGACCGCGAGCACACGCAGCGCCGCGAGCAGGCCTGGGACGCCGCCGCCGCACAGGTGGCGCGCTGGTTCGCCGAGCACCCCGGCGGCACGGCGGCCTTCGCCACGATCGGCGACCCGTGCGTGTACTCGACGTTCACCTACCTCGCGGCGACGGTCCGCGAGCTCGCCGGGGACGTCGCGGTGGAGCTGATCCCCGGCATCACCGCGATGCAGGATCTCGCCGCGCGCAGCGGGATCCCGCTGGTGGAGGGCCGCGAGGCGCTCACACTGCTGCCCATGACGGCCGGGTCGGCGCGGTTCCGCGAGTCGCTGGAACGCGGCGAGGCCGTGGCGGCCTACAAGTTCGGCCGGATGCTGCCCGAGACCCTGGCGGTGCTGCGCGAGACCGGTCGGCTCGACGGCGCGGTCTACGGCGCCGCGCTGGGCCTGCCAGACGAGGACATCCGCCCGGCCCGCGACCTGGACCCGATGGGCCGCGGCCCGTACCTGGCCACCCTGATCGTCCCGCCGGCCCGCACCGGCCGCGGCGGCGCACTCTAGATCCCACTCCGCCCACGAGTGGCCCGCTCGTTGCACGGGGTGCGACGACCGTGCCACTCGTCGGGGCGGGGCCGGGAGACGTCCGACGAGAGGAAACCGATGGACCTGCTGGCCGAGACGATCGCCGCGATCGAGCCCCCCGACGAGCCCTCCGTGGCCGCCGCGCGGGAACGGCTCGACCGCATGACCAAGCCGCGAGGATCGCTGGGCCGGGTCGAGGACGTCGCCGTCGCCCTGGCCGGCATCGCCCGCAGCTGTCCGCCGCCGGTCCCGGAGCCCGCCGCGGTGGCCGTGTTCGCGGCCGACCACGGGGTGTACGCCCAGGGGGTGACGCCGTGGCCGCAGGAGGTCACCGCCCAGATGGTGGCGAACTTCCTGGCCGGCGGCGCCGTGGTCAACGCGTTCGCCCGCCAGCTCGGGGCCGAGGTTTGCGTGGTCGACGTGGGCGTGGCGGCGCCGCTCGACCCGGCCCCCGGGCTGCTGTCGCGCCGCGTCGCCGAGGGCACCGCCGACATGACGGCCGGGCCCGCGCTCACCCGCGCCCAGGCCCGCCGGGCCGTGGAGGTGGGCATCGAGACCGCACGCGACCTCGTCGCCGCAGGCAACCGCTGCCTGGTCACCGGGGACATGGGTATCGCGAACACGACGGCCGCGGCCGCGCTGGTCTGCGTGTTCACCGGCGCCGGTCCCGACGACGCGACGGGGCGCGGCACGGGCATCGACGACGAGACGCTGGCCCGCAAGAGGGCCGTCGTGCGCCGCGCGCTCGAGCGGCACCGCCCGGACCCGGCCGATCCGCTCGGCGTGCTGGCGGCGTTCGGTGGGCTGGAGCACGCGGCGATCGCCGGATTCGTGCTCGGCGCCGCCGCGGCAGGGG
>CAXTTN010000458.1:0-2128 GCA_964247105.1 uncultured Pseudonocardia sp.
GGCAGCAGGTAACCCGACTGCTCCGCCCCGAGCAGCGTCACGACCAGCACCGGCAGCAGCATCGTCGAGACCTGGGTGAAGACCGATCCGACGTAGTCGCCCGCCACGTAGCGGACCAGCGTGGAACGCGAGGGCAGTTCGGGCTCGCGGCGCTCCACCCGCGCGTGGGCGGGCAGCACCCGCATCAGGAGGAGCAGCGTCACCGGCACCAGCAGCACCAGCACCGGCGCCGTCCAGGAGCCGAACACGCCCGCCCCCGTGAGCCCCACGAGCACCACGAGCTTGGCCACGCCGTAGAGCCCGTTCTCCAGCGGCACCCACATCGCCGCGCGCAGCCCGGTCAGTGCCGAGTCCTGCAGGTTGAACACCGACCAGGCCATGGTCGCCACCACGAACCACACCCCGAGCCCGAGCGACATCGACAGCGGATCGGACGGGGCGAGGACGAGACCGCAGTACAGCGCGACCCCGAGCGCCGCCACACCCGACAGCGGCACCGCCACGGCGTAGGTGGCGAGCAGGAACCGCCTGCCCGCCGCCCCGCTGCGGGGCAGGAACCGGATGAGCGCCTGGCCGAGGTTGAGCTGCGCGAGCGTGGCCAGCACCATCATCAGCGAGACCAACGCGTTGCCCCGCCCGACCTCGGCCGGTGGGTACATCCGGGCGGCGAGGACCCAGTACAGCAGGCCCAGCGCTGAGTTGACGCCGGTGTTGAGCATGAGCGCGTAGGCGTTGCGGTAGAGCGGCACGGCCAGCTCGGCGCGCACCGACGCCATCCGGCCGCGCAGCCGGGAGGCGCGCACGGGCGCGGGCGGGGTCACCCGATCAAGGTGCCACGCGGCTGCGGCGGCGAAACACGCGCCCCGGGTTGAGACGCGGGCGAACCGGGAACTCCGCCGCCGTGCCCATCACGGTGATCATGTTCGCGGGACCGGAGCCGGATCCCGGTTCAGCGGCACCCCCTCGCCGCCGGTGGGCCGGAGAACAGCGATGACGTGCCGTTCGACCGACCTGCTGCCGGCCCCGTCCGACGTCCGGGCCCACCTCGACTCCGGCCGGCTCGACCTCCCGCTGCCCGGCGGGGGAGCCACGGACCGTCGGTGGGCCGCGCTGGCCGACCTGGGGCGCGGCGACCTCGCCGTGGCGCGGCTCGCCGAGGGTCACGTGGACGCGGTGGCGATCCTCGCCGAGGCAGGTCGGGTCCCGGTCGCGGGCCTGCTCTACGGCGTGTGGGCGGCCCGCCCCGGCGGCACCGGCGCGGACCTGCGCCGCACCGTCGACGGTCTCGTGCTCGACGGCACGGTGCGGTTCTGCTCGGGCGCGCATCTGGTGGATCGCACGCTGGTCGTCGCAGGCACACCCGACGGCACGGAACGCGTCCTGCTCGACGTCGCGACTCGGTCACGTCCGGGTGGGGGCGGCGGGACCCGGCCCGATCCCGGGTCCTGGCGGGCGACGGCCATGGCGGCGGCCGACACCCTCGACGTCCGGTTCGACGCGGTGGCGGTACGGCCACAGGACGTGGTCGGTGCGCCCGGGTGGTACGTCGGACGTCCCGGTTTCGCGGTCGGGGGCGGCGGGGTGGCCGCGGTGTGGTGGGGCGGGGCGGCCGGGCTGCTGCAGCGGGCGGTCGGCCACCTGCCACGCACCCCGGACGCCCACCAGCTGGCCCACCTCGGCGAGCTGGACGCGCTGCTCGACGCCACCGACGCGCAGCTCGTCCGCGCGGCCGCCGCGGTCGACGCCGACCCCTCCGGTGATCACGGGCTGCGGATGGCCCGCGTCCGGTCCGCGGTCGAGCGGGTGGTGCGGGAGACGCTCGACCGGGTGCCGCGGATGCTCGGTCCGGGCCCGCTCAGCGGTGACGCGGCCCTGGCGCGCACGGCGGCTGACCTCGGCATGTACGTGCGCCAGCACCACGGCGAGCGCGACCACGCCGCCCTGGGCACCGCGGTACTCGGTGAGCAGGCCGCACCGTGACCCGCCCGGTCACCCCGCCCGCGGCCTGGCTCCCGGCGCTGGAGGGCCTCCCGGCGTTCGACGCCGCGGCGCACGAGCGGGTGGTGGCCGTCGCCGCCCACCCCGACGACGAGACGCTCGGCGCGGGCGGTGTGCTGCGCGCGCTGCA
>CAXTTN010000459.1:0-2117 GCA_964247105.1 uncultured Pseudonocardia sp.
CCGGGCGTGGTCGGTGGGGGTCGTCGGCAACTGCGCCGAGGTGCTGCCGGAGCTGCTGCGCCGCGGCGTCGAGGTGGACGTCGTCACCGACCAGACCTCCGCGCACGACCCGCTGTCGTACCTGCCGACCGGCGTCGACGTCGACGACTGGCCGGACTACTCCGCCGCCAAGCCCGAGGAGTTCACCGACCGCGCGCGCGAGTCGATGGCGCGCCACGTCGAGGCGATGGTCGACTTCCAGGACGCGGGCGCCGAGGTGTTCGACTACGGCAACTCCATCCGCGACGAGGCCCGCCAGGGCGGCTACGACCGCGCGTTCGCGTTCCCGGGGTTCGTGCCCGCCTACATCCGGCCGCTGTTCTGCGCGGGCAAGGGCCCGTTCCGCTGGGTGGCGCTCTCCGGCGACCCGGCCGACATCCACGCCACCGACAAGGCCGTGCTCGACCTCTTCCCGGACGACGACCACCTGCACCGCTGGATCCGCGCCGCCCAGGAGCGCGTGGCGTTCCAGGGCCTGCCCGCGCGGATCTGCTGGCTCGGGCAGGGCGAGCGCGACAGGGCGGGGCTGCGGTTCAACGAGATGGTGGCCTCCGGCGAGGTGTCGGCGCCGATCGTGATCGGGCGCGACCACCTCGACACCGGCTCCGTCGCCTCCCCCTACCGCGAGACCGAGGCGATGGCCGACGGCTCCGACGCCATCGCGGACTGGCCGCTGCTCAACGCGCTGACCGCGGCGTCGTCGGGGGCGAGCTGGGTGTCGATCCACCACGGCGGCGGCGTCGGCATCGGCCGCTCGCTGCACGCGGGCCAGGTGTCGGTCGCCGACGGCACGGAGTTGGCGGCGAGGAAGATCGAGCGCGTGCTGACCAACGACCCCGGCACGGGCGTCCTGCGCCACGCCGACGCGGGCTACGACGGTGCTGTGGAGACAGCGGCTGCGCAGGGCCTCCGCCTCCCCATGCGGGAGGAGGGGTGAGGGGCGCCGCCGGGATCGCAGCATGGTGGCTTCGCTCCAACTGGGTTGGAGTGAAGCCACCATGCTGCAACCGGGAGGGGCGGGCGTGACGTTCGACGCCATGTGGCGCGACCTTGCGCCCCTCGGGCGCGATCCCCACAGCGGGGGGTACCGCCGCCACGCCTGGACCGACGAGGACGCGGCGCTGCGCGAGTGGTTCGGTGGCGAGGCGGCCCGGCGCGGGCTGGACCTGGTCACCGACCGGGCCGGCAACCAGTGGGCCTGGTGGGGTGATCCCGACGCCGACGGCCCTGGTGTCGTGCTCGGCTCCCACCTCGACTCGGTGCCCGACGGCGGCGCGTTCGACGGGCCGCTGGGCGTCGTCTCGGCGTTCGCGGCGGTGGATGCGTTGCGCGCCAGGGGATTCCGACCCTCACGGCCCCTCGCGGTCGCCCACTTCGGCGACGAGGAGGGTGCCCGGTTCGGCATCGCGTGTGCCGGGTCGCGGATCCTCGCCGGGAAGCTGGACCCCCGGCCCCTGCGCGACGCCGACGGCATCGGCATGGGCGAGGCCGCCGGGCGCGATCTCACCCCCGATCCCGAGGCGCTGCGCCGGGTCGGCACCTTCGTCGAGCTGCACGTGGAGCAGGGCCGCGGGCTCGCCGACCTCGACCGCGCCGTGGCCGTGGGCTCCGCCATCCGGCCGCACGGGCGCTGGCGCGTCGACCTCCCCGGCGAGGCCAACCACGCCGGCACCACGCTGCTCGCCGACCGCGACGACCCGATGCTCGTGTTCGCCGAGGTCGTGCTGGCCGCGCGGGCGGCCGCCGAGCGCCACGACGCCGTCGCGACGTGCGGGAAGGTGCGCGTCGCGCCGAACGGCGTCAACGCGATCCCCTCCCTGGTCACGGCCTGGCTGGACGCGCGCGGCGACGACGAGGCGCGCGTCCGGGCCGTGGTCGCCGACCTGGGCGCGCTCGTCCGGAGGAGCGGCGGGACCCTCACCGAGGAGTCCTGGACCCCGATCACCGCGTTCCCCGGCGGGCTCGCGGGCCGGTTGGCCGCGCTGCTCGACGACGCGCCGGTGCTGGCCACGGGCGCGGGGCACGACGCCGGCATCCTCGCCGCGGCCGGCATCCCGACGGCGATGCTGTTCGTGCGG
>CAXTTN010000460.1:0-283 GCA_964247105.1 uncultured Pseudonocardia sp.
GCTGGCCGGTGACCTGGCCGGGATCGCCGTCGACGAGCCTGCGCAGCACCGGTGACCGGCCCGGGTCACGCGCCAGCAGCTCGACGGCCGTGGTGGCCAGCGCGGTGCCGCTGCAGTAGCGCTCCCAGCAGCCGTTCTTCCCGCACGGGCAGGGCCGCCCGTCGGGCACGACCGGCAGGTGGCCCAGCTCCGGCGCGACCCCGAACGCCCCGCGGAACAGCACCCCGTCCAGCAGCAGGGCCGAGCCGATCCCGGTGCCGAGCGCCACCTGATCTTTTTCAAA
>CAXTTN010000460.1:293-2114 GCA_964247105.1 uncultured Pseudonocardia sp.
AGCAGCAACGCCGAGCCGATGCCGGTACCCAGGGCCACGAACACGGCCGTGCCCGCCCCGGACGCCGCCCCGAAGTGCCGCTCGGCCAGCGCCGCGGCGTTCGCGTCGTGCTCGACGACGACCGGCAGCCCGATCCGCTTCGCGATGCGGTCGGCCACCGGGGCGTCACGCCAGGACAGGTGCGGGGCGAACCGCACGCCGCGCCGGTCGGGGGTGATGAACCCGGCCAGCGCCAGCCCGACGGCGACGATGTGGTGCCGGGCCGCCAGCTTCCCGATCACCCCGGCCACGGCGGCCTCCAGCGCGGCCTCGCTGCGCGGGGTGGGGGTCCGTGCGGTGTCGAGGACGGTGCCCTCGGCGTCGACCACGCCCGCCCGCACCGACGTCCCGCCGACGTCCACCCCGACGGTCAGCACGACCCCGCCCCCCGTGGCGTCATCGCGCCGCCCCCACTCGGTCGACGCGGATGTGCTGGACGGTGCGGGCCGGCCGGGCGGGCTCCGGGGCCGGTGCGCTCTCCTCCATCGCCGCGCGCAGCGCCGTGACCAGCCCGGACGCCTGCTCGGCCAGCCGGACCGCCAGCTCCGGGCGCTCCCCGCGCAGGGCCGCCAGCACCGCGCAGACCGGGCAGCTTGCGCAGCTGGACGGGCCGGTGGTCGGCTCGGACGCGACGCTCTCCAGGAACGGCGTGATCCGTTCCAACGCCAGCAGGACGACCGCGCGCAGCTCTCCCGAGAGCCCCGCGCAGCCGTGGTCGGCCTGGTTCACCGGACCCAGACCGCGGGATCGGGGGTGAACACGACGACGAGGTCGTCGCCGTCGAGGCGGGCACCGGTGACCGTGCACCGCCGCAGCACCGACGGCAGGGCCACCATCCGCCGGACGCCGCCCACCGCGACGGCCAGCTCGTCGCCGACGCGGGCCAGGTCGAGCGGGCCGCCCGCGGCCCCGGGCAGGCGCAGGAGCAGCTCGAACTCCGAGTCCGGCGAGGTGCCGATGCCGGCCGTGCGCCGCACCGTCAGCAGGGGCGGGCCCGCGGCGCCGGGGGCGGCCGGGTCGGCGTCGCCGTAGAGGTTCGCGGCGATCTCCAGCAGCGCGGGGACGCCGGTGGGCTCGGCCGCGGTGTGATCGGCGGTGCGGACGGGCGCGTCCCCGAGGCCGGAGAGGTCGGCGAGCACGGCCTGCTGCTCGGTGTGCCGCTCGCGCAGCCAGCGGGCCGCGGGGCCGCGCAGCGACGGCGGTGGGCCCGGCACCACCCGGTTGACCACCAGCCCGTCGACCGAGAGCCCGTGCAGGGCCAGCGCGGTGAGGGTGCGGCGGGTCTCCGCGGCCACCACCCGCTCGGGGGTGAGCACGAGCCGGATCGACGTGCGGGTGTGGTCGGCCAGCATCGCGCGCAGGCCCCCGAGCTGCTCGGCGAGGCCGTCGAGGGCGTCGATGGTGGCGTCCCAGCCCGCGGCGTCGCCCTTGCCCGCGCCCGCGAGCCCGGCCAGCAGACCGCGGACGGCGCGACGGTGGGCGGGGAACAGGCGTTCCACGTAACCGGAGATGGCCTCCGGCAGACCGAGCAGCCTTAACGTCTCGGCGGTGGGACCGCAGTCGACGACGACCACCTCCCACGGCCCGCTCTCGGCGAGCCGCCGCACCTCGCCGAGCGCGAGCAGGTCCTCGATGCCGGGCAGCACCGTCAGCTCGTCGGCGACCAGCTCGTCGACGCCCGCGCCCGCGAGCACGGTGCGCAGGTGGCCCTGCAGCCGCCCCCAGGAGTCGTCGAGCAGGGCGTGGGTGTCGATGTGGGCGGCCCACAGCCCGCCCTCGATC
>CAXTTN010000461.1:0-2087 GCA_964247105.1 uncultured Pseudonocardia sp.
GCTGGACGAGCCCATCACGGACCTCGACTTCGTCGAGTCGTGCACCGTGTCCGAGCAGGGGGTGGCGACCGTCGTCCTGCGGTTGCCCACCTTCTTCTGCGCGCCGAACTTCTCCTTCCTGATGGTCGCCGACGCCTACGACGCGGTGTCGGCGGTCGAGGGGGTCACGCGCGCGGACGTCACGCTGCTCGACCACCACGCCTCCACCGAGATCAACGGCGGGGTCGCGGCGCAGGCCGGGTTCGTGAAGTCGTTCGAGGGTTCCGACCAGGGCGAGGCCGTCGCCGAGCTGGACGAGCTGCGCCTGCAGTTCTTCCGCAAGGCGGCGCTCGCCGGCCAGGACCGGGTCGCCCGGCCCCTGGTCGACGCCGGTGCCGGTCCGGACGAGCTGTCGGACACGAACCTGGGTGACGTGCCGCCCTCGACGGACCTGGACCGGCTGCGGGAACGCCGGGCCGCGCTGGGTCTGGCCGCGGGCGACGACGCGCCGCTGCTCATCGACGCCGAGGGCACCCGCATCACGCCCGCCCAGGTGCCCCTGCACCTGCGGCGAGCGCGGCTGCAGCGGGTGGGCATCGAGACGAACGGCGAGTTCTGCAAGAGCCTCCTGCAGACCCGCTACCCGGCCGCCGCGACATAGCCCCGCCGACGAGCGGCACTCCCGTCCGGACCTATCGGACGAGAGTGCCGCTCGTCGCGGTCAGGATGCGGAACACGTTGCGGAGCACATACGTCCCGTCCGCCTGCCGGTGGGGCTCCAGGCGCTCCAGTACCGCGGCGCGCACCGCACCGGGGCCACCCCTGTTCATCGCCTGGCGGCCCATGCCGGTGCCCATCAACGGGGCGATCAGCTCGTCCTCGTCGGCGTAGGTGAACGGGCAGACCACCTCCTCCAGGCCGACGACGGCGAGGCCGGCCGCGTCGGCGACCTGCCGCAACCGGTCGGGGTCGGTCAGCGGGGGCGGGCCGGGCGGCGAGCGGCGAGCGGGCAGCCAGGGCGCCAGCGCCTCGCCGAACGCGCGCACGTCGCACTCCTGCTCGCGGCCCCACACCGTCACGACGACGGTGTCGCCCACCGCACCGGCCGCGCGGAGCACGCCGAGCGGATCGGCGACGTGGGCCAGCAGCTGCACGGCCGCCACGACGTCGAACGGGCCGGGCGGGGGCTCGTGCGCGTCGCCCACCCGGAACGTGCCCGACGGGACGGCCCTGGCCGCGGCCGCCACCGACCGGTCGACGTCGATCCCGGTGACCAGCGCCCCGTGCGCGGCCGCGGCGGCGGCGAAGAGGCCCGGCCCGCAACCCAGGTCGAGCAGGGTGGTCCCCGCGCCGACACCCGCCACGTCCAGCACCCGGGCGTGCAGCGGCGCGCCCCACCCGTCCGGCCCGTCGTCGCTCACCGGGTGAGGCTACCCGCGTGATCAACCCCAGACGTCGGACGCGACCTCGACGATGAGGGCCAGTTTGGCCTTCTGTTCCTCCTGGGTCAGGTCGTTGCCCTCCACGGTGGAGGAGAACCCGCACTGGGGGGAGAGGCAGAGCTGGTCCAGCGGCACGTACTCGGCGGCCTCGTCGATGCGGCGCTTGAGGGTGTCGGCGTCCTCCAGCGCCCCGCTCTTCGTCGTGACCAGGCCCAGCACCACCTGCTTGCCCGGCGGCACGAACCGCAGCGGCTCGAAGCCGCCGGAGCGCTCGTCGTCGAACTCGCAGAAGAAGCCGTCGACGGCCAGCTCGCCGAACAGCGCCTCCGCGACGTGGTCGTAGCCGCCCTCGGCCGCCCACGACGACCGGTAGTTGCCGCGGCACATGTGGGTGGTGACGGTCAGCCCCGCGGGCCGGTCCGCCAGCGCCGCGTTGATCTGCCGGATGTACCGCTCGTGCTGGTGCTCGGCGTCGCGACCCTGCGCCGCGACCTGCGCCCGCTGCGCCGGGTCGTTGAGGTAGGCGAGGCTGGTGTCGTCCAACTGCAGGTAGGTGCAGCCCTGCGCGGCGATCCCGCGCACCTGGTCCGCGTAGGCGGCGGACAGGTCGTCCCAGAACTCGTCCTCGTCCGGGTAGACGGCCGGATCGAGCGCGGCCGGGCCGCC
>CAXTTN010000462.1:0-2078 GCA_964247105.1 uncultured Pseudonocardia sp.
CGGTGTTCCAGCAGAACGTGCCGACGCGGCCGTCGGCGCTGATGCCGAGCGTGTCCAGGACGGTGGCCAGCCTGCGCACCCGCACCGCCCACTCGGCGATCGTGGTGGTGCTCTCGCCGCCCGCCTCGACCGTGATGATCTTCTTGTGCCCGAAGTACTGCTCGGCGCGGTGGAAGACGTGCGGCAGGGCGAGGGGTCGATCCTGCATGAGTCCGAGCATCTTCGGCTCCGTTCTCCCGGCGCGGGTCACTCGGAAGCTACCTGTATCGGGTGACGGTTGACCACGCGTCGGCGTCGCGGATTGGGGTTAGTCTCGGTGCCCATGCCCACCGATCCGGCCGCCGCGGTGTGCCTCGACGTGGGCTCGACGTGGACGAAGGCCGTGCTCGTCCGCTCCGACGGCGGGCTCGCCGGGTTCGCCGAGCACCCCACCACCACCGACGACGTGCTGACCGGCATCGACGCCGCGGTGCGGGCGGTCCGCGCCGCCGGACCGGCCGGAGCCGACGCCGAGCCGGAGCTGCTCGCCTGCTCCTCGGCCGGCGGGGGGCTGCGGCTGGCCGCGATCGGGTCCGACCGGTTGATGACCACCGAGGCCGCGTACCGCGTGGCCTGCTCGGCGGGCGCCCACGTGGTGCACGTGCATGCGGGCCCCCTGGAGACGGCGGACGTGCGGGCGCTGCGCGGCGCTCGTCCCGCGGTGGTGCTGCTGATGGGCGGATCCGACGGCGACGACCCCGCCGACCTGCTGCACAACGCGGCCCGCCTGGCGAGCGCCCGCATCCGCTACCCCATCGTGCTGGCCGGCAACGCGGCGGCGGGCGACGAGGCGGCCGTGCTGCTGCGCGCCACCGGCCGCACCGTCATGACCTGCGACAACGTGCTGCCCCGTCGCGGCGAGATCGTGCCGGGGCCGGCCCGCGCGGCCCTCGCCCAGATCTACCGCCGGCACACCGTCGGCGGCCGCGGCCCCGCGGTCGCCCCGCGGTTCCGCAGGCTGGTGCGCGTCGCGACCTCCGACGCGGTGGGCCACGGCGCCGCCGAGCTCGCGCGGATCTGCGGCGGGCAGGTGCTCGTCGTCGACGTCGGGTGCGCCACCACCGACGTGCACTCGGCGGCGGGGCGCACCGTCGAGGGTGACCTGGGGGTGCGCGCGGCGGCAGGCGGGGTGCTCATCGGGGCGCAGGCCGAGGGTGTCGTCGACCCGGTGGAGGCCGACCTGCTCGGCCCGACCGTCGCGCGGATGGCGGGCGAGACCGGCTACGTCCCCCGCGACCCCGGCAGCGCCGCCGAGGACCGGCGCATCGCCGCGCTCGCCGCCGTCATCGCGGTCCGCAGGCACCTGCGCGCGCACGCCGCGTCGGTCCGGGAGATCGGGATGGTCGTGCTGTCGGGTGGGGTCTTCCGGCGGCACGACCCGCACGGCGGTCTCGCCGTGGTGGAGGCCACGCTGCGCGCCGATCCCGAGCTGGCGGGCGTCCTCGGCGGCGTGCCCGTGGTGGTCGACACCGATTTCGCCGTCGCCCCGGCCGGCCTGCTCGCCGCCCACGGCCGCAGCGCCGCGGCCGAGACCCTGCTGCGCGACCACCTGCTGGGCTGACCGCTCGTCGTACGGCCGTTCGAGATCATCTCGTCGGGCTCGCCGGCCGTGTCGGCGTAACGTCGCGGCCCGGCCGCCGGGATCACACGCTGCGCGTTTGACAGCCCGTGCCGCGGGTGGGGATCCTGGAAGCGCAATCGCGAACCGGGGCCGAGGGGCGCTGCGACGGACTCAGGTGTCCGCCACGCTCGGCCACCCGGAATTGCAGAAGGGCGCCCTCACACCACGTGAGGAGGCCGCCCCATGATCACCTTCCGCGCGCGCGGCCTCCGGCGCACCGCTCTCTTCAGGAGGCTCTACCACCCATGACCGCCACCACCGCACCCGGCCAGAGCCGGCTGCAGAACATCAACGGCATCGACTTCGCCGTCGCCGATCTCGCGCTCCACGAGTTCGGTCGCAAGGAGATCCGGCTCGCCGAGAACGAGATGCCCGGCCTGATGGAGCTGCGCCGCGAGTACGCGGAGGCGCGCCCGCT
>CAXTTN010000463.1:0-2076 GCA_964247105.1 uncultured Pseudonocardia sp.
GCCGAACAGGGATGGCGCACCAACGCGGAGGTCCCGGGCCCGGTGCTGCGCACCCGTTTCGCGCTGCCCCGCAGCGCGGTTCGCCCGCTGGAGGCAGGGCTGCGGTCCGGTGAGCTCACGGCGCGCGGAGCGGACCGCGCGCTGCGCGTGGCGTGGACGCTGGCGGATCTCGCCGGTCGGGAACGACCCGACCAGGAGCTGGTCGAGACCGCGCTGTTCTTCCGGGACCGGAGGGCGGCGTGAGCACCGTCGCGGGCGAGGTGCCCGTCCCGGTGCTGCTGGCCCGCGCGTACCTGTCCCGCGTCGCCGAGCCGCCCGCGCCGGCGCTCGCCCGGTTCGTGGTCGAGGTCGGGCCGGTGGAGGCGGCCGGCCGGGTCGCGGTCGGCCGGGTACCGGAGGAGGGGGAGACGTCGGCGCGCCGCGCCGTCGATCGCGCCGCCGCCGATCTCGAGGCGGCACGGGCGGTCGGGGTGTGGCTGCTCACGCCGGAGCACGAGCAGTGGCCGCGCTGGCCCTTCGTCGCGTTCTCGGCCGCGGCGCAGGAGGAGCTTGCGCCGCCGGTGGCGTTGTGGGTCCGCGGGCCCGGGGCGCTCGGCGAGCTCTGCGAGCAGTCCGTCGCCGTCGTCGGGGCGCGGGCGGCCACGACCTACGGCGCACACATGGCGGCCGAGATCGCCGGTGGGGTGGCCGACGCCGGGTTCACCGTCGTGTCGGGTGCGGCGATCGGCATCGACGGTGCGGCCCACCGGGCGGCCCTCGCGACCGACGGAACCACCGTCGCGGTGCTGGCGTGCGGTCCCGACCGCGCCTACCCGGTGGCCCACACCGAGCTGCTGGAACGCATCGCCGAGCGAGCACTCGTCGTCAGCGAGTACCCGCCCGGTGCGGTGCCCGCGCGCCACCGGTTCCTGGTACGCAACCGGCTGATCGCGGGGTTGTCCTGTGCAACGGTCGTGGTGGAGGCCGCGCTCCGCAGCGGTGCGCAGCGCACCGCCGCCGACGCCCGGTCGCTCGGCCGGCCGGTGATGGCGGTGCCGGGGCCCGCCACCTCCGGCCCGTCGGCCGGGTGCCACCGGCTCATCCGCGAGGGTGCCACCCTCGTCACCCGGGCCGAGGAGGTGCTGGAGGACGCGGGCCGGATCGGCCTCCACCTCGCCGAGGAGCCGGTGAGGGGCCCGGCGCGGCCCACCGACGGCCTCGCACCGGCCGCCGCACGCGTCCACGAGGCGTTGCCCGCCCGGGCGGCCCGGGAGAGCTGGTGGCTCGCCCGGGAGGCCGGGCTGCCGGCCGGCGAGGTTCGGGCGGCGCTGGTGGATCTCGAGCGGCGGGGGCTCGTCCAGCACGCGGAGGGGAGGTGGCGACGCCGGAACCCCGATCGTTCGACGGGGTAGGCCGTCGCGTCACGGGTGCAGTCGGGCGAGCCGGCCCGGCGCGGCGTGCTTGACCTGATCGTCGCGGCCCTCCACCGTCGGCCGGGTGACCGCACCCCCGGAGCTCGCTCCTGCCGTTGCGGCGGTTCTCGACGAGTTCGAGGCGCACCTGTCGCTCGAGCGCGGCCGGTCGCCGCACACGGTGCGGGCCTACCGGGGCGATCTGACCGGCCTGCTCGCCGGCCTCGACCGGCTCGACGAGCTCGACCTGGCCGCGCTGAGGCGATGGCTCGCCGTCGGCCACGCCGCCGGGGCCGGGCGTTCGACGCTGGCCCGGCGCGCGGCGGCGGCCCGCTCGTTCACGGCGTGGGCACGCCGGGCCGGCCACCTCGCGGCGGATCCGGGCGCGCGGCTCGTCTCGCCCCGCCCCCGGCCCGCCCTGCCTGCGGTGCTGGCCGTCGACCAGACCGCGGCGGTCCTGGCCGCGGCCGGGTCCGGAGCGGCCGAGGGGGAGCCGGTCACGCTGCGGGACCTGCTGGTCCTGGAGCTGCTCTACGCCACGGGGGTGCGCGTCTCGGAACTGTGCGGGCTCGACGTCGACGACGTCGACCCCGGCCGCCGGGCGCTACGCGTGCTCGGCAAGGGCAACCGCGAGCGCACCGTCGTCTACGGCGTCCCCGCGGCCGCGGCGCTCGTCCGCTGGCTG
>CAXTTN010000464.1:0-416 GCA_964247105.1 uncultured Pseudonocardia sp.
GGTTCTCCGAGTGGATGGTGCGGATGATCCGCATCGGCGGGCAGGACCAGGCCGTCCGGTCGGAGGTGGTGAAGGAGATCCTCGCCTACCTCGACGGGCTGCTGACCGAACGCACGCAGAACCCCGGCGACGACCTCATCAGCTACCTCGTCGACGCCGAGATGGACGGCGAACCGTTGTCGCGCAAGCACAAGCTGGGCTCGGCGTTCCTCGTGCTCATCGCGGGCGCCGACACCACGTGGAGCGCGATCGGGTCGTCCATCTGGCACCTGGCCACCCACGACGACGACCGCCACCGGCTGCTCACCGAGCCCGCGCTGATGGCCACGGCCGTCGAGGAGTTCCTGCGGGCCTACGCGCCGGTGACGGTCGGGCGGATCTCTACCGCCGACGACGAGCTGCACGGCCGCTGCGTC
>CAXTTN010000464.1:426-2064 GCA_964247105.1 uncultured Pseudonocardia sp.
CGAGGTGTTCGACGCCCCCGACGAGGTGCGGATCGACCGCAGGCGCAACCGGCACCTGACGTTCGGCACCGGCGCGCACCGCTGCCTGGGGTCGAACCTGGCGCGGTTGGAGCTGCGGATCGCGATCGAGGAGTGGCTGCGGGTGATGCCCCACTTCCACCTCACCGATCCGTCGGCGGTCGAGTGGAGTGGCGGCCAGACTCGCGGCCCGGAGCAGGTCGAGGTCGTCGTCTCAGGGGTCGTGCGCGGTAATCAGTGCCCCGGCACTGATTACCGCGCACGGGTGCCGGAGGCGCAGTCGTGACCGCGCCTGCGCCGCTGGCCGGGATCCGGGTCGTCGAGCTGGGGCACTGGATGGCCGCTCCGGCCGCGGGTGGGGTGCTCGCCGACTGGGGCGCCGACGTCGTCAAGGTCGAACCGCCCGGCGGGGAGCCCATGCGCACCATCTGGGGCTCTGCGGGGGCCAACCCCGACGCCCCCAACGGGGCGTTCACCTCGGCGAACCGGGGCAAGCGCTCCATCGAGCTGGACGTGCGCAGTTCAGCGGGCCGTGAGGTGCTCGGCCGGCTGCTGGAGGGCGCGGACGTGCTGCTGTCCAACCTGCGCCCGTCGGCCCTGGAACGGCTGGGCCTGTCCCCCGCGCTCGTCCGGGACCGGTACCCGCGGCTGGTGTTCTGCTCGCTGAGCGCCTACGGCTGGGGCGGGCCCGACCAGGAACGCGCAGGCTACGACCTCGCGGGCTTCTTCGCCCGCGCCGGCGTCGCCGACGCCATCACCACCCAGGGCACCCCGCCCGCCGCGATGTGGACGGGCCTCGGTGACACGTTCACCGCCATGGCCGCCGTCGCCGGGATCAGCGCCGCGCTGGTGGAGCGGGCCACCACCGGCCGGGGCCGCATGGTGGAGGCATCACTGCAGCGCACCGGGATGTGGGCGCTGGCCGGGGAGCTGGGCACCCACGCCATGGGCGGCAAACCGCGGCCGCCGTACCCACGCGAGCGCTGCCCCACCCCGATGTACAACTCCTACCGCACCGCCGATGACCGCTGGTTCTTCCTCGTCGGCGTCGAGGCCGGGCGGCAGCTGCCGAAGGTGCTGGCCGCGATCGGCCGCGAGGACCTCCGCGCCGACGAGCGTTTCGCCGGCGCCCGCGCGCTGACGAAGAACCGCACGGAGGTGGTCGCGATCCTGGACGAGGCCTTCGCCGCGCAGCCGCTGGCGCACTGGTCGAGCGTCTTCGACACCCACGACGTGTTCTGGGCGCCCATCCAGAACGCCGCCGAGGTGCTCGACGACCCGCAGGCGCGGGCCACCGGCGCGTGGCTGCAGGTCGACGGCACCGGCGTCGAGTCGGTGGAGTCCCCCATCCGCTGGGACGGCGCGTCCCGCAGCACGGTCGCGCCACCTCCCCGCGCCGGCCAGCACACGAGGGAGCTCCTGGAGCAGCTGGGCTATACCGACTCGGAGATCGCCGCGCTCCTGCCGTGAGCGTCGCGATGGACGCGGTGGGTCAGCGGATGGTGTTGCCCGCGTCCACCGTCAGGCTCAGGCCCGTGACGTAGCGCGACTCGTCGCTCGCCAGGAACAGCACCGCGTCGCTGACGTCGCGCGGCTCGATGAACTTGACCTTCATCGTGT